>NZ_JBVHHY010000013.1:0-66765 GCF_055560835.1 Kitasatospora sp. NPDC023120 | reverse complement strand
CCGCTCGCCCGCTCGCCCCTCAGCCCGACAGCTTGCGCATCAGCCGGACGCCCTGCGCCGCCGTGAGGTGCGGCAGGTACGCCTTGCCGATCGCCCTGGTGATGCCGGGCAGCGCGGCCGGGTCGGGGTAGGCCATGTACATCGGGCGGTACTCCGGCTGGAACTTCGCCTTGAACGCGAGCAGCGAGCGGAAGCCGTACACCGGCTCCAGCACCCTGCCCATCCAGTCCAGCATCCGCTGCAGCCCGGTGGGCTCCTCGTCCTGCCCGGTGCGGGCCAGCGGCGCGCCGGACAGCGACAGGAAGCGCGCGCCCTCCTCCTTGAAGCCGAGCGCGGCCGAGGCGATCAGGAACTCGCTGACGCCGCGGAAGCCGTCCGAGCGCCGACGCATGAAGTCCAGCGTCCAGCCGACCGGCACGCCGTCCTCGTACACCGGCATCCAGCTGGTCAGCCCGTGCACGACCCGCTGTTCGTCCACCGCGACCAGCACCCGGACGTCCGGGTCGTCCAGCTCCTCCAGCCCGCCGAGCGTGAAGCCCATCTCGGGCAGGCCCTTCTCCGAGACCCACTCCTCGGAGATCGCCCGGATCTGGTCCCGCAGGGCGAGCGGCGCCTCGTGGTACGCCCACCACTCCGCGGTGATGCCCTGCTTGCCGGCCTTGTTGAGGGCGGTGCGGATGTCCTGCCACTTGCGGCCGGTGAAGGCCAGCTCGGGCAGCGCGACCACGGTGTCCTCGGCGACCTGCACCGAGCGCCAGCCGAGCCGGGCGGCGGCCTCCCTGGTCTGCCC
This sequence comes from Kitasatospora sp. NPDC023120, assembly GCF_055560835.1. Taxonomy (NCBI): domain Bacteria; kingdom Bacillati; phylum Actinomycetota; class Actinomycetes; order Kitasatosporales; family Streptomycetaceae; genus Kitasatospora; species Kitasatospora sp. NPDC023120. The sequence goes on along the minus strand of NZ_JBVHHY010000013.1, from coordinate 65,975 downwards.
GCAGACGCTGTAGAAGCACGGCGTCCAGCCGCGCGCGTCGCAGTACCGGGCGAAGCCGGCCACCGCCCGGGCCCGGTCCTCCGGCGCGCCGAACGGGTCGCCGGTGGTCAGCGCGACGGTGCCGACGACCCGGTAGGCGACGGCCGCCCGGCCCTGCTCGTCGAACCAGTAGTGGTTGCCGTCCCAGGTGGTGATGAACGACAGCGTCCCGCCGCCGTGCTCGGTCAGCAGCGCCCTGGCCCGGGCGACCGCCTCGGCGTCGGTGTGCAGCACCGGGCGGCGGAAGGCCGACAGCAGCGCCGCCAGCGCCACCACCCAGAACGCGAGCCCGCAGTACGTCTCCAGGAAGCGCGCCAGCGGCCCGACCGCGATCGGGTAGTCCGGCGTCAGATCGTTGTACGCGGGCGGCAGGAACTGCGCCGGCAGCCCGTTCAGCAGCCGGCGCACCGTCGCCCCCGGCTCGAACTGGTCGGCGACCAGCCGCCCGAGCCCGACGTACGCGACGGAGGAGAGGAGCGCCGCGCCGCCGAGCACCACCGCGAGCCGGCGCACCGAGCGGCCGGACAGCCGCAGCCCGAACCGCTTGCGGGTGACGAGCAGCAGACCGGTCGTCAGCAGCGGCAGCAGCATCGCCTCGACGAAGTACTGCACCAGGTCCTGACTGTCCGGCCCGGTGTCCAGGTACAGCCAGCCCAGCAGCCCCACCCAGAGCAGTTCGGTGGCGACGGTCACCAGCCAGGCGAACCGCAGCCCCCGGCGCAGCCCCTCGGCGAGCACCAGCAGCAGCGCCGGGAACAGCGCGGCCATCAGCCGGCCGGGGGTGTCGAAGATCCGGACGACGGCGTGCGCGCGGGCGCAGTCGTGCGCCGAGAGCGAGCAGAACTCGGCGACCTCGTCCGGGCTGAGCCGGTGTGAGAAGTACAGCTCGGAGAAGGTGTTGAACGGCCCGCTGGCGTTGTCGTACAGCGAGGCGATCAGCGGCCCGCAGGCGGCGGCGACCAGGCAGATCGCGACCAGCACCCGGGTCTCGGAGTGCGAGGAGCGGTGCGAGCGCAGGTACGGGCGGCCGCGGCTGAGCAGCGCGCCCGCGGCGAGCCCGGCGAGCGCGGCGGCGCACCGCTGGACGCTCTGCAGGTGGCCGACGTACAGCGTCATGACCAGCGGGACGAGCAGCACCAGCAGGTGCAGCCGGCGGCGCCAGAGCACGGTGAGCCGGTACCCGAGCACCCCGGCCAGCGCGAACAGGCCGACGCCGGGACCGACCGAGATCTGGTCGGCCACCGAGGCGGTCCACTGCTCCCCGGCCGAGGAGCCGAGCTCGACCAGCCCGGTGCCCAGCAGGGTGCCGACGACCTGCCCGCCGACCAGCACCGCGAGGGTGCGCAGCCGGCCGAGCCGGTGCTCGGCGGCCGGGCCGACCAGGAGCAGCAGCAGGCTGGTGGACACGTACGCGCCGGTGCCGGAGCACCAGGCCATCGAGGTGACCGGCGTCCACCAGTGCCCCTCGGCGAGCGTGGGCAGGCCGATCCCGGCCCGGTCCAGCAGCCGCTCGGACGGCCCGTGGCGCAGACTGCCGGTGGCCGCGCCGAGCAGCCAGAGCCCGGCGAGCAGGGTCAGCGTCAGCGGTGCGGCGCGCAGCCGGGAGCCGAGCGCCCGGGCCGCCCGCCGCACCCGCTGCGGGCGCGGCTCCGGCGTCCGGGTGACGGGTGCGCGGTCCGTGCCCTGGTCGGTGCCGGCCTGCGGCCCGGGCTGCGTGCCGCGCTGCGTCCCCCGTTGGACGACGACCCGCGCCGGCTTCTCCTCGCGCTCGCCGACGGCGCCGACGGCGGTGACCGCGGCACCGGCCCCGGTCACCGGGTCAGCCCGGTCTGCTGGGCGAGCCACGGGATCTGCTGGACGATGCCGGGGCGGAAGACCACCCAGCCGTGGCCGCCCGGCATCAGTTCGAACTTCGCCTTCATCCCAGCCCCCTGTACGGCCTGGTAGACCTTCTCCATCTGCGGCTTGAACTCGTCGTCGGTCTCGCCGACGAGCAGCGCGACGTTGGTGTCCGGGAACTTCTTGCGGGCCATCACCTGCAGCGGGTCGACCGCGTCGAACTTCTTCCCGTCCCCGCCGAACGCGGCCTTGACGGTCTGCTCGCGGGTGCCGAGGGTCGGCTCCTCCTGCCCGGACATGTCGAGGACGGTGCCGTACACGTCGGGTGCGTTGACCCCGAGCTGGAGCGCGCAGGTGCCGCCCATCGAGGCGCCGCCGATCGCCCAGGACTTCCGGCCGGTGGCGGTCTGCAGGTTCTGGTGGATCCAGAACGGGACGTCCGACGCCAGGTAGGTCTGCGTCTTGGCGATCTTGGAGTCCAGGCAGAGCGAGTTGCCCCAGGTGGAGCCGTTGGCATCGGGCATCACGACGATCGGCGCGAGGCCGCCGTGCTTCGCGGCGAACGCGTCCAGCACCTCGTTGATCTGCCCGGAGAGCACCCAGTCCCCCGGCTGCCCGGGCTGGCCGGTGAGCATGACGACCACCGGCAGCAGCGGCCGCGGGGTGGCCTGGTAGGCGGGCGGGAGGTAGACGTAGGCGTCGCGGGCCTTGAAACCGGACCGGAGGCCGGGGATCGGCACCACCGAGACGGTGCCCTTGGCCGGCAGGTCCGCGGGGGGCTGCCAGACCTCGTCGAGCACCTTGTCCGGGGGGGCGGCCACGGTCTGGTCGACCCTGGGGACCAGCCCGTCGGTCTTGGTCAGCCACGGCGCCAGCATCACGCGCCCGCTCGGGAACTGCCCGAAGCCGATGTTGACCTCGGAGGCGGCCATCAGCAGCACCAGCCCGCTCAGCCCGAGCGCGATGCCGCGGCGCCGCCAGGTGAGCCGGCGCATCCGGTAGCCGGCCAGGCAGAACCCGAGCAGGGCGATGGCTATCCACCGGGTGACGTACTCGGGCGTGCCCTCCGGGAAGGGGTGCCACCAGCCGTCGACCACGACCTCGAGCAGCAGGCTGAGCCCGGCCGCGGTGAACAGCGCGGCGGGCAGGCGGACCCGCCACCAGCTCCGGCCGCGGCCGACGGCGAGCGCGAACAGCGCCGCCCAGCCGAGCACCAGGACGGCGTGCGGGATCCGGCCCTCGGTGAGCGGCCAGTCGATCGGGTTCCAGCGGGTGGCGAGGGTGATCGTGCTCATGCGGCTTTGCCCGGCCGGGTGGTGTCGGCCAGGAAACCGTAGGCGACGACGTTGCCCTCGTAGCCGTGTTCCTCGCTGTAGGCGCCGCCACAGGTGATCACCCGCAGCTGCGCGTCAGCGGCCTGACGGTAGACCCGGTCGTCCGGGAAGTCCTTTCGGTCGTGCACTTCGATGGCGTACAGCTGGTAGACGGCGGTGGCGCCGTCCGCCCTGGCGATCTCGATCCGGTCCCCCCGCCGGAGCGCTCCCAGATGGTAGAAGACGGCCGGACCGGACTTGTTGTCCACGTGCCCCGCGAGGATCGCGGTGCCGCGCTCGCCGGGGCTGGCCCCGCCGCGGTACCAGCCCGCCAGGTTCCGGTCCGCCTCGGGCGGGGCCTGCAGGCGGCCGTCGGCGTCCAGTCCGAGCGCGGTGACCGGGGCGTCCAGCCGGACGGACGGGATGCGGATCCTGGTCGGCGCGGACGGCCCGAGCGGCGGGACGACGGAGACCGGCGCGATGCCCGCCTGGGCCTGGCCGGTCCCCGGGGCGGGGGGCAGCACCGGCGAGCCGCCGTCGTGCAGCAGCCAGGCACCGAGCACCAGCGCGGCTCCCGCCGCCAGGGTGCCCGGCCAGGGCCCCCTGCTCTGCTGGACGCCCACGGGCGCTCCCCTCTGCCGACGGAATCTCCGCTTCCTGGGAGTTTCCTGGGAACAATTCAACCGGATGGGACTGTAGGGCACGTCCATACGACGGTCGTACCGACACCCCCCGATCGGCAGGGGTGTCGGCCCTTTCCGTGCGCCCGGTGGCCGCCCGGTCGCGGAGCGCGACGCCCCTCCCCCGGCAGCGACCGTCGCGGGAACACGCCCGACACGACCTACCGACGGTTCTACGGACCGGATCGGTTGCGGCGTTCGAGCGATCACTTGGGACCGTCCGCTGTGCCTCTTAGACCGTCTCCGACCGCATGCCATGCTGACGCGGTCACGGGTTCGATCCTCCGTCCGTGCGACCGGACCCCACACTCCCGCACGCTGCTGAACGCCTCATGAACGGAGTGATCATGGATGCTCTCTCCCGCCGCACCCTGCTGGCGGCCGGCGCCGCCACCGCCGCCACGCTCGCGACCGGCTGCGGCAGCAACCACGCCACGGACGGGGAGCGGGTGGCCGGTTCCGCCGCCCCCATCGGCGCGGACGGCGGGCCGAGCACCACCCCCACCCCGGCCCCGGCCCCCAAGCCGCAGGCCGTCCTGATCGGCGACGGCTCCACCTCCGACACCGGCGCCCAGCCGCTCCAGCCCATCCCCGAGCGGCTGCAGCCCGGGCAGCGCCCGCCGCAGTTCGTGGTCTTCTCCTGGGACGGCGCGGGCGAGCTCGACAACGGCCTGTTCGCCCGCTTCCGCCGGCTGGCCCGGGAGCACGACGCGAAGATGACCTTCTTCCTCAGCGGCCTCTACCTGCTGCCCGAGTCCAGGAAGGACCTCTACCGCCCGCCGCAGCACAAGGCCGGCGCCTCCGACATCGGCTACCTGAGCGACCAGCACATCCGCGACACCCTGGAGAACCTGCACGCGGCCTGGCTGGAGGGCCACGAGATCGGCACCCACTTCAACGGCCACTTCTGCGGCTCCACCGGCGTCGGGAAGTGGTCCCCCGAGGAGTGGGACAGCGAGATCCAGCAGGCGATGGACTTCGTGACGAACTGGCGCACCAACACCGGCTTCACCGACCTCCCGGCGCTGCCCTTCGACTACCGCAAGGAGCTGATCGGCAGCCGCACCCCCTGCCTGGAGGGGCAGCGCAACCTGCTGCCCACCGCGGTCAAGCGCGGCTGGCGCTACGACAGCAGCGGCAGCGGCACCCAGGTGTGGCCGCAGAAGATCCAGGGCGGCGCGCTGTGGGACCTCCCGCTGCAGTCCATCCCCTTCCCCGGGCACACCTTCCAGGTGCTCTCGATGGACTACAACATCATGTACAACCAGTGCGGCCCCAACACCAAGGCCGACCCGGCGCTCCACCCCGGCTTCCAGGCCCAGGCCCGCGACGCCTACCTGATGGGCTTCGACCGCACCTACAACGGCAACCGGGCGCCGTACATCATCGGCAACCACTTCGAGGAGTGGAACGGCGGCATCTACATGAACGCCGTCGAGGACGTCCTCAAGGCCATCGCGGCCAAGCCGGAGGTCCGGCTGGTCTCCTTCCGCCAGCTGGTCGACTGGCTGGACGCCCAGGACCCGGCGGTGCTGCGCAAGCTGCAGACCCTCGCCCCGGGGCAGTCCCCGACGGGCGGCTGGGAGGCCTTCCTCGGCACCCCGGCGGCGGCGCCGGTCCCCTCCACCGCCGCCACCGCCGCCGTCGGCTGACCCTCAGGACCGGGTGCGGACCCGGCCGGAGAGCAGCGCCCCGAGCAGCGCCACCGCGGCCATCACCAGCAGGATCACCGCGAAGGCACCGGGCGAGCCGGCGCCTTCCGCCTGTCCGTGGGCAGCCGCCAGGGTGCCGCCGCCCAGAGCCGCGAAGAGCACCCCGGCCAGGCCGGTGAGCAGCACGTTGCCCAGCGCGTCGCTCATCTGCAGCGCGGCCGAGTTGGCGCCGGCGTCCTCCGGCGCGGAGAGCTTCATCATCAGCACGCTGATGCTCGCGACGGCCAGTCCCATCCCGACGCCGCCGATCCCCCAGGCCACCGCGGCCACCCAGGCCGGCACTTCCGGGACCAGCACCAGCGCGGCGCCCGCGATCGCCAGCGTGGTCAGCACGAAGCCGACCCGGATCATCGCCTCGCGGTGGCGCTCGGCCCCCGGCCGGCCCTGCAGCCAGGAGCCCAGCGCCCAGGACAGCCCGCCGCTGGTCAGGGTGAGCCCGGCCAGCGTCGGCGAGAGGCCGCGCTGGGTGGTCATCATCAGCGGGATGAAGGCCTCCGCCGCGAAGAACGCCCCCGCCGCGACCCCGCGCAGCAGGATCACCGTCGGCAGCCCGCGCCCGGCCCGCAGGGTGCGCTTCGGCAGCAGCCCCAGGACCGCGGGCGCCAGCAGTGCCGCCCCGGCGATCCCGGGGAGCAGCCCGACCAGGTCGCGGCGCTGGCCCGCGTACTGCAGCAGGCCGGCGCCGAGCGCCGCCATCGCGGCCAGCTGGGTGCGCCGGCGGTCGAAGTCCGCGCCCTTGGCCACCGGGTGCTCGCGCTCGGAGCGGGCCAGCGCCGGGCCCATCACGGCCAGCGGCAGCAGGATCAGCACCGGCACGGCCAGGAACACCCAGCGCCAGCCGAGGTGCTGGGTGACCGCCCCGGCGACCAGCGGGCCGACGATCGAGGGCAGCACCCAGGCGGAGGAGAAGGCCGCGAACACCGACGGCCGCAGCCGCTCCGGATAGGCCCGGCCGACCACCACGTACAGCGCGACGATCACCAGCCCGCCACCCAGGCCCTGGACCGCCCGCCCGGCCACGAACACCCACATCCCGGGTGCCGTCCCGGCCACCAGGAGGCCGACGCCGAACACCGCGATGCCGGTGAACAGCGGCTGCAGCGGTCCGCGCCGGTCGCACCACTGGCCGGAGACGACCAGGGCGAACAGCGTGGTGGTGAAGTAGCCGGAGAAGGCGAAGGCGTACAGCCCGAGGCCGTCCAGCTGGCGGGCCGCCGTCGGCATCGCGGTGTTGACGGCGGTCGCCTCGAAGGCGATCACCAGGACCACCGAGACGATCCCCAGCGTCAGCGCGCGGTAGCGGCCGCTGAGCACCCCGCCGCCGGGGTCGTCGTCGAGGGGTATCGGTACGGGGTCGACCGAGGTGGGGGAGGCTGTGGTCATACGTAACATCGTAAGATCCGTCCGCCCCGATGACCCCTGACCGGAGTCGCCGATCGGCTCGGTCCCGAGACCTAGGTCTCTGGAAAGAGAGAGCCTGGATCCCCGCCGGAGCCGGACGGGTCAGTGCAGGACCTTGAGGCCCACCACACCGGAGACGATCAGCAGCAGGCAGCCGATCCGGGCCGCGGTCACCGCGTCCCCCAGGACGGCCATGCCGTAGAGCGCGGTGCCGACCGCGCCGATGCCGACCCAGACCGCGTACCCGGTGCCGATCGGGATGGTGCGCATCGCGTACGCCAGCCCGCCCATGCTGAACAGCAGTGCGACACCGAAGACGAGGGTGGGAACGAGGCGGGAGAAACCCTTGGACGATTCCAGGGCGACCGCCCAGACGGTCTCCAGGAGACCCGAGAAGATCAGAACGAGCCAGGCCATGACGGCGCACCTCCGCAGTCCACAGCGGCCGGATTGCCGCTGAACTGCGCCGTCTTGTCGTCACCGGGTACGACGCGCTCGTCCGGGGTGGCGGAAATGCCGCCACCTGTCTTCGACCGTAGCACACATTGCCATACAGAATTTACAAAACTTCGTTGACCCCCTTCCCCCGGATCCGCCACCATGAATTCACTGGCCGTGTGCCCGAGTGGCTCAGGGGACCGTCTGCAAAGCGGTGCACGCGGGTTCAATTCCCGCCACGGCCTCGCCGGAAAGGAATTGCCGGTCGACCCGGAAAGGTCGACCGGCAATTCCATTTCCGCATTTCTCCGCTCAGGCCGTGACGGCGTCCTCCGCCCGGATCGGCAGCCGCCCGATCGGCAGCCCGGTGGCGGCGCGGACGGCCGCGGCGACGGCCGCCGGGGCGACCACCGCGGGGACGGCGCCGACCGCCTTGGCACCGAAGGGGGCGACCACGTCGCGCTCCTCCAGCAGCGCGGCGATCCGCACCTCCGGGGTGTCCAGCGCGGTGGGCAGCCGGTAGCCGGTGAGCGAGGGGTTCTGCAGCACGCCGCCCTCGGTGCGCAACTCCTCCAGCAGCGCCAGGCCGACGCCCTGGGCCACGCCCGCCTCGATCCGGTCCTCGATCTGGCGCGGGTTCAGCGCCCGGCCGACGTCCTGGGCGACCGTCATCTCGACCACCCGCACGGCGCCCAGCTCGATGTCCACGTCCACCACCGCGCGCATCGCGCAGAACGAGATGGAGACGAAGGCGTCGCCGTGACCGGCGTCGTCCAGCGGCTCGGTGGGGTGCGGGCGGCACTGCGCGGTGGCCCAGAGCTCCTTGCCCTCCAGCGCCTCGGCGACCGGCATGCCGAGCACCCCGTCGTACGAGGTGATCTTGCCGTCGGCGATCTGCAGCAGCTCCGCCGACATCCCGAAGTTGGCCGCGATCGGCTGCAGCAACTGGTGGCGGACCATCAGCGCGGCCCGCTCGACCGCGCCGCCGGAGACCCAGGTGTGCCGGCCGCGGGCGGAGGGCCCGGCGATCGACTGGTCGCTGTCGGCCGGCGCGATGTAGACCTCGCTGACGCCCAGCACGGTCTGCACGATCTGCCGGGCCAGTGTGGCGAAGCCCTGCCCGGCGTCGACGGCCGCGCAGATCACCGTGGCGTGGTCCCCGCTGACCCGCACGGTCGCGGTGGACACCTCGTCCTCGCCCTCGGCGCCCAGCATGTGCACCATGCCGACGGCGTAGCCGATGCCGCGCCGCACCGCCGCCGGGTCGCCCGCACCACCGGGCCCGCCGGGCAGCAGCCACTCGGCGTCCGGGTCGTCCACCGGCAGGGCCGGCAGCGGCTCGTCCGCGACGGCGTCCAGCAGGGCGAGCACCGGCGCGGGGCAGGTGACGGCCTGTCCGGTGGGCAGCGGGTCGCCGGTGGACATCGCGTTGCGCCGGCGGATCTCCACCGGGTCCACGCCCACCCGGGCGGCCAGCTGGTCCAGCTGCGACTCGTACGCGAAGCAGGCCTGCAGCGCGCCCTCGCCGCGCATCCGCCCGGCCGGCGGGTTGTTGGTGCGCACCGCCCAGGCGTCCACGAAGACGTTCGGGCAGACGTACGGGCCGACCGAGAACGCCGTCGCGGCGGCCAGCGCCTCGGCGGAGACGTCCGCGTAGGCGCCGCCGTCCAGCAGGATCTGCGCCTCCACCTTCACCAGGGTGCCGTCGGCGTCGGCGTGGTGGCGGTAGCGCAGCAGCGCGGGATGGCGCGAGGTGTGGGTCTGGAAGGACTCCTCGCGGGTGAGGGTCATCTTCACCGGGCGTCCGGTGCGCAGCGCCAGCAGCGCCAGGGTGACCTGGAAGGAGAGGTCCTCGCGGTCGGTGGTGGCGCCGGGCACGCCGGTGACGACCAGCCGGACCCGGTCGGGCTCCAGGCCGAGGCAGGCGGCGGTGCGGTCGCGGTCGCCGTGCGGGTCGGTGGAGGACAGGTGCAGCTCGACACCGCCGTCCGGGCGCGGCACGGCCAGCCCGGCCTCGGCGCCCAGCGGCGCCGGGTCCTGCCGGCCGACCTGGTAGAGGCCCTCGACGACGATCTCGCCGACCGCGTCCGGGTCCCCGGTGCGCAGCGGCAGGTGGCGGAAGAGGTTGCCGTCCGGGTGCAGCGCCGGCGCGGTGAAGGCCTGCTCGGGGTCGGTCACGGCCTCCAGCGGCTCGTAGTCGACCATGATCAGGCCGACCGCCAGCCGGGCGGTGTCCGGGTGGTCGGCGGCCACCGCGGCGATCGGCTCGCCGTGGTGGCGCACCACACCGGAGGCCAGCACCGGCCGGTCGGCGACGACCGGGCCGGCCGGGGCGCCGTCGGGGGCGCCGTCCGGGCCGGGCGGCAGGTCCGCGGCGGTGACCACCGCGTGCACGCCGGGCAGCGCGAGTGCGGCCGAGGTGTCGATGCCGCGGATCCGGGCGTGCGGGTGCGGCGAGCGCAGCACCGCGCCCCACAGCAGCCCCTCGGCCCACAGGTCGGCGGCGTACGGGTAGATGCCGAGCGCCTTGGGCAGCGCGTCGCTGCGCAGCGGGGAGCTGCCCAGACCGAACGGCTCCGGTGCGCCGCCCTCGCCGCCGTCCTGCTGGAGTGCTGCGCCGATGTCGGTAGGCGACGTCATGATGCGTGGTCGTCCTCGGGGAGCCGGATGCCGTGGGCGGGGGTGGCACCGTACGGGACGCCCTCGACCGGGGCGGCGTACGGGGTGCCGTGCGGCGGCGTGCCGTCGAAGGCGGGGCCGTCGAAGGCCTCGCCGGGCAGCGGGGTGCCGTGCGCGGGGGTCGTCTCGTAGACCGGGGCGTCGTACCCGGTGTCGTAGCCGGTCTGCTGCTGGTGGCCGTCCGGGTAGGGCAGGTAGGTGCCGTGGGCGGGGGTGCCCTGGTACGGCTGCTCGGGGTAGCCCTGCGGCGGGTAGTAGACCTGGTCGTCGGTGGTCTGGGCGGGGATGGCCCCCTGGACCTGGGTCAGGGCGGTGGTGTCGTACACGCCGGTGTCGTAGCCGCCCGACCCGTCCCCGTACGGCGCCCCGGGCTGCTGCGGGGCCGGGTGCGCTTCGAGGGGTTGGGACCCGAAGGGCTGGGCCTCGAAGGACTGGGCCTCGAAGGACTGGGCCTCGAAGGGCTGGGGCTCGAAGGGCTGCTGCGGGACGTGCTCGATCCAGGCGTCGGCGTCGGTGTAGACCGGCGGCTCGACGGCGGGCCCGGGCTCGGCGGCCACGAGCGGCGCCTCGGCGACCGCCTCGACGGGCTGTCCGGCGGCTTCCGGGGCGGGGGCGGCGGCGGTCTCGGCGAGCGCCGCGGCCTCCTCCGCCTCCTCGGCCTCCAGCGCGCGGGCGTCCGCGACGGTCTGGACGGCGGCCAGCACGCCCTTGTAGCCGGTGCAGCGGCAGAGGTTGCCGCAGAGCGCCTGCCGGGCCTCGACCTCGGTGGGCCGGTGGTTGCGCTGGAGCAGGTCGTGCACGGCCATCGCCATGCCGGGGGTGCAGTAGCCGCACTGGACGGCGCCGGAGGCGGCCAGCGCCTGCTGGACGTCGCTCGCGCCGTCGGCGGCCGACAGGCCCTCGACGGTGTTGATCTCGCTGTCCGCGGCGAGCGCGGCGGGCACCAGGCAGCCGGCCACCAGCTGGCCGTCCACCTGCACCGAGCAGGCTCCGCACTCGCCCTGCTCGCAGCCGTCCTTGGCGCCGGCCAGGCCCAGCCGCTCGCGCAGCACGTAGAGCAGGCTCTCGCCGATCCAGGCGTCGGTGACGGGCCGTTCGAAACCGTTGACCCGCAGCGTGTAGGAGGCGCACGGGCGCAGCTCGCGGCTGACCTGCGGGGAGAGGCCGAGCGGGTCGGCGTCCAGGGTCTCGATGGGGTCTGTGGTCACTTCAGCGCCCTTCCCAGTGCCCGTCGGGCCAGCACCGCTACGGTACGCCGCAGCCGAACGGCCGCTGCGGTCGGCCCCTCGGTGACGGCCTCCCAGGAGCCTTCGGCACCGTAGTTGTCGGGGACGCACGCGGTGGCCACGTACTCGCCGAAGGCGGCGTTCGCGGCCGGGTCGATCTCCCGGCTGCCGTCCCAGTCGATGCAGCCGGCCACCCAGGCCTCGGCCTCCAGCGGGCGCAGCGGCACCGGGGCGACGGCGCCGACGGCGCAGCGCACCGAGCGCCGGGCCGGGTCGAGGACGAGGGCGACGGAGGCGGTGGCGCGGGCCGGGCCGCTGCGGCCGGTGGCCTTGAGGAAGACCTGCGGGGCGTGCAGCAGCGGGACGCGCACCCAGGTGAGCAGTTCGCCGGGGCGGACCGGGTCGAGTCCGGTGATCAGGTGGCTGACCGGCACCTCGCGGCTGGCTCCGGCCCGGGCGAGGGTGACGGTGGCCTCCAGGGCGGCGAGCACCGGGAGGGTGTCGCCGGCCGGGGCGGCGGTGACGATGTTGCCGCCGAGGGTGCCGACGTTGCGGACCTGCGGCGGGCCGGCGGTGCGGGCGGCGTCGGCGAGGGCGGGGATGAGCGCGGCGAAGTCGGGGCGGTCCATCCGGGCGTGGGTGAGTCCGGCGCCGAGGACGGCGGTGCCGCCGTCCTCGTAGCGCCAGCCGCGCAGTTCGGTGATCCGGCCGAGGCCGACCAGGGCGGCGGGGCGCAGCCGTCCGGCGTTGACGGCTTCCATGAGGTCGGTGGCTCCGGCCACCGGTACCGCGGCCGGGGCGGCGGCCAGCGCGTCGACGGCCTCGTCGAGCGAGGCCGGCAGCATGATCGTCCGGTTCACCTGGGTCCCACCGTGCTCCACTTGCTCATCGATCGCCTGCCGCCCGCGGCCTTGGGCCGTGGTGTCCGCGTCAGCAGCCCGGCCTGGCCCGTAGGGTACGGGCGATCGGGCCGGGTTGGGCAACTCTGGCACACAATGCTCGATGATCACTTCGGGGCCGGTGAACGGGACTGCCCGTTTGGGACGGATACCGGGCGGTATCTGCCCCGACCCGGTCCAGGCCAGGGCAGATGTTCATCTGTTCTTGACGTCCGACGACCACTCAGAAGTTCCCGGGAGCCACTCGGGCAGTCGCGGTCAGCGCACCGGCGGCGGGCCGTCGATCGGTCGGCCGACCACACCGGGCCGGCGCTGCCAGGGCAGCGGCCCGTCGGCCGGGCGGTACTCGACGCCGAGCGCGTCCAGCGCCTTCAGGTGCGTCGTCAGCCGCCGCTCGAAGCCGGCGTAGTCGCGCTCGGCCGGCTCGGCGGGCAGCTCGGACCAGGCGACCTCGGCGAAGGCGACCAGCCGGGGGAAGGCCCGGTAGTCGATGTCCCGCGCGCTGTCCGCGAACTCGCTCCACAGGTTGGCCTGGGTGCCGATCACGTGCCGCGCCGCGGCCTCGTCCAGCTGCCCCGGCACCGGCTCGAAGCGGTAGACGTCCTCCAGCGTGCGCACGAAGCCGACCGGGATCGGCTCGTCCGGCCCGTCCGCCTGCCGGTGGTCGAAGTAGACGTGCTGCTCGGGGCACATCACCACGTCGTGCCCCGCCCGCGCGGCGGCGATCCCGCCGCCGAAGCCCCGCCAGGAAGAAACCGCGGCGCCCGGGGCCGGCCCGCCTTCCAGGATCTCGTCCCAGCCGATCAGCCGGCGGCCTCGCTCGGCCAGCCAGCGGTCGAAGTGCCGGATGACGTGGCTCTGCAGCTCGTCCTCGTTGGCCAGGCCCAGCTCGCGTATCCGGGCCTGGGCGGCGGCGCTGTCCTTCCACTGCCCCTTGGGGCACTCGTCGCCGCCGAGGTGGATGAACTCGGACGGGAAGAGCTCCAGGACCTCCTCCAGCACGCCCTCGAAGAAGCGCAGCGTCTCCTCGGAGGCGTTGAGCACGTGGTGGCTCACCCCCCAGTCCGTCCAGACGCCGAGCGCGGCGGTGTCCACCACGTCGGTGTTGCCCAGCTCGGGGTAGGCGGCGACGGCGGCCTGGGTGTGGCCGGGCAGGTCGATCTCCGGGACGACGGTCACCCCGCGCGCGGCCGCGTACGCGACGATCTCGCGCAGGTCGTCCTGGGTGTAGTAGCCGCCGTGCGGACGGTCGTCGCGGCGCCGCCCGGTCCGGTAGCCGACCATCGAGCGCTCCCGCCAGGAGCCGCGCCCGGTCAGCCTCGGGTAGCGCTTGATCTCCACCCGCCAGCCCTGGTCGTCGGTCAGGTGCAGGTGCAGCACGTTCAGCTTGTGCGCGGCCAGCAGGTCGACGAACCGCAGCACGTCCGACTTGGGCAGGAAGTGCCGGGCGACGTCGAGCAGCGCGCCGCGCCAGCCGAACCGGGGGGCGTCCTCGATGTCGGCGCCGGGCAGCACCCAGCCCTCGCGGCGCAGCGGCGCGCGGCGGTAGGCGTCCGGCCCGAGCAGCTGCCGCAGGGTCTGCGCCCCCCACAGCGCGCCCGCCGGTCCGCCCGCGGCGAGCAGCGCGTGGCCGGGGCGCACCGTGATCCGGTACGCCTCGGCGGCGAGCGCGTTGTCCCGGACCAGTTCGATGCCCGCGCCCGGCCGGCCCGGGCCGAACGGCAGCCCGGTGGCGGCGGACAGCGTGCCGCGCAGCCAGCGCTCGGCGTCGGCCAGCGCGGGCGGGGCGGTCAGCGTGGTGGCGGCGTCGAGCGGGTAGTCCTCGTCCGGGCGGCGGACGGCACGCGAAGGTGCGGGAATGAGGTCCATTCCGACATCCTGCCCACGCCCGGAGCGATTGGCATAGACCACTGCGCGAACGCGGTGCTATGCAAAACGGCGCAGTGCAACGGCGCTGTGCGGAACGGCGCGACTACTTGTTGTCGCCGTCGCCGCCCTGCGGCTTGCCGATGCCGTCGTAGATCTCCTTGCACATCGGGCAGACCGGGTACTTCTTCGGGTCGCGTCCGGGCACCCACACCTTGCCGCAGAGCGCCACCACGGGAGACCCGGAGAGCGCGCTCTCCATGATCTTGTCCTTCTGGACGTAGTGCGCGAAGCGCTCGTGGTCGCCGTCCCCGTGGGACACCTGCGGGACGGGCTCGACCAGGGTGCCGGTGCCGAGGCCGCGCTCGGGCTCAAGAGTGCTCATGAGTGCCAAGTCTATGGGGGCCCCGGGAAAGCGGGCCAGTGTCGCGCCGCGGGGCCGCGGCTCAGTTCATCGTCGGATCGTCCGGGTAGGTCGCCAGCAGGGCGAGCGGACCGCGCTGGCGGCGCAGCACCGAGCGCCACAGCCGCTCCGGCTCGGGGCTGGAGACGTCCCCCGGCTCGCAGTCCACCAGGTACCAGGCGCCGCTCTCCAGCTCCGCCTCCAGCTGCCCCGGCGACCAGCCGGCGTACCCGGCGAAGATCCGCAGGCTGCCCAGCTCCCCGGCCAGCACCTCGGGCGGCGCCTCCAGGTCCACCAGCCCGATCGCGCCGTGCACCCGCCGCCAGCCCAGCGGCTCGCCGCTGCCCGGCTCCCCCGGTGCCACCGCGAGGCCGAGCGCCGAGTCCAGCGCCACCGGGCCGCCCTGGAACACCACGGCCGGCTGTCCGACGAGTCTGCCCCAGCCGTCCAGCACGCTGCCCACCTCGACCGGCGTCGGCCGGTTGAGGACCACGCCGAGCGCCCCCTCGGCGTCGTGGTCGAGGAGGAGCACCACTGCCCGCGCGAAGTTCGGATCGGTGAGCAGGGGCGTCGCGACGAGCAGACGGCCGGTGTGGGACCGGCCTCCGTGCGAATGGGCCGCCGTCATGCCTCACATGATCCCGCAGAACCGCACCGGCCGGACACCGCAACGCCCGAAACCGCCGCCCCCGACGAACACCCGTACGGCCGCACCGGCGGGCGTCCGCGGGCCCGGGGAGAGCACCATCACGGGAGAGGCTCACGGGAACCGTCGGCGCGCCTACTACCATCTACGTCTGGTGGACGCCCTTATACGGTGCCGACTCGGTTTCGCCGGGGGCCCGAACGCGCCCGTACGACCGGTCCACCACCGGCTCTCTCCCGGAGCCCCACCCCAACTCCTCTGGCACCCCGGATTGCGAGAACGATGACCGACGACGTCCTGCTGGTCCACGGCGGAAACCCGCTCGAAGGCGAGATCCGCGTCCGCGGTGCGAAGAACCTGGTCCCCAAGGCCATGGTCGCCGCCCTGCTCGGCCAGGGCCCCAGCAGACTGCGCAACGTCCCGGACATCCGCGACGTCAAGGTGGTCCGCGGCCTGCTCCAGCTGCACGGCGTGACCGTGCGCACCGGTGACGAGGAGGGCGAGCTGATCCTCGACCCCTCGCACGTCGAGAGCGCCAACGTGGCCGACATCGACGCCCACGCCGGCTCTTCGCGGATCCCGATCCTGTTCTGCGGCCCGCTGCTGCACCGCCTCGGCCACGCCTTCATCCCGGGCCTGGGCGGCTGCGACATCGGCGGGCGCCCGGTCGACTTCCACTTCGAGGTGCTGCGCCAGTTCGGCGCCACCATCGAGAAGCACCCGCAGGGCACCTACCTGGTCGCCCCGCAGCGCCTGCGCGGCACCAAGATCGAGCTGCCCTACCCCTCGGTCGGCGCGACCGAGCAGGTGCTGCTCACCGCCGTCCTCGCCGAGGGCGTCACCGAGCTGCGCAACGCGGCCATCGAGCCGGAGATCGTCGACCTGATCTGCGTCCTGCAGAAGATGGGCGCGATCATCACGCTGGGCACCGACCGGACCATCCTGATCACCGGCGTGGACGAGCTGAACGGCTACAACCACCGCGCGCTGCCGGACCGCCTGGAGTCCGCCTCCTGGGCCTGCGCGGCGCTCGCCACCAAGGGCGACATCTACGTCCGCGGCGCCCGCCAGCTCGAGATGATGACCTTCCTCAACACCTTCCGGAAGGTCGGCGGCGCCTTCGAGGTGGACGACGAGGGCATCCGCTTCTGGCACCCGGGCGGCGAGCTCAAGGCGATCGCCCTGGAGACCGACGTGCACCCGGGCTTCCAGACCGACTGGCAGCAGCCGCTGGTCGTCGCGCTGACCCAGGCCACCGGCCTGTCCATCGTCCACGAGACGGTGTACGAGTCGCGCCTCGGCTTCACCGGCGCGCTGAACCAGATGGGCGCGCACATCCAGCTCTACCGCGAGTGCCTGGGCGCCACCCCGTGCCGCTTCGGGGCCCGCAACTTCCTGCACTCCGCGGTCGTCTCCGGCCCGTCCAAGCTGATCGGCTCCGAGCTGGTCATCCCGGACCTGCGCGGCGGCTTCTCGTACCTGATCGCGGCGCTGGCGGCCGAGGGCACCTCGACCGTGCACGGCATCGACCTGATCAACCGCGGCTACGAGAACTTCATGGAGAAGCTGCGCGACCTGGGCGCGCACGTCGAGCTGCCCAGCGAGCAGCTGGTCGAGGCCTGACCGACCGGCACCTGACACGACGAGAGGCCGGGCTCCCCGCGGGGAGCCCGGCCTCTCGGGCGTTCAAGGGGTGACTCAGGCGCCCTTGGCGGCTTCCTTCAGCTTGGAGCCGGCGCTCACCTTGGCGCTGTAGCCGGCCGCGATCTGGATCGGCTCACCGGTCTGCGGGTTGCGGGCGGTGCGGGCAGCGCGGTGGGTGCGCTCGAAGGTCAGGAAACCGGGGATGGTGACCTTCTCGTCGCCCTTGGCGACGACCTCGCCGACGATCTCGGCGAAGGCGGCCAGAACGGCGTCGGCGTCCTTGCGGGTCACCTCGGCGCGCTCGGACAGCGCGGCCACCAGCTCACTGCGGTTCATGTGTACTCCTGTGGTCTGTTCGCTTGCGGTGTGCGGGGGCCCATCGGTGCTCCCACCGGGGGGCACCCGGATGGGCCGCAGGTCCGCACACTGTGCTCATGCAGGCAATGCGTGGTCGCAGGCCGGGTCCGTACCCGATGCCGCGCGCCGGAGCCTTCGAAGGCCCGCCCGCCTGCCTGGATACGAATCCTGCCCCGACCGGCCCCGAGAAAGCCAATCGGGCCCCGGCCGAGACACCCGAACATCGCCCGCCCGTTGGAGGTGTGACGCTCCGTCGGCTCCGGCGGACCGGGCGCGGACGGCGGTCGGGACGACTCGCCGGAAGACCAGGGGGACGTTCCGTACTTGTCGGACACGCCTGCCCCGTGCAGGGCTACCGTACGCCCTGGGACTGACAAGCCCAAACACGCCCCTCGCCCTTGTGTCGCAAGGGTTCGGGGCGGGCTGGGCGGGTATGACCGCTATTCGCGCATTTGAGCGATCGGCGACACGTCCGCCGGTCGTGCCGTCAGAGCTTGACGACGGGGAAGGCGGAGGTGTCCAGGGTGCCGACGATGCCCGGGGTCGGACGGGCCGGCGCGGGGGCCTCCTGACCGCCGGCCAGGGCCGCCTCGCGCACCGCGGCGGCGACGGTCTTGGCGACGTCCTTGTGGAAGACGCTCGGGATGATGTAGTTGGCGTTCAGCTCGTCGTCGGCGACGGTGGTGGCCAGCGCCCGGGCGGCGGCGATCATCATCTCGGTGTTGACCGTACGGCTCTGGGCGTCCAGCAGGCCGCGGAAGACGCCCGGGAAGACCAGCACGTTGTTGATCTGGTTCGGGAAGTCGCTGCGGCCGGTGGCGACCACGGCGGCGGTCTGCCGGGCGACGTTCGGGTCGACCTCCGGGTCCGGGTTGGCCAGCGCGAACACGATCGCGTCCTCGGCCATGGTGGCCAGGTCGTCGCCGTCCAGGACGTTCGGGGCCGAGACGCCGATGAAGACGTCCGCACCCGCCACGGCCTCCTTGAGGGTGCCGGTACGGGCCGAGCGGTTGGTGTGCTCGGCGATCCAGCGCAGGCTCTCGTTGAGGTCCTCGCGGCCCTGGTGGACCACGCCGTGCACGTCCGCGACGGTGGCGTGCTCGACGCCGGCCGCCATCAGCAGCTTGAGGATCGCGGTGCCGGCGGCGCCGGCGCCCGACATCACCACGCGGATCTCGCCGATCTCCTTGCCGACCACCTTCAGCGCGTTGGTGAGGGCGGCCAGCACCACGATCGCGGTGCCGTGCTGGTCGTCGTGGAAGACCGGGATGTCCAGGGCCTCGCGCAGCCGGGCCTCGATCTCGAAGCAGCGCGGCGCGGAGATGTCCTCCAGGTTGATCCCCGCGAAGCCGGGGGCGATCGCCTTGACGATGGCGACGATCTCGTCGGTGTCCTGGGTGTCCAGGCAGATCGGCCAGGCGTCGATGCCCGCGAAGCGCTTGAACAGGGCCGCCTTGCCCTCCATGACCGGCAGCGCGGCCTCCGGGCCGATGTTGCCCAGGCCCAGCACCGCGGAGCCGTCGGTGACCACGGCGACGCTGTTGCGCTTGATGGTGAGGCGGCGGGCGTCCTCGGGGTTCTCGGCGATCGCCATGCAGACCCGGGCGACACCCGGGGTGTAGATCATGCTGAGGTCGTCACGGTTGCGGATCGGCAGCTTGGACGACATCTCGATCTTGCCGCCGAGGTGCATCAGGAAGGTGCGGTCCGAGACCTTGCCGATCGACACGCCGTCGATCGCCCGGAGCTTCTCGACGATCTCCTCGCCGTGCGCGACCGAGGAGGCCGCCACCGTGACGTCGATCCGCAGCGCCTCGAGGCCGGAGGCGGTGACGTCGAGACCGGTCACCGATCCGCCGGAGGACTCCACGGCCGTGGTGATCGCGCTGACGGCGTTGCCCCGGGCCGGGACCTCCAGCCGTACCGTGATCGAGTTGGAGACACTGGGCACCGTCGCCATCGACGCTTCCTTCTTCCGTCCGTCCCGCAGGTTCAACATTTTGTTGAAGGCATCGCCTGCGCATGCTAGACCTCGATCGTCGCACCTTCCAAGGGGAAGCCAGAAATAACGTTCATTGAGTGTGCGGATCCGACAATCCCGACCGATCGCGGCCGCCCTCCCGACGCCTTCCGGCCTTTCTCCGGCCGACCTCCTGCCGTCCACTCCTTGCCTCTGCGGGCCGATGCGTTACATTGGACAGGCACCGGCTCGATCCAAGCCCCCGGGCCCAACCTTCGTCCCTTCGAGGGACCACTTGCCGCGAGGCGAGCATGGCGGGTCGGTGTACTAAACGTCTGAAGGCCCCTCACCAAGCGGTGGGGGGCCTTCTTCCGTCGGTCCGTAGGGTCCGTCAGCCGTGCAGCAGCGCGGGCACGCCGGCCGAGTCCGGCAGGTCGTCCGGGCCGGACAGCACGGTCAGCCGCTGGGTCGCACGGGTCAGCGCGACGTACAGCACCCGCAGTCCGGCCTCCGACTCACCGGCGATGCCGGTCGGGTCCGCCACCACGGTCGCGTCGTACTCCAGGCCCTTCGCCTCCAGGCTGCCCAGCGCCACCACGCGCTCGCCCAGGCCCTCAGCCCACCCGGCCGCCTCGGCCCGGCGGTCCATCGGCACCACGATCGCCACGGTGCCGTCCACCTCGGCCAGCAGCCGCTCCAGCTCGGCCCGGGCGGCCTTGCCGAAGGCCTCCGGCGAGGGGTCGGAGACGGCCGCGAAGCGCGGCTCCACGCCGACGTGCCGCACCGCGCTCGGCGAGGGCGTGCCCGGCGCGGCCAGCGCCAGCACCTTGGCCGCGACCTCGGCGATCTCGGCCGGGTTGCGGTAGTTCACGGTCAGCGTGAAGCGGCGGCGCGGCTTGCCGGACAGCACCTCGTCCAGCGCGGCCTGGGCCTCCTGCGGGAACGGCCAGGAGGACTGCGCCGGGTCGCCGACGATCGTCCAGGTCGCCATCCGGGACCGCCGGCCGATCATCCGCCACTGCATCGGGGTGAGGTCCTGCGCCTCGTCCACGATGACGTGGGCGTACTCCTTGCGCTCCACCGGCTGGCGGTCGCGCCGACCGCCGGAACGGTCGGCGAAGGTGGTGACCTCCTCCAGGCCGGTCAGCAGGTCCATCGCGTCCACCTCGCGGACCTTCGGACGGGCCGGCTCGCCGAGCAGCAGCTGGAGCTCGTCCACCAGCGCGACGTCGTGCGCGGACAGCGCGCCCTCGCCCTCCGGGGACAGGTGGCGCCAGGAGGCGGCCAGCAGCCTCGCCTCGTCCGGGGTCACGGTCCGGCGGGCGATCCGGTTGGTGTGACGGTGCTGCTTGAGCGTGGCGAGCACCTTGCGCGGGGTCAGGGCGGGCCACCAGGCGTCCAGGAAGTCCAGGAACGACGCCTCGTCCGAGACGTACTCGTCGAAGCTCTCCTTCTCCTCCTGGCGCTGCTCGCGGGCGTAGTGGTCGGTGGGCTTCGGCAGGTCCTTGACGACCTCCTGCCACAGGGCGTCCAGCAGCAGCCGGCGGGCGCGCGGGCGCAGCAGGTTCAGCGGGGTCCCGCCGGAGCCCACCACGTTGCCGCGGACGGCCTTCAGCCGGCCCGCGTCCAGCTTCAGCACCTCGCCTCGGGCGACCACCTTCAGCTCCTGCGGCGCGCCCAGCTCCAGCGCCGCACGGGCGGCCCGGCGCAGCAGGTGCACCATCCGGGCCGAGCCCTTGACCCGGGCCGCCTCGGGGGTGTCGTAGGTGCCGGCCTCGATGCCGTCCACCAGCGAGCCGATCGCGCGGACGGCGACCTGGCCCTCCTCGCCGAGCGCGGGCAGCACGCCCTCCGTGTAGGAGACCAGCAGCGGGGTCGGCGAGACCACCAGGATGCCCCCGGCGTAGCGGCGTCGGTCCTGGTAGAGCAGGTACGCGGCGCGGTGCAGGGCGACGGCCGTCTTGCCGGTGCCCGGGCCGCCCGTGACCAGGGTGGCGCCCGCGGCGGCGGCGCGGATCACCTCGTCCTGCTCCTTCTGGATCGAGGAGACGATGTCGCGCATCGAGTGGCTGCGGGCGCGGCCCAGCGAGGCCATCAGGGCGCCGTCGCCGACCACCGCGAGCTCCGCGCCGCCCAGGGTCGGGGTGAGGTCGGGGCGCAGCAGGTCGTCCTCGACGCCGATCACCTTGCGACCCTTGGAGCGGATCACCCGGCGGCGGATGACCCGGCCCGGCTCGACCGGGGTGGCGCGGTAGAACGGCGCGGCGGCGGGCGCGCGCCAGTCGATCACCAGCGGGCCGTACTCGGCGTCCAGCACGCCCAGGCGGCCGATGTGGAGGGTCTCGGCGACGACCGGGTCGGCCGGGTCGAGCGGGGTGTTCGAGGGGATGCCGTGCTCCTCCGGGGCGTCCGCCTCCTGGAGGTCGATCCGGCCGAACAGGAAGTCCTCGAACTCGTTGTTGAGGCGCTGGAGGTGCGCGCCGGCCCGGTAGACCTGGGCGTCGCGCTCGGCGAGCGCTCCGGGAGTACCGACCTGGACCCGCTTGGCGGCGTCCTCCAGGATGTACTCGGCCTCGGCGAGCTTCTCCTCCAACCGGTGGTAGACGGTGTCGAGGTGCTGCTGCTCACCGGCGATCTCGCGCTCGCGGACGGTCTCGTGGTCGGCAGTGGGGGTGGTGTCCGTGTTGCTCTGCATGGCCTCGGTGGTTGCGACGGAATCCGGCTCCGGAAAACGAGCGGACGGATGATCCTACGCCGCGACCCCCGGGCCGCGCCGCTCCGGAACGTACAAAAATCGAAGGCCGCCCTCCGCGGAGCGGTGGGCGGCCTTCGGTGTGAACATGGGGTGGTGGAGATGCCGGGAATCGAACCCGGGTCCAGTGGAGTCAATTCAGGGCTTCTCCGAGCGCAGTCCGCTGTGCTTTTCTCGGCCCTGGCGGTCACGCGGACAAGCCGCCAACAGGCCCAGCTGCTGTTTGATTTCCCATCCACCCCCGCAGCCCGGGCGGACGGTTGAGTTCCCTAGATTATGCCAGGGTCCGGGTCGGGAACCCCCCGGTCTGACACCCAAGCGCTATCGGTGCTTATTAGGCAGCGAGAGCGAACTGCTGGGAATCGCGCTTAGAGTTGGCGATTATTTTTTTGCGACACGTGGTTAACGAGATCATTGCCGCGTTCCTCGGCTCGCTTCCCCTGTTTCAACATCCCCTGTCGAAACCGATCATCCCCATGTTTTTTTGAGAAACAGCTCGGACGGTGACCGTCCGTGTTGCTTGCGCCATAGTACGCGAGGCGACGGGCGAGGGTCCAGCGGATTAACGCTGGCGCCGTCGCGCCGCCGCCACCGCGCGGGCCGTCTCGCGGGTGTCCTGCTTCTCCCGGAGCGTCTGGCGCTTGTCGTACAGCTTCTTGCCGACGGCGAGGGCCAGCTCCAGCTTGACCCTGCCGTCCTTGAAGTACAGCGAGAGCGGGACCAGGGTGTGGCCCGCGTCGCGGACCTTGGTCTCGATCTTGCGGATCTCCAGCTTGTGCAGCAGCAGCTTGCGCTTGCGCCGGGCCGCGTGGTTGGTCCACGTCCCCTGGGTGTACTCGGGGATGAAGACGTTGTCGATCCACGCCTCGTGGTTCTGGATGTAGGCGTAGCCGTCGACCAGGTTGGCCCGCCCCTCGCGCAGCGACTTGACCTCGGTGCCGGTGAGGACGAGGCCGCACTCGTAGGTGTCGAGGATCGTGTACTCGTGTCGCGCCTTCTTGTTCTGCGCGATCAGCTTCTGTCCGGTTTCCTTTGCCATAGCGCGGTCATTCTCGCACTTCGGGGGCCGGTCGGGCAGCTGCTTTAGGCGCGGGTCCCGGGCGTCAGGCGCGGGTGCCCAGCCCGGCGAGCACCCGCAGGGCGAGGGCGTCCACGTCCTCGGAGCCGGCCGCCGGGACGTCGGGGGTCAGGCCGGTGCCCTCCGGGGAGCGGCCGGCCGGGGTGAAGTAGCGCCCGACGGTCATCTCCAGCACCGCGCCGTCGGCGAGCCGGCTGGGCTGCTGGACGGTCCCCTTGCCGAAGGTCCGGGTGCCGACCACCATGGCGCGGCTGCGGTCCTGCAGGGCGCCGGCGAGCAGTTCGGCGGCGCTCATCGTGCCGCCGTCCACCAGCACCACCAGCGGGGTGCGCTGGTCGCCGCCGCGCGGGGCGGTCAACTCCCTGGTCCCGCCGCGCTCCTGGTACGAGCCGACCGGGCCGCCGTCCAGGAAGACCCCGGCGGTGCCGGCCGCCTCGTCGACCAACCCTCCGGAGTTGCCGCGCAGATCGAGCACCACACCGGTGTGCGGGGCGCGCAGCGCGGCGCGCACCCGGTCGGTCACGCCGCTGGTGAAGGCCCGTACGGTGATCCGCAGCACGCCCCGGTCCAGGTGCTCCGCGGCGACCTGCTGACTGTCCAGCAGCGCGCGCCGCAGCCGCAGTTCGCGCACGTCGCCCGCGCCGCGCCGGACCTCCAGGGTGACCTCGGAGCCGGCCCTGCGCTCGTCGCCCTGCCCGCGCAGCCGCGCGACCACCTCGGTGACCGGCAGGTGGTCGGCCTGGTCCTCGCCGATCCGCAGCAGCCGGTCGCCGGGGGCGATCCCGGCCGCGGCGGCCGGGCCCTCGGGCGCGACCTGGGAGACCTCGGTGACGCCGTCCTCGCCGCGGCCGACCGAGAGGCCGACGCCCAGGTAGCGGCCGTCCAGGCCCTGGCTGAACTCGGCGTACTCCCGCGCGCTGTAGTACGCGCCCCAGCGGTCGCCGTTGGCCCCGAGCAGGTGCTCGGCCTGCTGCTCGGACAGCGCGGTACCCGCCGGGTCCGCCAGGAGCCCGCCCGCGGCCCGGGCGGCGTCGGCGGAGGGCCGGGGCGGCAGGTCGCTCGGGCCGCCCCAGGCCCCGGTGGCCGCGCCGGCCAGCAGGACGGCACCGAACACCAGGCCGAGGGCGGCCACCTGACCTGCCCTGCGCGGAGTTTGCAGCATGGCACCGGAGTGTAGACACCGCATCGCGCGCGACGGGCCGGAACGGGGGAGCGCGGAAAGGCGACGGCCCCGGACGGCGCAGTGCCGTCCGGGGCCGTCGGGGCGTCCGGGGATCAGACCTTGAGGTACTTGCGCAGCGTGAAGAACGCCGCGATGCCGGCCATGCCCATACCCACCACGACCAGCAGCGGTATCACCGCGAGCACCGAGCCGAGGCCGATGAAGTGGATGAACTGCACCCGGTCGGCCAGCCAGCTGTGGACGAAGAAGTGCCCGCCGATCAGCAGCCCGGAGGCCATCACCGCGCCGAGCAGCGCGGAGAACGCGGCCTCGGCGATGAAGGGCATCTGGACGTAGAAGTTCGAGGCACCCACCAGGCGCATGATGCCGGTCTCGCGCCGCCTGCTGTACGCCGACACCCGGACGGTGTTGACGATCAGCAGCAGGGCGACGAAGAGCATCAGCACCATGATCACGAAGGCGGCCTTCTGCAGACCGTTGAGCAGGCCGAAGAGGTTCTCCAGGATCTTCCGCTGGTCCTCGACCGACTTGACGCCGGGCTTGCCGGCGAAGGCGCTCTGGATGACGTCGTACTTGGTCGGGTCGTTGAGCTTGACCCGCCAGGACTGCGGCATCGCGTCCGGGCCCAGGACGGCGATGAGCGGGTTGTCCGGGTTCATCTCCTTCCAGTGCTTGTACGCGTCGGGGGAGCTCTCGTAGGTCGAGGACTGGACCACCGAGCTCATCTTGTCCAGCTGGTCCTTGATGTCCTGGACCTGCTGGTCGGTGGCCGCGCCCTTGTCGCACTGGGGCGAGTTCCGGGCGTCCGCCTTGGTGCAGAAGTAGATGCTCACCTCGACCTTGTCGTACCAGTACCCCTTCATGGAGTTCACCTGGTCGCGGACCAGGAGCGAGGAACCGGCGAGGGCGAGGGAGAGCGCGACGCTGACCACGACCGCGATGGTCATGGTCAGGTTGCGTCGGAGACCCACACCGATCTCCGACAGGACGAACTGGGCACGCATGCGGGAAACAACTCCAGGGTCGGTACTGCGGGGTCGGGCGGTTCGGGCCTGCG
Source organism: Kitasatospora sp. NPDC023120 (assembly GCF_055560835.1). Taxonomy (NCBI): domain Bacteria; kingdom Bacillati; phylum Actinomycetota; class Actinomycetes; order Kitasatosporales; family Streptomycetaceae; genus Kitasatospora; species Kitasatospora sp. NPDC023120. The sequence goes on along the minus strand of NZ_JBVHHY010000013.1, from coordinate 40,803 downwards.
GCCCTACGGGCTCAGCGCTGGTGGGTCAGTGCTGGTACCCGTAGACGCCGCGGGCCTGGTCGCGGACGAGCAGCCCCTTGTCGAGCTCGATGACGCGCTTGCGCATCTGGTCGACGATCGCCTGGTCGTGGGTGGCCATCAGCACCGTGGTGCCGGTGCGGTTGATGCGGTCGAGCAGCTTCATGATGCCGACCGAGTTCTGCGGGTCCAGGTTGCCGGTGGGCTCGTCCGCGATCAGCAGCATCGGACGGTTCACGAAGGCGCGGGCGATCGCCACGCGCTGCTGCTCACCACCGGACAGCTCGCCCGGCATGCGGTCCTCCTTGCCGCCGAGGCCGACCAGCTCCAGCACCTCGGGCACCACCTTGTTGATGGCGCTCTTGGGCTTGCCGATCACCTCGAGGGCGAAGGCGACGTTCTGCGCGACCGTCTTGTTGGGGAGCAGACGGAAGTCCTGGAAGACGGTGCCCAGCTGGCGGCGCATGTGCGGCACCTTCCAGTTGGACAGCTTGCCGAGGTCCTTGCCCAGCACGTGCACCGAGCCCGTGGAGGGACGCTCCTCGCGCAGGCACAGGCGCAGGAAGGTGGACTTACCCGAGCCGGACGAGCCGACCAGGAAGACGAACTCACCCTTCTCGATCTCCAGCGAGACGTTGTCCAGGGCGGGACGGTTCTGCTTGGGATAGGTCTTGGAGACGTTGTCGAATCTGATCACGGCTGCATCACGGAGGCCATCCTAGGCGGCGCCAGTCCTCGGTCGGTCCGCCCCGGAGGCCCGGGTCCGGGGGCGGGCGAAAGGAGCCGCAGAGGGCCGCTCCCGGTCTGGGACCATACGCGAATCGGCAACCGGCCCGCAGGGCCAGCCCGTGACAGCGACCCGAACCTGGGGGACAATGTCCGTTTATGCCCCGAATATTGCGAGGCATCTCACAGCCCGGGAGCCGGAACCGCCAGAACCTGGCAGAGTGGGAGGTGGCGACCGCGTCCGGCCGCTCCCCCGTACAGGGCAAGAACTGGAACCAAAGCCCCGTCCGGCGCGTTGGCTGTAGCAGCGAGGAGGAGATCGCATGACCTGCGACCATCTGGTGTGCGCCAACTGCAACGGCCGAGTCAGCGACGGGCGTTGCCCCGTGTGCCGCGCCAACCGGGCCCGGCTGCAGGAGCAGCAGGGGCCGTTCGCCGCGCTCTCCCCCGCGATGCTGCTGGCCCTGCTGGCCGGACTGCTCGCGGTGGCACTGATCGCGCGGCAGGCACTGGCCTGACGACCACGGGACGTACGAGAAGGCCCCCGACCACTGCGGTCGGGGGCCTTCGTCGTGTCCGGTGCTTACTCGGCGCCGGTCTCGCGGTGCTTGCGCCGGCGGATGCCGGCCTCGATGCTGCGCTTGATTCTCATCGAGGCCCGAATCCTCACGCCTCGTTCGAGGTCTCGCGCTGCTTGCGCCAGCGGATGCCGGCCTCGATGAAGCCGTCGATGTCGCCGTCAAGGACGGCCTGCGGGTTGCCGGCCTCGAACGTGGTGCGGACGTCCTTGACCATCTGGTACGGGTGCAGCACGTAGGAGCGCATCTGGTTGCCCCAGGAGCTGCCGCTGTCCTTGAGCGCGTCCATCGCCGCCTTCTCCTCCTGGCGGCGCCGCTCCAGGAGCTTGGCCTGGAGGACGTTCATCGCGGACGCCTTGTTCTGGATCTGCGAGCGCTCGTTCTGGCAGGAGACCACGATGCCGGTCGGGATGTGCGTGATGCGCACCGCCGAGTCGGTGGTGTTGACGCCCTGGCCGCCGGGGCCGGAGGCGCGGTAGACGTCCACGCGCAGGTCGCCCTCGTCGATGTCGACGTGGTCGGACTGCTCGACGACCGGGAGGACCTCGACACCGGCGAAGGAGGTCTGCCGGCGGCCCTGGTTGTCGAACGGCGAGATGCGGACCAGACGGTGGGTGCCCTGCTCGACCGAGAGGGTGCCGTAGGCGTACGGCGCCTTCACGGTGAAGGTCGCGGACTTGATGCCGGCCTCTTCGGCGTACGAGGTGTCGTACACCTCGGTCGGGTACCCGTGCCGCTCGGCCCAGCGCAGGTACATGCGCATCAGCTGCTCGGCGAAGTCGGCGGCGTCCACGCCGCCGGCCTCGGCACGGATGTTGATCAGCGCCTCGCGGGCGTCGTACTCGCCGGACAGGAGGGTGCGGACCTCCAGCTCCTCGACCGCCTTCTGGAGGGCGACGAGCTCGGTCTCGGCCTCGGCGCGGGTGTCCGCGTCGTCCTCGGCCTCGGCCAGCTCGAACAGCACGCCCAGGTCGTCGATGCGGCCGCGCAGGCCCTCGACCCGGCGCAGTTCGCCCTGGAGGAAGGAGAGCCGGCTGGTCACCTTCTGCGCGTTCGCGACGTCGTCCCACAGGGTGGGGGCGGCTGCCTCCTCCTCCAGGACCGCGATGTCGGCCCGGATCTTGTCCAGGTCGAGGACGGCCTCGATCGACCCCATGGTCGTATCGAGGTTCTTGAGCTCTTCGGAAGGATCGACGGCTGCCACGCCCCCCAGGGTAATGGTTCCGGGGGTGGTCATGACGACACCCCCGTTCCCATCGGGACTACGGTGCCCGCGGGGCGGTGCTGTGGACGGCCGGGCGGGCCGGGTGACCGCGGTCCGGCGTGGTGGCGGCGAAGGCCGTCCAGGCCGCGGCGGCGCCCGCCAGCAGCAGGACGGTGGCCAGCAGGACGGCCAGCAGCCGGCGGCGGCGCAGCAGGGCCTGGCGGTGGTCCCTGCGGTGGCCCGGGGCGGTGCGCTGGGCGCGGGACTCGGCGGCGTACGCGGCCAGCTCCTCGGCGGACGGGCGGCGCAGGCTGGTGTGGGTGTCCCGGGTGGAGTCCGGGGCGGTGCCGGGCACCAGCGGGACGGCCGGGCCGCGGCGGCGCTTGTGCAGGCCGGGGCCGGCGTCGACTTCGGCGTAGACGGCCTCGCCGGGGGTCAGCTGCTCCTCGGCCGGGGCGCGGCCCTGGCTGGGCACGGCGAGCACCGGCAGGCCGGCCAGCGAGGGCAGCTGCTCGCGCAGCCGGGCGGCCAGCTCGGCGGCGCGCAGGCGGGAGGCGGGGGCCTTGGCGAGGCACTCGGAGATGATCCGCCACAGTCCGTCCGGCAGGCCGGGGATCGGCGGCACCTGCTCGGTGACGTGCCGGCGCAGCACCGCGCCGGTGTGGCCGCCGCCGAAGGGGGTGGAGCCGGCCAGCAGCTCGTACAGGACGGTGGCGAGGGCGTAGATGTCGACGGCGGCGCGCGGCTCCAGGCCCTCGATGATCTCGGGGGCGAGGTAGTCGGGGGTGCCGATGATCCGGGTGGCGCGGGTGCGGCGCGGGGCGTCGACCAGGCGGGCCACGCCGAAGTCGGTGAGCTTGGCGCGCGGGGCGCCGCCGGGGCCGGGGGCGGCGGCGAGGTCGAGCAGGACGTTCTCCGGCTTGACGTCGCGGTGGACGATCCCGGCCGCGTGCGCGGCGGCGAGGCCGTCGGCGACGTCGGCGATGATCGACGCGGCGGTCTGCGGCGGCAGCGCGCCGTCCCGCTCCAGCCGGGAGCGCAGGTCGGTGCCCTGGACCAGCTCCATCACCAGGGCGAGGTCGCTGCCGTCCACGACCATGTCGCGCACGCCGACCACCCGGGGGTGGTCGAGGCTGGTCAGCGCGGTGCGTTCCTGGACGAAGCGGCCGACCAGCACCTGGTCGGAGGCGAGGTCCTCGCGCAGCAGCTTGACCGCCACCGGGCCGTCGGGCCCCTCACCGAGCCAGACCGTCCCGGCCGAACCCCGGCCGATCACCTGGTGGACGGTGTACCGGCTGCCGATCTTGCGTGCCAATGCTGCTCCGTGGGCGGCGCGGGAGCACTCCGGGGGTCCGGTGCGCTCGGTGGGGCGGGACAACAGCGACCAACCTACGCGCCCTCGGGCCCCCCGGGGGCCGCCTGAGGGGCCCCGAACGGGAGTCTCGGGCGAGAAATCTCAAGAATTGTCGACAAAGCGTCAATCTTGCCGTCCGGGACGGGTCCGGAGCCCGACTCGGCCCCGAACCGGTCCGCCGCGGCGCTACGTGCCGACGACGCTGTTCACCCAGTCCCGCGCCGAGTCGAACCAGCCCACGACGTTGTCCCAGTAGTGCGGGAGCGGCGTGAAGTTCCACAGCGCCACCGCGGCCACGGCCAGCACCAGCAGCACCATCAGGCAGCCCTTGAGGCAGCCGAGGCCCGGGATGTACATCCGGTTGCGGCTGCGCGGGCGCGGCTCGCGGGCCGGAGCGGGCTCGCGGCGGGCGGGCTCGCGCGGCGGCTCCTCGCGACGCGGCGGGGCCTCCCGGTACTGCGGAGCGGGCGGCTCGGCGCGGCGCGACACCGGGGCGGGCGGGGGTGGCGGCGGGTAGCCGCCCTGCGGCTGGCCGTACCCGGCGGGGGCCTGCCGGTAGCCGCCGGGCGGCTGCGGACGGCCCCCGGACCGACCACCCTGGCCCGCCTGGCTCCCCTGACCGCCCTGACCGGCCTGGTAGGGCGGCGGGGCCACCGGCGGGCGCTGCGCGTAGCCGGGCGGCGGCGGGGCCTGCCGGTAGCCGGCCGGCGGCTGCGGCTGGTAGCCGGGCCGTCCGCCCGGTGCGCCCTGGCCTCCCGGCTGCCCCTGTCCGGCCGGCCCCCCTTGTCCGGCTTGATAGGGCGCCGGGGCGACCTGCGGATCGCCGTAGTCCTCGTAGTCCTCCGGGCCGAAGTAGCCGACCTGGGTCTGCTGGTTGCGGTCCCGTGCCGCGCGCAGCTGGGTCTGCCACGGGTGCGGCGCCTCCTCCTGCGGCCCCGCGGGCGCGGCGGGCGGGGGCGGCGGCACGGCGGTGGGCGGCATCACCTGGGTGCGGTCCTGGGCGCCGTACGGGGGCGCGGGCGGCGGCTGGGTGCTCATCACCCGGGTCGCCGCGGCGGGGTCGTACTGCGGGGCGCCGGCCGGCGCCCCCGGGACGACGGGGACGACGGGGACGACGGGGACGGTGCCGGGCACCGCGGTGGGCTGCGGGTCCGGCTGCAGCAGGGCGGCGACCGCCAGCGCCTCGTCCACCGCCGCCGGGGAGGCGTGCACGCCGACCCCGGCCGCGACCACCCGCAGGGCGCGGGCCAGCGAGGTGGCGCTCGGCCGCTGGGCCGGGTCCTTGCGCAGGCAGCGCTCGATCACCGTCCAGAGCGGCTCGGGCATGGTGCTGGGCCGCTGCGGCTCCTGCGCCAGGTGCGCCTGGAGGACGGCCAGCGCGCTGTCGCCCTGGAACGGCTGCCGGCCGGTGACCAGCTCGTACAGCATGATCCCGGCGCCGTACACGTCCACCGCGGAGGTCTGCGGGCGGCCCTCGGCGGACTCCGGGGCGACGTACGCCGGGGTGCCGACGAACTCGTGGGTGCGGGTGACGCCCGGGGAGTCGGCGAGGCGGGCGATGCCGAAGTCGGTGAGCAGCGGGTGCATCCGCTCGACACCGTCCACCACGGTGGAGGCGAGCAGCACGTTGGCCGGCTTGAGGTCGCGGTGGACGATCCCGTCCGCGTGGCTGGCCGCCAGCGCGTCCGCGACCTGGGCCATCAACAGGGCGCCCGCGATCGGGCTGAACGGGCCGTTGGCGCGCAGGTAGCGGGCCAGGTCGGGGCCCTCCACCAGGTCCATCACCAGGGCCAGCAGCTCGCCCTCGACGACCAGGTCGCGGACCCGGACGATGTTGGGGTGGGTCAGCCGCAGCAGCAGCGAGCGCTCGCGCAGGAAGCGCATCACGACGTCCGGGTCGGCGGCCAGCTCCTCGCGCAGCACCTTGATCGCCACCCGCTGCCCGGGCTCGCTGCCCGGCACGTGGACGTCCTCGCGCACCACGCCGCGCCAGACGGTGCCGGTCGCACCCCGACCGAGGGTCTCATCCAGCAGATACTTGCTGCCGACTGGCCGCACCTGTCGCACTCCTCGCCGTGCCGCCCGCGCGGGGCGCTCCTCCGCCGGTGCGGTGAGCCTGCCGGGCCCGTGTCTGCGGCCACTCTAACGGTGTCCGTGCGGGTTTTCGGGGTGACCGGCAGGCCATCCGAGGAGGGTTGGGGGACTTCCCCTAGGGGAGTACCCGGAGTGGCCGGCGGGCCCGCTCAGGGGGCCGCGACGGCGGCGGTTGACCTGACTCACCGTCGCCTCCACCATGGCGATGATCGCAAGATCGTCAAATCCGGTACCGTGCGCGGACCGTCCGTGACGGATGGCAGGATGGACACTCGCCACTCGTGTGGCCCAATGGGGTCGCCGCGGCCGCCCGGTGCGTCCGCGACGGCGCCGGGGTACCAGGCTTCACACCAGCAGAAGGGACCCGCGGGCGAGATGCAGATCCGGCTGACCGTCCTCCGACCGCGCAGCGGCCCGACCGCCGCCGGCTCCGCCATCCCCTACGTGGACGTGCTGGTCACCGCACCCGTCGGTACCGCGCTCGGCGCCATCGCGGGCGCCCTCGCGGGCGCCGTGGGCGTACGCGGGCCGCGGGCCGCCACCCACGTGCACCTCTACGCCGGGGCGCACCGGGTGGACGAGCACACCCTGCTCGGCCACCCCCCGCTGCTCGACGGAGCCGTCCTCAGCCTCAACGAGCCCGACCCCACCGCCGACGACCCCGACGACACCCCCGCTGCCGCCGAACTGCGCGTGATCGGCGGACCGGACGCCGGCGGCGTGCACCGGCTGCACGGCCGGGAGATCCGGATCGGCCGCTCCGGCGAGGCCGACGTCCCGCTCGACGACCCGGACGTCTCCCGGCTGCACCTCGCGCTGCACCTCGCCGAGACCGGCCGGATCTCCGTCCGCGACCTCGGCTCCACCAACGGCACCGCCCAGGACGGCCGGATCGTCCCGCCCGGACCGCCCGAGGCCGCCGTCCCGCTGGAGCCCGGCGCCCTGCTGCGGATCGGCGAGTCCACCCTGCAGGTGGCCGCCCCCGACGCGGCCGAGGCCACCGGGGCCGCCCGCGCCGCCGTGCCCGACGGCCACGGCCACCTCCAGCTCTCCGCCCCCGGCCCGGTCCGGCCCGCACCCCCGGTCGTCGAGCCGCCCGCCGCCCCCGAGCCCGCCCAAGTCCGCGGCCGCGGCCTCTTCTCCCTGCTTCCCGGCCGCGCCGCCGAACCCCTCGGCCAGGAGAGCGCCGAACGCCACCACACCGCCGTACGGCTGCGCCAGGCCGCCGCCCAGCGCGAGCGCTGGCCCGACCTCGCCACCCTGCTGCTCAGCGCCATCGGCCCCGGCCCCCGGCTCTGGGAGCGCGGCCCCGGCCACCCCGACGCGCTCACCCTGCGCCTGGGCACGGCCGACCGCCCCGGCGGCCCCGGCACCACGCCCGGCGCCATGCTGCCCGCCGTCCCGGTCACCCTCGACCTGCAGACCGCCGGCAGCCTCGGCCTCTGCGGCCCGCGCGAGCGCCTGGACGCCCTCACCCGCGCCGTCGTCGCCCAGCTCGCCGCACTGCACCCGCCGACCGGCCTCAGCCTGGTCGTGGTCGACGCCGACCCGGCCCGCACCGCCGAGGAACGCACCGACACCTGGGCCTGGGCCCTGTGGCTGCCCCACCTGCGCCCGGCCGACGGCCAGGACTGCCGCCTGCTGATCGGCCTGGACGACGAGCAGGCCACCGCCCGGCTGACCGAGCTCACCGCCCGGCTCAGCGGCCCGAGCGGGCTCGGCGGCCACCCCGCCACCGTGGTCGTGGTGGACGGCCGCCCCGCCACCGAGACCGCCCGGCAGGCCCTCGACCTGCTGCTGCGCCAGGGCCCGGCGGTTGGCATCTTCCCGATCTGCCTCGCCGAACAGCCCGAACTGCTCCCCCGCGGCCTCGGCGCCACCGCCCTGATCACCGGCGAGGTCGGCACCCAGCTCTCGCTCGACCGCCCGGTCGCCCGCGGCCGCGAGACCCTGCACGAGGTCTCGCTGGACGCGGTCTCCGACGCCTGGGCCGAGCGGCTGGCCCGCGTCCTCGCCCCGCTGCGCGAGGCCGCCCCGGCCGCCCGCGGCCCGCTCCCCGACGCCTTGCGGCTGCTCGACCTGCTGCAGCTCGACACCGTCACCCCCGCCAAGCTGTCCGCCCGCTGGGCCGCGCACGCGGGCGGCATCGGCGCGGCCACCGCACTGCTCGGCACCACCCGGGACGAGCTGTGCACCCTCGACCTGGCCGACCCCGAACTCGCCCTCCCCTCCCCCGACCCGGGCGGCCCGCACCTGCTGATCGGCGGCGCCCGCGGCTCCGGCAAGACCGAGCTGCTGCGCACCCTGGTCGCCTCGCTCGCCGTCTCCGAACGCCCCGAGCGGCTGACCGTCACGATCGTCGAGGGCCGGGCCGACTCGGACGGCCAGGACGGACTGGACGGCTGCACCGAGCTGCCGCACGTCACCGGCCTGGTGAACGCCGCCGCCGACCCGCGCGCCGCGCTGCTCGCGGCCGAGGCGCTCGAGGACGAACTCGCCCTGCGGGAGCGGCTGTTCGACGGCCTGGACTTCGCCTCCTGGCACGCCGCACGCATCCTGGACGGCCAGCAGGAGGAACCCGCCGACCACCCGCAGGTGCCGGTGCCCGCCACCGTCGGAGCCGCGTCGGCCGTTGCGCCCCGGATCATCTCGCCGCGCAGCGCGGAGGGCTCCCGGCCCGCCGCCCCCGCGGCGCCCGTCCCCTCGTCGCCCGTCCCGGCCCGCCTGGTCGTCGTCGTGGACGACTACGACGCCCTGCTCTCCCCCACCTCCCCGGCCGGCCGCCCGCTCGCCCGCGCGCTCGCCGACATCGCTCGCCGCGGCGGCCCGCTCGGCATCCACCTCGCCGTCGCCACCGGCCGCCCGGAGGACAGCGCCGGCACCGAGGTGGACGAGGCCGCCCTGCTGCGCATCGCCCTGCGCACCGACGACCCGGCCGACTCCGACCTGCTGATCCACCTCGGCGACGCCGCCGCCCTCCCCGAGGACACCCCCGGCCGCGGATACCTCCGCCTGCCGGACGGCGGCGTCACCGCGTTCCAGACCGCCCGGATCAGCGGGCGCATCCCCCGCACCGCCACCCTCCGACCCACCGTGGTCGCGATAGACCCCCTCCAGCTCGGCGCCCCACCGGCCCGCCGCCCCGTCCGCGAGCTCGGCAACGGCCCCACCGACCTCGCCCTCCTGGCCAGCGCCCTCCAACGCGCCGCCGCCCGCTGACACCTCCCCCGGCTAGAACCGACAGGACGTCAAAGGGCCCCGACGGCCGGCTCGGTCCGTCGGGGCCCTCACCGGCCGTCAGCCGGTCACACGCACTTCAGCTCGCGGTTCACCACGGCCATCCCGGCGACCTTGCCGCCGTCCATGGTGAACTCGTACTGCCAGCCCTGCTGCCCCTCCACCGGGAACACGTACTTGCCGCTCTTGGCCAGCTGGAGGCCCTTGGCGCCGTAGGCCTGCTGCAGCGCCTCCAAGGTGGCGCCGGCGCCGATGCCCTCGGCGGTCTTCGCCTCCGCCGGGGCGACCAGCTCGCGCAGGCCCGCCGCGGCGAAGGAGACCCGGCCGCTGGCCAGGTACGCCTTCTCCTTGGTCTCCCGGGCGACCATCATGTCGACGATGGACTGCGTCGCGTCCGCCATCAGCTTGGCGGTGGCGGCGGAGTCCTTGGCCGCGGCGGCGGAGCCGGCGGCAGCAGCCGCGGCGTCCTTCGCGGAGGCGTTCGGCGGCAGGGTGCCCGCCGGGGCGGGCGTCTTGCCGGCAGCCGCGTCGGCCTTGGCGTTGAGGTCCTTGTAACGGGCCTCGGTGGCCGCCTCGGCGGTCATCCGGGCCTGGTCCGGCGCCGGGCCGCCCTTGTAGACGAAGTCCGTGCAGCCGTCGAGCAGCGAGACCGGTGCGGCCTCCAGCGCGCCGGTGGCCAGGCCCGCGTCCTTGGCCATCCCGGGCTTCAGCCCGCGGTAGCCGGCCGCCGCGAAGGCCTCCGGCCCCTTCGTCGTGGGCGCCGCCGAGGGCGTGCCCGTCTGGGCCGCAACCGCGCTGTCGCCCTTCGCCGTGTCCTTCTTGTCGTCGGACGTGCAGGCCGCCGCGCCGGCGACCAGCAGTGCCACCGAGATGCCCACGCCCACCGCGCGGACCGAGGCTCGGTTCTTCCCCATGTCTCAAAACCCCCACTTGATCGTTCGAGGGTCACCGTAGCGAAGGTCCGCCCACGACCCGCAATCCATTTCCGCGGCCGGGAGCAGCCACGCAAAGCGGAAGGGGCCCGCGTCCGTGGACGCGGGCCCCTTCCGTGCGACTGTCCGTCAGCGCATCGAGCCGGTGCGCAGCAGGGTGCGGATGACGCGCATCGCGACCGAGAGGCTGGACAGCTCGTAGTTGTCCGAACCCCTTATGTCGTCGAGGGTGCTCTTCGCGCGGTTCAGCAGCGTCGCGTTGAGCTCCGCCCAGGCGGTGTAGCGCTCCTCCGGGGTGGCGCCCTCGGGGCCGCAGGCCAGGATGTCGGCGGTCAGCGCCGCGTGCGCCGCGAAGAGGTCCTCGCGGATCGCGGCCCGGGCCATCGACGACCAGCGGTCGGTGCGGGGCAGCTCGATGATGCGGTCGAGCAGGTGCGAGATCTGCAGCCGGTCGCCCAGGTCGTAGTACAGCTCGGCGACGTCGGCGACGTCCTTGCCGGAGCGGTCCGCGACCTCGGTGATGTCCAGGGTCGGGAAGACCGAGGAGAGGCCGGCGATCCGGGTGGCCAGCTCCTCCGGCACCCCGGCCGCGGCGAGCTCGTTGTAGATCGACTCGTACCAGGCCAGGTCCTCGCCGCGGAGCGGCTTGGGCAGCGAGCCCCAGACCTGGTTGACCCGGTCGTGGAAGAACTCGATGGTGCCGGCGATGTCGAGCGGCTGGCGGCGGTTGTTGAGCATCCACCGGGTGGCGCGCTCGACCAGGCGGCGCGAGTGCAGGCGCATCTTGGTCTGCACCCGGGCGGGGACCTGGTTGTCCAGGCCCTCGATCTCGCCCCAGATCGACTCCAGGCCGAAGACGGCCCGCGCGGCGGTGTGCGTCCGGGCGATCTCCTCGTAGGTCGCGCCGGTCTCCTCCTTCAGGCGGAAGGCGAAGGTGCAGCCACCGCGGTTGATCGTGTCGTTGACGATCAGCGTGGTGATGATCTCGCGGCGCAGCGCGTGGTTGTCGATCGCGTCGGCGAACCGGGCCCGCAGCGCGCTGGGGAAGTACTCGTGCAGCGCGGTGCGGAAGTACGGGTCGTCGGGCAGGTCGGTGGCGAGCAGCTCGTCGGCCAGGATGATCTTGGTGTAGGCGAGCAGCACGGACATCTCGGGCTGGGAGAGCCCGCGGCCGTTCTGCTGGCGCTCGCGGATCTGGCGCTCGGTGGGCAGGAACTCCAGGGCCCGGTCGAGCCGGCCGGCCGCCTCGAAGCGGTTGATCATCCGGGCGTGGACGTTCACCATGCTGTGCGCCTGGGCGACGGCGTTGGCCAGCACCACGTTCTGCGCGTAGTTGTTGCGCAGCACCAGGCGGCCGACCTCGTCGGTCATCTCGGCCAGCAGGGCGTTGCGCTGCTTGACCGTCATGTCGCCCTCGGCGACGACCTGGTTGAGCAGGATCTTGATGTTGACCTCGTGGTCCGAGGTGTCCACACCGGCCGAGTTGTCGATCGCGTCGGTGTCGATCCAGCCGCCGGTGCCCTCCGGGCCGCCGGTGGCCGCGTACTCGATGCGGCCGAGCTGGGTGCAGCCGAGGTTGCCGCCCTCGCCGATGACCCGGGCCCGGACCTGCTCGCCGTTGACGCGGATGGCGTCGTTGGACTTGTCGCCGACCTCGGCGTTGGTCTCGGTGGAGGCCTTGACGTAGGTGCCGATGCCACCGTTCCAGAACAGGTCGACCGGCGCCTGCAGGATCGCCTTCATCAGCTCGGCCGGGGTGACGCGGCTGTCCTCGATGCCGAGGGCGGTCCGCACCTGCGGGGTCAGCTGGATCGACTTGGCGCTGCGCGGGAAGACCCCGCCGCCGGCCGAGATCAGCGACTTGTCGTAGTCGTCCCAGGAGCTGCGCGGCAGCTCGAAGAGGCGGCGGCGCTCGGCGTACGAGGCGGCCGCGTCCGGGTTCGGGTCGAGGAAGATGTGGCGGTGGTCGAAGGCGGCGACCAGGCGGATGTGCTCGCTGAGCAGCATGCCGTTGCCGAAGACGTCGCCGGACATGTCGCCGATGCCGATGACGGTGAAGTCCTCGGTCTGGGTGTCGACGCCGAGCTCGCGGAAGTTGCGCTTGACCGACTCCCAGGCGCCGCGGGCGGTGATGCCCATGCCCTTGTGGTCGTAGCCGGCCGAGCCGCCGGAGGCGAACGCGTCGCCCAGCCAGAAGCCGTACGACTCGGCGACACCGTTGGCGATGTCGGAGAAGGTCGCGGTGCCCTTGTCGGCGGCGACGACCAGGTAGGTGTCGTCCTCGTCGTGGCGGACCACGTCGGCCGGGTGCACGACCTCGCCGCCGACCAGGTTGTCGGTGATGTCCAGCAGCGCCGAGATGAAGGTCTTGTACGAGGAGATGCCCTCGGCCAGCCAGGCGTCGCGGTCCACCGACGGGTCCGGCAGCTGCTTGGCGACGAAGCCGCCCTTGGCGCCGACCGGCACGATGACGGTGTTCTTGACCATCTGCGCCTTGACCAGGCCCAGGATCTCGGTGCGGAAGTCCTCGCGCCGGTCGGACCAGCGCAGACCGCCGCGGGCGACCTTGCCGAAGCGCAGGTGCACGCCCTCGACCTGCGGCGAGTAGACCCAGATCTCGAATGCCGGGCGCGGGGCCGGCAGGTCCGGGACGGCCTTCGGGTCGAACTTCATCGACACGTAGGAGTGCCACTCGCCGTCAGCGGCGTGCTGGAAGAAGTTGGTCCGCAGGGTGGCCTTGATGAGGTTCAGGAAGGAGCGCAGGATGCGGTCCTCGTCCAGCGAGACGACCTCGTCGAGCGCGCCGGCCAGCTCCTCCAGGATGCCCTCGGTCAGCTCCAGGGCGCCCGAACGGTGGCTCGGGCTCAACCGGGCCTCGAACAGGTTGACCAGCAGGCGGGTGGTGTGGGTGTTGTTGCGGAGCGCGTCCTCCATGTAGTCCTGGGAGAACGTGGAGCCCGCCTGGCGCAGGTACTTGGCGTACGCGCGGAGCATCATCGCCTGGCGCCAGCTCAGCCCGGCGGTGAGCACCAGCTCGTTGAAGCCGTCGTTCTCGGCCTTGCCGGTCCAGGTGGCGGCGAAGGTCTCCTGGAAGCGCTCGCGGGCCTCGTCGGTGAGGTCGGTGGCCTCGCTCAGCTTCAGGCCGAAGTCGTACACCCACGCGGTGGTGCCGTCGGAGCGGCGCAGCGCGTACGGGTGCTCGTCGAGCACCTCGACGCCCAGGCGCTGGAGCACCGGCAGGACCTCGGTGAGCGAGATCGGGCCGCCGACCCGGTAGATCTTGAAGCGGCGCTCGTCGTCGCCGGCGCCGACCGGCTGGTACAGGTTGAGGCGGAAGTCGCCCTCGCCGTGCAGCGACTCGATCTGCTTGATGTCGGCGACGGCGGTGCGCGGCGGGAAGTCGGCGCGGTAGCCGTCGGGGAAGGCGTTGGCGTACTTGTGGCCGAGCTCGGCGGCCTTCTCCTCGCCCAGCTCGAGGTGCAGCTGGTCGTGGAAGCCGTCCATCCAGAACCGGGCGGCGTCGGCCAGGCGGTTCTCGATCCGCTCGATGTCGGAGTCGGTGAGCTGCGGCAGCTCGGTGCCCGGGGCGACCCGGACCACGAAGTGCAGGCGGGTCAGCACCGACTCGGTGGCGTACACCGTGTAGTCGATGGTGGCGCCGTTCAGCTCCTCCTTGAGGATGTCGGTGAGCAGCAGCCGGATCCGCGTGGTGTAGCGGTCGCGCGGCAGGTAGATGAACGCCGAGAAGTAGCGCCCGTACTCGTCCTGGCGCAGGAAGAGGCGCAGCTTACGGCGCTCCTGCAGGTAGAGCACGCTGGTGGCGATGGAGAGCAGCTCGGAGGCCGGGGTCTGGAAGATCTCGTCCCGCGGGAAGGTCTCCATGATCTGCAGCAGGTCGCGGCCGTCGTGGCTCTCGCTGGAGAAGCCGGACTCGTCCAGGACGGCCTGGACCTTGCGGCGCACGACCGGGATGCGGGTGACCGACTCGGTGTAGGCGGCGGAGGAGAACAGGCCGAGGAAGCGGCGCTCGCCGATCGGCTCGCCGGCGGCGTTGAACTTCTTCACGCCGACGTAGTCCAGGTAGGCCGGGCGGTGCACGGTGGCACGGCTGTTGGCCTTGGTGAGGACGAGCAGCTTCTTCTCGTGGGCCTTGGCGCGCACCGGCGCGGAGAGGCGGCCGAAGGCCTCGCTGACCGAGTGGTGGCGGTCGTCGTGGCTGTGCGGGTCGGCGCGCAGGATGCCCAGGCCCGTCCCGGCGACGGCCTTGAGGACCTCCTCGCCCTCGTGCTCGACCAGGTCGTACTCGCGGTAGCCGAGGAAGGTGAAGTGGTCGTCGGCGAGCCAGCGCATCAGCTCCCAGGCCTCGCCGACCTCCTGCTCGGGCAGACCGGCCGGGGGCTCCTCGGCCAGCTCGTCGGCCAGGCGCAGCGCGCTCTCGCGCATCTTGCCCCAGTCCTCGACGACCTCGCGGACGTCGCCGAGCACGCGGCGCAGGTTGCTCTCGATGGCGCGCAGGTCGTCGCGGTCGGTCTCGCGGTCGATCTCGATGTGCATCCACGACTCGACGGTCGCGTCGGCAGGCCACTCGGCGCCGGCGGCCTGGCTGCGGGAGCAGGCGTCGACGTCCAGGATCTCCAGCAGCTTGCCGGTGATGTCACGGCGGACGACCAGCTGGGGGTGGATCACGATGTGGATGCCGCGGTCCTGGCGGGACAGCTCGTTGGTGACGGAGTCGACCAGGAAGGACATGTCGTCGGTGACGACCTCGACGACGGTGTGGCCGCAGGACCAGCCGTTCTCCTCCACCGAGGGGGTGTGGACCCGCACCTCGGCGGTGCCCTGCGGGCGCTTGAGGCCCAGGCGGTAGTGGGAGGCGGCCGCGCCGTACACGTCGACCGGGTCGCGGTCGACCAGGTCCTCGGGCGCGGTGTGGAGGTAGTAGTGGTGCAGGTACGCGGTCAGAGCTCCGTTGCTCAGACCCTCCCCCGGCGCCGCTCCCCCCACCTGGCTGTTCTCAGCGGCTGCGGCTGCCTTCTTGAGCAGTTCGGCCTTGGCTGCGTCCAGCTTGGTCTGCATGACTTCTTGGCTCCTGTCGCGCGCCGTTGCGTGACTCGGTGGTGTGTGGATGTACACCGACGGGTCAGCCGCAATCCTGCCGCACCATCCGACTGAAAGGGGCTCATGGCACGCATGAAACGTCCTCCCAGTGGGTAGGACGACACGTTCGTCCTGCAAGCCACCCGACGACGCCAGCCAGCCTAACCGGATCAATCGAAGGTGCACAGGGACAGGGAGGCGCAAACCTGCAGGATGTCGGGTCCGTCCTGGACAGCATGTCCAAACCGGAGGCTGATGTTCACTCTCAGCCCATGTGCGGGTATCCGTGGTGGGTCGGCGGGACGAAGGTCTCCTTGATCGAACGGGCCGAGGTCCAGCGCAGGAGGTTCTGGGCGGCTCCGGCCTTGTCGTTGGTGCCGGAGGCCCGGCCGCCGCCGAAGGGCTGCTGGCCGACCACGGCGCCGGTCGGCTTGTCGTTGATGTAGAAGTTGCCGGCGGTGAAGCGCAGCTCCTCCACGGCCTGGGCGATGGCGTAACGATCCTGCGCGATCACCGCGCCGGTCAGGCCGTACGGGGCGCCGCCGTCGACCCGGCGCAGCACGTCGTCCCAGCGGGAGTCCTCGTAGACGTGGACGGCCAGGATCGGGCCGAAGTACTCGGTGCGGAAGATCTCGCCGCGGTGGTCGGAGGAGACCAGGACGGTGGGCCGCACGAACCAGCCGATCGCGTCGTCGTACTGGCCGCCGGCCGCCAGTTCGATCGTCGGGTCGGCCTTGGCGCGGTCGATGGCGTCCCGGTTCTTCTCGAAGGCGCGCCGGTCGATCAGGGCGCCCATGAAGTTGGACAGGTCCGTCACGTCGCCCACCGCGAGCGCGTCCACCTCGGCCAGGAAGTCGTCCTTGATCTTCTGCCAGAGGCTGCGCGGCAGGTAGGCGCGGGAGAGCGCGGAGCACTTCTGGCCCTGGTACTCGAAGGCGCCGCGGATCAGCGCGGTCTTCAGGATCTGCGGGTCGGCCGAGCGGTGGGCCAGCAGGAAGTCCTTGCCGCCGGTCTCGCCGACGATCCTCGGGTACGTGCGGTAGCCGCCGATGTTGGCGCCGATGGTCTGCCACAGGGCCTGGAAGGTGGCGGTGGAGCCGGTGAAGTGCAGCCCGGCGAGCGCCGGGTCGGACAGCGCGATCGGGGAGACCTGCAGGCCGTCGCCGGTCACCAGGTTGATCACCCCGGGCGGCAGGCCGGCCGCCTCCAGCAGCCGCATCAGGTGGTGGGCGGCCAGCGTCTGGGTCGGCGCGGGCTTCCAGACCACGGTGTTGCCCATCAGTGCGGGAGCGGTGGGCAGGTTGCCGGCGATCGCGGTGAAGTTGAACGGCGTGACCGCGTAGACGAAGCCCTCCAGCGGGCGGTGGTCGGTGCGGTTCCACACGCCGGGCGAGGAGAGCGGCTGGTCGGCCAGGATCTGCCGGGCGAAGTGGACGTTGAACCGCCAGAAGTCGATCAGCTCGCAGGCGGAGTCGATCTCGGCCTGCTGCGCGGTCTTGGACTGGCCGAGCATGGTGGCCGCGTTGAGCGTCTCCCGCCACGGCCCGGAGAGCAGGTCGGCGGCGCGCAGGAAGACCGCGGCGCGGTCGTCGAAGGAGAGCGAGCGCCACTGCCGCCCGGCGGCCAGCGCCGCGTCCACCGCCGCGCGGGCGTCCTCCCGGGTGGCGTTGCCGAGCACGCCCAGCTTGGCCGCGTGGTGGTGCGGCTGGACGACCTCGATCCGCTCCCCGCCGCCGAAGCGCTGCTCGCCGCCGATGGTCATCGGCAGCGGGACCTGCTCGGCCGCCAGCTCGTCCAGCCGCCGGACCAGCCGGTCCCGCTCCGGGCTGCCCGGCGCGTACGCGTGCACCGGCTCGTTGACCGGGGTCGGCACCTCGGTGACTGCGTCGATGGGCATGGCGGCTCCGTCCTGCTGACTGATCGGGTGGTGGAGCCGGAAGACAGGCCCTCTGCTCCAGCCTGACCAGCGCGGGCCCGATCCGCCCGCTCAGACACGCGGACGGCGGACGTGGCGCCCGCCACTACGACCCGCGGCGGCGACACCCTCAGGCGGTCAGCCGCGCCGCCAGCTCGACCGCCTCGGCCAGCGTGTCCACCACCGGGACGCCGACCGGCTCCAGCTTCGCCCGGGTGTGCGAGCCGCCGGTGTACAGCACCGCGTGCGCGCCCACGCTCAGCGCGGCCAGGGCGTCGTCCGCGGCGTCGCCGATGAGCACCGTACGGGCCGGGTCCACCTGCTCGCCGAGCGCCTCCAGGTGGCGGACCAGGTGCTCCGCCTTCTGGCCGCCGGCCGGGCCGCTGCGCCCGTCCACCCGCAGGAAGTGGCCGCTCAGGCCGAACGCGTCGATCAGCGGCACCAGCTTCTCGTGCACGTACAGCGACAGCAGCGACTGGCTGTGCCCGGCCGCCTGCCAGCCGTCCATCAGCTCGCGCACGCCCTCGGTCAGCCCGCAGGCCGCGCTGAGTTCGTAATAGCGGTCGTGGAAGGCGTCGTCCAGCTTCAGCCACTCCTCCCGGGAGGGCTCCCGGCCGAGCAGCCGCTGATAGAACCTCGGAATCGGGATCTCGTACTGCTCGCGGTACTCCTGCAGGCTCATCGGCCCGACGCCGATGGTCGCGAAGGCGGCGTTGCTCGCCCCGAGCACCGCCTCCATGTCGTGGAAGAGCGTGCCGTTCCAGTCCCAAACGATGTGAGTGCGCACGGGGCACAACGGTAACGCCGGGCACCGACGCGCCGGTAGGACCGAGCTCACGCACCCGCCCCACCCGGCGCACCCGGGGCGCGCGCCCGAGGCACGCGCCCGCTCAGCCGGGCATCAGCCGAGCAGCGCGGAGATCTCCTGGGTCGCGAACCAGAGCAGGTCGTGGTCCTCGGCGCCGTCCACGGTGAACTGGGCGTCCTGGTCGCCCGCGTCGGCCGCGGCCACCGCCGCCACCGCCGCCGCGACGTCCGTGACCACCTCGTCGTCGGCCACGTCCGCGTGCACCGCGGCGGCCTTGGCCAGCCGCACCGGGCCCGCCAGCACCACCCGGCCGAGCGAGGCCTGGTCCTGGTACTCGTCGCCGGGGAACGGCCGTACGGACGCGTCGGCCACGTCCAGCGCCACCACGACGCGCCGGCGCGGGGCGTCCGGGTCGGCGGCCAGCAGCCGCAGGGAGGACTGCGCGGCCCGGTTCAGCGCCGCGTACTCCAGCTCCTCGATGTCGTCGCTGACGTACCACTCGCGCAGCGCGGGCGTCACGGCGTACGCCGCGGACTGCTCCAGGGCGCCGCCCTCGTGCGCCGCCGCCAGGCCGGTCAGGGTGGTGGGCACGTACACGCGCATCGGTGGCACTCTCCGGTTCGGTCCAGCGGGCTTCGTCCAGCGGAACGGATTCTCCAGCGCCCCAAGAATAAGCTCCGCCGGGCTCCCGTGATCACCTCCGGTGAAGTCGGCCCCTTCCGGGGACAGCCGATCACCGTGCCGCCCGCAGCGCCTCCCGGCTGGTGCGCAGGGCGCTCTCCAGGACGGCATCGCGGCGGGCCGGGTCCATCATGTTCGGGCCCATCACCGCGAGGTCCGCCAGGGTCGGCGCGAGCAGCCGCACCCGGACGCCCTCGGCCCGCAGCAGCGCGGCCTCGCGCAGCAGCTGCCGGGTGACGGAGTGCCGGTAGCGGCTGACCAGCTGGGCCAGCACGCCGCGCGGACGGTCCCGGTCGCGCCACTCGCGCAGTGCGGCCATGGTGTCGCGCCCGCGCCCGGTCGGCCCGGACCGCTCGGGCCGGGGGTCCAGCCGCAGGGCCATCGGGGCCAGCACGTACACCTCGTCCAGGCCGCGGCCGAGCATCAGGTCGGCGTTGGTGGCCGACCAGCAGCCGCCGTCCACGTACGCCGAGCCGTTCAGGCGCACCGGCGCGAACCAGCCGGGGATCGCGCAGGAGGCCATCACCGCGTCCGCGACCGCGACCGCCGGGGCGTCCGGGTCGCCGAAGACCACCCGGTGGCCACTGCGGTAGTCCACGGCCGCCACCCGCAGCGAAGCGCCCGCCGCGCCGTCGCCCACCTCCGGACCCGACCCCGCCCAGCCGCCCGGACCGAGCAGTCCGCGCACCAGCTCGCCGACCGGCGCCAGCGAGCCCCGGCCGTGCGGCGCCATCGCCGAGACCATGGTCAGCAACGGGTACTCGCGCGGGTGCCGGACGGCGTCGCGCAGCAGCCCGGGCGAGCCGATGCCGGCCCTGGGCCGGGGCGGCAGCGCACCGCCGACGGCGGTGTCGTAGTCGAAGGCGACCCCGGCCAACGGGCCGTCGGTGATCGGCAGCCCGCCCTGGTGGTCGCGCAGCTGCTCGGGGCGGACGCCGCCGGACAGCATCGCGGCGAGGATCGCACCCGCCGAGGTGCCGAGCAGGACGTCGGCCCCGCCCGGCTGCCGCCCGGTGGCCTCCTCGACGGCGCACAGCGCGCCGACCGTCCAGGCGGCGCCGAGCATCCCGCCGCCGCCCAGCACCAGACCGCGCCGGGGTGCGCCCGCGGCGGGCGGGGCGGTGCCCGCGACCGCCGGGGCCGGCACCGCTGCTGCTACCCGTGTCGTCATGGCGGCCGCCCGTCGTCGTGGGGGCGGCTGTCCGCTCCCCGCGGTTCCCGGTCAGGCTCCGATGGTGCGCGCCGGGCCGGTACGCCGCAAATGCGGCGGCGGGGTGCCGGCCACCCGGTCCGCCGAACCGCAGCGTCCCCTTTCGGGCCGTACCGCCCGCTCCCCCACGTCAACCGGGCGCCGTACGACCGGTGTGCGGGCCCTTCGCCGCACCGGCCGGTTCACCCGGATAGGTGAACTCGGAACCCGGCTCCGGCAGCCCGGAAAAGACCTTGCCGCCCCGCCCCGGAGGACGCCAGCCTGGACCCGTCCGTACCCGCACCACCCCGTCGAGGAGCCGCCGTGACCGCCCACCTCTCCGCCCGCCCGCACCGCGGCACGCGCACCGCCGGCGGCACCTGCGACCCGGCCGGGCGCCGACCCCGGCACCCCCGCGCCGACTGCGCCGCCGCACCCGGCCACGATCCCCGTGCGCTGGCCGCCCGGTTCGCCCACCAGCTGGTCGAGGTGCTCACCGGCGCGCGGCCCTCCGGCCAGCTGATGCGGCACACCAGCCTGGACGGCTACGGACAGCTCGCCTCGCTGGTCCGGATGGGCGCGCTGCGCCGCGGCGGGGCCGCGGACCGGCCCCGGCTCGGGCCGGTGCACGACCGCTCGCCCTCGCCCGACGCGGTCGAGGCCTGCGTGCGGGTCGACCTCGGTCGGCGGCACCACATGGTCGCCTTCCGGCTGGAGCAGCGCGGCCCGGCCGGGCAGTGGCAGTGCACCGCCGTGGAGGCACGGTGAACACGCGAGGCCAGGGGACGGCGCAGGGCGCCGCCCCCGTCCGGGAGCGGCGCCCTGCGCGTCGTCCTGCCTGGTGTCCCACGGCCCGACCGGGCCGTGCGGCCGGCTCAGGCCTTGCGGCGGCGGCCCTTGGCCGACTTGGCGGCCTTGCGGCGCTCGGCGCGGGTCATCCCGTCGCCCTCGTCCTCCGGCGCGAGGTCCTCGAAGTCGCCCTCGACCACACCGCCGCCGATCTCGTCCGAGGGGGCCGTGTAGTGCAGCCGCTGCGGCTTCGGGGCCTCCAGGCCCTTGGCCTTGATCTCCGGGCGGGCGGAGTCCTTCTCCAGCTTGTCGAGCACCACCTGGGCGTCCTCGACCGGGACCTCCTCGACCTGCTGCTCGACCTGGACCTCCAGGTTGAACAGGTAGCCGATGGACTCCTCCTTGATGCCCTCCATCATCGCGGTGAACATGTCGAAGCCCTCGCGCTGGTACTCGACCAGCGGGTCGCGCTGCGCCATGGCCCGCAGGCCGATGCCCTCCTGGAGGTAGTCCATCTCGTAGAGGTGCTCGCGCCAGCGGCGGTCCAGCACCGACAGCACGACCCGGCGCTCCAGCTCGCGCATGATCTCCGCGCCGAGCTGGTCCTCGCGGGCGCCGTACTGCGCCTGGATGTCCTCCTGGATGACCTTGACCAGGAACTCGGGGGTCAGGCCGGCCGAGCCGCCGGCCTCCTCCTCCAGCTCCGCCAGGTCCAGGGTGATCGGGTACAGCTGCTTGAGCGCGGACCAGAGCTTGTCCAGGTCCCAGTCGTCCTCGAAGCCCTCGCCGGTGGCCGCCTTGACGTAGGCCTCGACGGTGTCGTCCATGAAGTGGCCGACCTGCTCCTGCAGGTCCTCGCCCTCCAGGACGCGGCGGCGCTCGCCGTAGATGACCTCGCGCTGGCGGTTGAGCACCTCGTCGTACTTGAGGACGTTCTTGCGGATCTCGAAGTTCTGCTGCTCGACCTGGGTCTGCGCGGAGGCGATCGCGCGGGTGACCATCTTGGACTCGATCGGCACGTCCTCGGGCACGTTGGCCATCGAGAGCACGCGCTCGACCATGCCGGCCTT
Organism: Kitasatospora sp. NPDC023120; assembly: GCF_055560835.1. Lineage (NCBI taxonomy): Bacteria > Bacillati > Actinomycetota > Actinomycetes > Kitasatosporales > Streptomycetaceae > Kitasatospora > Kitasatospora sp. NPDC023120. The sequence continues at coordinate 19,111 of NZ_JBVHHY010000013.1, read as the reverse complement.
GAACAGGCGCATCAGGTCGTCGCCCAGCGACAGGTAGAAGCGGGACTCGCCCGGGTCGCCCTGACGGCCGGAGCGGCCGCGGAGCTGGTTGTCGATCCGGCGGGACTCGTGCCGCTCGGTGCCGAGGACGTAGAGGCCGCCGGCCTCCTTGACCTCGTCCTGCTCGGCCTTGACCGAGGCCTTGGCCTTCTCCAGCGCGGCCGGGAAGGCGGCCTCGTACTCGTCCGGGGTGTCCGTCGGGGTGATCCCGCGCTGCGCCAGCTCGGCGGCGGCCAGGTGGTCGGCGTTGCCGCCCAGCATGATGTCGGTGCCGCGGCCGGCCATGTTGGTGGCGACGGTGACGGCGCCCTTGCGGCCGGCCTGCGCGACGATCTGCGCCTCGCGCTCGTGGTGCTTGGCGTTCAGCACCTCGTGCGGGATGCCGCGCTTGCGCAGCTCCTGCGACAGGTACTCGGACTTCTCGACCGACACGGTGCCGACCAGCACCGGCTGGCCCTTCTCGTGCTTCTCGGCGATGTCCTCGACCACGGCGGCGAACTTGGCCGGCTCCGACTTGTAGATCAGGTCGGGCTGGTCGATGCGCAGCGGCGTCTTGTTGGTCGGGATCGGCACCACGCCGAGCTTGTAGATCTGGTGGAACTCGGCGGCCTCGGTGGTGCCGGTACCGGTCATGCCCGCGAGCTTGTCGTACAGGCGGAAGAAGTTCTGCAGGGTGATGGTGGCCAGGGTCTGGTTCTCGTTCTGGACCTCCACCCCCTCCTTGGCCTCGATCGCCTGGTGCATGCCCTCGTTGTAGCGGCGTCCGGCCAGGATGCGGCCGGTGTGCTCGTCGACGATCATGACTTCGCCGTTCATGACGACGTAGTCCTTGTCCGCCTTGTACAGCTCCTTGGCCTTGATGGCGTTGTTCAGGAAGCCGACCAGCGGGGTGTTCACCGACTCGTAGAGGTTGTCGATGCCCAGGTAGTCCTCGACCCGGGTGACGCCCTCCTCCAGGATGCCGACGGTGCGCTTCTTCTCGTCGACCTCGTAGTCGCGGTCGATCTTCAGACGCAGCACCAGCTTGGCGAAGTCGGCGTACCACTTGGTCGCCTGGTCGGCCGGGCCGGAGATGATCAGCGGGGTGCGGGCCTCGTCGATGAGGATCGAGTCGACCTCGTCGACGACCGCGAAGTTGTGGCCGCGCTGGACGAGTTCGTCCTTCGACCAGGCCATGTTGTCGCGCAGGTAGTCGAAGCCGAACTCGTTGTTCGTGCCGTACGTGATGTCCATCGCGTACTGCTGCTTGCGCTCGGCGGGCGTCATGTTGGCCAGGATCACGCCGACTTCGAGGCCGAGGAAGCGGTGCACCCGGCCCATCCACTCCGAGTCGCGCTCGGCGAGGTAGTCGTTGACGGTGATCAGGTGGACGCCCTTGCCGGTGAGCGCGTTCAGGTACGCGGGCAGGGTGCCGACGAGCGTCTTGCCCTCACCGGTGCGCATCTCGGCGACGTACCCGTGGTGCAGGGCCGCGCCGCCCATGAGCTGGACGTCGTAGTGCCGCTGGCCGAGGACGCGCTTGGCGGCCTCGCGGACGGTGGCGAACGCCTCGGGGAGGATGTCGTCCAGGCTCTCGCCGTCCGCGAGCCGCTGCTTGTACTCGTCGGTCAGTGCGCGCAGCTCGGCGTCGGTGAGGTTGACGAAGTCCTCTTCGATGGAGTTGACCTGGGCAGCAATCCGCTGCAGCTTGCGAAGGATCTTGCCTTCGCCTGCGCGCAGGATCTTGTCGAAGACGGACACTTGAGCGGGCTCCTTGCCTGTATTGGCACTGGACGACTGCACGGCGGGTCCACCCCACCGCACGGGCCATCGTATGCGAGGAGTCCAATGCGCCGGGAGGTGCGTCAGCACGGTATTCCCGTGTCACCCGCGCGGGCACATGGCCCGATAGCCCCGCCCACCGGGACAAAACACCCTGCGGGCCGGGGAATCCACCGCATAATCGGATGCCCTCGTTCCCGGTCCGACGGAATAATCCGTACATGGAAGAGCCCCTCACCGCACCGGTCACCCTCACCACCGAGCGCCTCGTCCTGCGCGCCCCGCAGGAGTCCGACATCGACGCCGTCTTCGCCGCCTGCCAGGACGCGGAGATCCAACGCTGGACGGTGGTCCCCTCCCCGTACCGGCGCGAGGACGCGGAGTTCTTCGTGCGCGACCTCGCCACCGACGGCTGGCGCACCGGCGCGAACCGGATCTGGTGCGTGTTCGAGCGCGAGTCCGGCGCGCTGGTCGGCACCCAGGGGCTCGTCCTGCGCGACCACGACCCGCGCTGCGCCGAGATCGGCTGGTGGGCCGTGAAGGAGTTCCGCGGCCGCGGCTACACGGTCGAGGCCGCCCGCGCGGTCTCCCGCTACGGCCTGCGCGCGCTCGGCCTGCGCCGCCTGGAGTGGCAGGCCTACGTCGGCAACGAGGGCTCCCGCGCGGTCGCCGAGAAGGTCGGCTACCGCTTCGAGGGCACCCTGCGCTCGTACGCCGAGCAGCGCGGCGTCTTCCACGACGCCTGGGTGGCCTCGCTGCTGGCCTCCGACCTGGACTGACCGGGCCGCCCCGGCCGGCAGCCCGGAGAGCCGGTCCGGAGAGCCGGTCCGGCGGGCGCAGCCCGGGGCCACTGTCAGTGCCCCGGGCTACGCTCGCCGGCATGACCGCCGCAGCCGCCCACAGCGCCCCCGTCACCGTCCTGAGCGCCGACGAGGCCCGCCGGATCGCCCTGCGCGCGCAGGGACTTCTCGGCGCGCCCGACCGCCGGGCCGGGGTGCGCGGGGTGCTGCGGCACCTGGGCGCCGTCCAGTTGGACACCATCTCGGTGCTCGCCCGCTCGCACGAGTTGGTGCCGTACGCCCGGCTCGGCGCGGTCGGCCGCCCGGCCGTCGAGGCGGCGTACTGGGGCGGGGGCACGAGCTTCGAGTACTGGTCGCACGCGGCCTGCGTGCTGCCGGTCGAGGAGTGGCCGCTGTTCGCCTTCCGGCGCCGCCGCTACCGCAGCCGCGGCGGGCTCTGGGGCCACCAGGTCTCCCCCGAGACGTACCGGCTGGTGCTCGACAAGCTGCGCGCCGAGGGGCCGTTGACCTCCACCGAGCTGGGCGGTGCGAAGAAGACCGCCGAGTGGTGGGACTGGTCCGACACCAAGATCGCGGTCGAGCGGGCGCTGGCCTTCGGCGACGTGGTCTGCACCGAGCGCCGCAGCTGGAAGCGCGTCTACGCACTGGCCGAACAGGCCATCCCGGACGGACTGTTCGGGCAGGAGCGGTCGGACGAGGAGTGCGTGCGCACCTTGGTCGCCCAGGCCGGCGCCGCACTCGGTGTGGCCACCCGGGCCGACCTGCAGGACTACCACCGGCTGCGCGCCGAGGAGTTGGACCGGGCGCTCGCGGACAGCGGACTCGTCCCGGTCGAGGTGGCGGGCTGGGGTCCGGACGGCACCTCCGCCCCGGCCTGGGCCGATCCGTCCGCCCTCGCCACCGCCCCGCGCGGACGCCACCGCACCACGCTGCTCTCGCCGTTCGACTCGCTGATCTGGGACCGCCCGCGCACCGAGCGGATCTTCGGCATGACGCACCGGCTGGAGGCCTACACCCCCAAGCACAAGCGGGTGCACGGCTACTTCGCGATGCCGCTGCTGGCCGGCGGCCGGCTGGTCGGCCGGGTCGACCCGGCCCGCGAGGGCCGCACCCTGGTCGCCCGGCAGGTCTCGCTGACCGGCGACGGGCGCAGCGCCGCCCGGCATGTCGAGTCCCTGGCGGCGGCGCTGCGCGAGGCCGCCGCCTGGGTCGGCTGCGACGGAGTGCGGGTCGAGGCGCTGCACGACGAACGGCTGCGCCCCGCCCTGGAGAAGCTGCTCGCGGACTAGGCCGGCCCGGCTCACCCTATTTCGAGGATCTTCTCCCGCATCGCGTACACCACCGCCTCCATCCTGGAGTGCAGTTGGAGCTTCTCCAGGATGTTGCGCACGTGGTTCTTCACGGTGTTCTCGCTGATGAACAGCTCCTTGGCGATCTCCCGGTTGTTCATCCCGGTCGCCACCAGCTTGAGCACCTCCAACTCCCGGTCGGTGAGCCGGGGTGCGGGCACCAGGTCCCGGTCGTCGGAGCGGCGCTGGATCATCGACTTGAACTCGGTGAGCAGCTTGGAGGCCATCGAAGGGCTGATCTGCGACTGCCCGTCGGCGACCGCCCGGATCGCGGTGGCGACCTCGTCGGTGGAGATCTCCTTGAGCAGGTAGCCGGTGGCCCCCGCCTTGATCGCCTCGTAGAGGTCGGCCTCCTCGTCGCTTATCGTCAACATGATGATCTTGGTGCTGGGCGCCACGTCCTTGATCGCCGTGCAGGCCTCGATCCCGCTGCGGCGCGGCATCCGAACGTCCATCAGGATGATGTCGGGCAGCAGGTCGGCGGCCTTCAGCACGGCCTCGGCGCCGTCCCCCGCCTCGCCGACGACCTTGATGTCCGGTTCCTCCGCGAGCACGATCTCCAGCCCCCGCCGGAACAGCGCGTGGTCGTCCACCACGAGCACACGGATCGGCTCACCCCGGTGCGGCGCGTACGCGGGCTCCTCCTCCGGCTCCAACGGCAGTCCGGGCCCAGCCGCGGGCCCCAGCCCGAAGCGATCCCCCATCCGCTCCTCCCCCTTCGCGGGTCGTCGTGCGCCAATCATTCCACGCCCGGCACCCGCCACGGTCACCCTCCGGCGCCGATTCCCCCGCATCGGGTGACCCTTGCCCCGGGACCCGACCGCGTTCGAACCACCCGGCCCCCGGAACGCCGGTGACCCCGGCGGCCGCGGCCACCGGGGTCACCCCTCCATCACTGCTCGGACGGTCAGTCCTCGTCGTCGGCCTCGCCGATCGCGCCGCCCGCGCCACCGCCCGGCCCGGCCTGCAGGTCGGTCTGCAGGTGGATGACGCCGTAGTGGTAGCCGTGTCGGCGGTAGACGACGCTGGGCAGGCCGCTGTCCTTCTCGACGAAGAGGTAGAAGTCGTGGCCGACCAGCTCCATCTCGTAGAGCGCCTGGTCGAGCGCCATCGGGGCGGCCGGGTGCGTCTTCTCCCGGACCACCAGCGGGCCTTCGCCCTCCACTTCCAGGGATCCCATCATGGTCTTGCGGACGGCTCCGTTCGTCCCGCCCTCCTGCGCCGTCGTGTCGGGCAGCGCGGCCAGGGCCGCGGTCGCCTCGGCGACGCTGATGGGGGTGCGGTTCACGCCGCCCTTGTGCACCCGGCGCCGGTCTGCGGACTTGCGCATTTGCGCGTCGAGCTTCGCCGAAGCCAGGTCGAGCGCCGCGTACGGGTCCCCGGCGGCGGCTTCGGCCCGGATCACCGGCCCACGGGTACGGAGAGTGATCTCCACCCGCTCCGACCGGTCGGCCTGCCGCGGGTTGTGCTCCTTGGACACCTCGACGTCGAGGCTGATCACCTTGCCGTCGAACTTCTGGACCTTCTCCAGCTTCTCGGCCACGTGCTCGCGGAACCTCTTGGGCACCTCGGTCTTGCGGCCCTTGACGACGATGTCCACGCAGAACTCCGATCCCTCGTGCTGACGCCGATCCGGGTGCTACCGGATCGGGCTGAGACCCAGCTGGACCAGCCCATCCACTGCCGGCCCCCCGCCCCCCGCCGCCAGCGGCGGGAAACGACTGGCCCTCACCTCACTTCCTCCCCACCAGGGACGGTTGAAACCCCCTGGAGCCTTATCGAACACCTCACACGGGGTTTTCGCCTCCCCGGGCGGGAAGGAGGGTACGACCCGATACTGCGAGCGGGCGGTCAAGCTGCTGCACCCTGTCTACCCTCCCGCGAGTGAAGTATGGGTAAATACCTGGACAACGACCCCCATACGGCGCATCCTTTGCTCACTCCCCGTGCCTGTCGCCGCCAGGAGCAACCGTGCCGCCGTGCCCCTCCCCCACCCGTCCGCCGTCCGCCCACGGACCGTTCGGCCACGCACTGGCCGGGCTGTTGGACGTCCTGCTCCCCGCGAACTGCGCGGGCTGCGGCACCGAGCGCACTCAGCTCTGCCCGGTCTGCCGGCACGTCCTGGCCACCGCCCGGTCCGGCCCCACCCTGCTGCCCTGGGCGCACGCCGCCGCGCCGTACACCGACCCGGTCCGACAGTTGCTGCTCGCCCACAAGGAGCGCGGTGCGCTGCGGCTGGCCGGACCGCTCGGGGAGGCCCTCGGCCGGGCGGTGCGCTCCGCCCTGGGGTCACGGGCCGGAGCCGCGCCGCTGCTGCTGGTGCCGATGCCGTCGGCGCGCGCGGCCGTCCGCGCCCGCGGACACGACCCGACGCTGCGGCTGGCCGGGGCCGCCGCCCGCTCGCTGCGCCGGGCCGGCCTGGACGCCCGGGCCGCGTCACTGCTGCGGCACGCGCGTCCGGTCGCCGACCAGACCGGGCTGAACGCGGCGGAGCGGCGCCGCAACCTGCACGGCGCGCTCACCGTACTGCCGCGCGCCCGGGCGGGCCTGGCGGGCCGTCACCCCGTCCTGGTGGACGACCTGGTGACCACCGGGGCCAGCCTCGCCGAGGCCGCCCGGGCGCTGGCCGACGCCGGCCTGCCGGTCCGGGCCGGCGCCACCGTCGCGGCCACCGTCTCGCCCGCCGCCGCACGCCCCGCGGGCTGACCACCGCTGTCGGCACCTCAGCCCGCCCGGACGCGGCGTCAACCCGGGCGGGCTTCAGCCCTCGCAGCGTCAGCCCTCGTAGCGTCAGCCCGCGCAGCCGTCAGCCCGCGTAGAAGAACGACCGGGGCTTGTCGATCAGCGGGGCCTCCCGCCACTGGTTGTTGACCAGCCGGTAGGCCTTGACCTCGCTCGGCTTGCCGTCCGGCTGCTTGACCTCCGCCATCGCGAGCACCGGCGGCGCCTGGGTCAGGCTGTCGCCCCGGGACTCCGAGGCCGCGACGGTCATCATGCTCTCGGCGCTCTGCAGCTGGATGTCCGTGCTCTGCGAGCCGTCGGTGCTGATGAAGTAGAGCTGCTGGGTCCGGTCGGCCTCCTTGCCGAGCACCAGCAGTTGGTCGGCGTCCGCCCAGGACACCGAGGCCACGTCGGTGAGCGTGGGGACGGCCCGGCGCAGCCCGGTGATCTTCACGGTCGGCGCCTGCGGGGTGCCGCCGTGCACCACCAGCCCGAACATCAGCGAGCGGATCGCGACGCCCGGGGTCTTGACCACCAGGGCGACCCGGACGCCGTCCGAGGAGATCTTCACCGCCTGCACGGTCTGCCCGGTCAGCCCCTCGACCGGCACGGTGTACGGCTTGTTGCCGCGCACCATCACCACCCGCTGCCCCTGCTGGTTGCGGTCCACCACCCAGAGGTCGCCGCGGCCGTCCCAGCTGGGCGAGGCGAAGCCGTCCTCCTTGTCGCCGGACTTCGCCGACGAGCTGAGCACCGGCTCGCCCAGGTTCACCGCGTTGTCGGTCAGCTGCACCGAGTAGACCTGGTGGCCGTCCTCGCTGATCGCGGCGGCCTGGGCGCCGCCTCGGCCGACCGCGATGGCACCGAGCGGCGGCTTGGTGTTCGACTGCGGCTTGCCGAGGATGCCGCGGACCGGCTCGCCGGGGCCCCCCTCGTTGGTCGCCACCAGGGTGCCGTCGGCGCGCTGGTAGTACTGCGTCGCGGCCGTCGGCCCGGCCAGGGCTCCGGGGCCGGTGGCCGGCACGTCGGTGCGGCTGGCGGTACAGGAGCCGCGCCGCCCCTTCAGCTCCAGCCGCTCGACCTGGCCCTTGCCCTGGTCGGCGAGGGTGTAGAAGAGCTGGGTCGCCATCCGCCGACAGGCCATCGGCTCGCCGAGGTCGGCCGCGCCGAGCTGCACATGGGCGACCCGGTTGTCGTCGATGGTCACCCGGTCGACCTTGACGCCGCCCGGGAAGGCCGTCCGGACCACCGGCGAGAGCCAGGTCGAGGGCCCGTCGGCGACCGCTTGGGCGGCCGAGGTCAGCGGGTCTATCCGGCGCCGCAGGTAGATCGGGTCGGCGACCAGCACCTCCTGGCCGACGTTCCCGGAGGCCACCGCGGACGGGTCCGGCGCGGTGTAGAAGAACCGCTCGACCTGCCGGAAGCTGTTCCGGAAGTTGGTCTCGTTCATGATCACGCCGGGCGGCAGCTTGTCGATCCGCCACTCGCCGTCCTTCTCCCGGACGAAGGTGAACTCGGACGAGACGTTGTTGTTCTGCCCGGCCACCGGCACGTACGAGTGCCTCTCGTCGACGCCGGCGACCAGCTGCCCGCTCACCGTCACCGAGGCCTGGGTGTCCGCGTCGGTGACGTCCTGACCGCTCGGGATGCTCGTGGACGAGAGCACCTGTATGCCGGCCTCCGGCTTCCAGGCCGCGGCGGCGCTCTCGGTGAGGTACTTGCGCGCGGTCTCGTACCCCTCGTCGGCGGTCACCGCGTCCAGGAACCCGGTCATCAGCTCGTTCGGCTTGGCGCCCTTGCCGGGCGCCACCGGGTAGACCCTGGCCTGCAGGTTCTTGTCCGCCGAGCCCTGGGACAGCCCCACCTTGGTGATGCCGCCGGAGTCCGGCATGGCGGCGCAGCCGCTCGCCGCCAGGGCGAGCAGCGCGCCGGTCACCGCGAGGAGCCGCGGCTCAGTCCTCTTGCTCGTACCTCGCACGCTGCGACCCCTCCACGTCCGTCCCACCCGTCACGTCCGGCTCCGCCGTCCGCTGCGCCACCGACGGCCGTCCGGGCGTCGGGTCCACCATGACCTGGGCACCGGTCGCACCGTAACCGGCCCCTGCCGTCCGCACGTCGGACGGGTCCGCGCGCGGGCCCTCGGGCAGTCGGCGCTGACCGAGGCCGGGGCCGATGTTCAGCACCCCGCCGAGTCCGCTGCCGAAGCCGCCGCCCATGCCGTCCGGCGCCTCCGTCGGCTCCTCGGCGACGGCCATCGCCGTCGAGCCGGCCGGGCTGATCGCCCGCCGGTACGGCGTCCCGTACGTGCCCAGGCCCCGGTTGTTGCGGGAGTCCTCCGGCTCCAGCCGGAACGGCGCCCGGGAGATCTCGCCGCCGCGGGTGCGCGGCAGGGTGAGCCGGAAGTGCGAGCCGCCGCCGGGCTCGCCCCAGGCCTGGAGCCAGCCGCCGTGCAGGTGGGCGTCCTCGACCGCGATGGACAGCCCGAGGCCGGTGCCGCCGGTGGTCCGCACCCGGGACGGATCGGCCCGCCAGAAGCGGTGGAACACCCGGGACGCCTCGCCCGGCTTGAGGCCGATGCCGTAGTCGCGCACGCCGACGGCGACCGCGCCGTCCGCCGAGCCCAGCCGGACCACCACGTCGCGGCCCTCGCCGTGCTCCAGCGCGTTGACCACCAGGTTGCGCAGGATGCGCTCGATCCGGCGGGAGTCCACCTCGGCCAGCACCGGCTCGCCGTCGCCGCGGATCACCACGGCGCTGCCCTTGGCCTCGGCCAGCGGTTCGGCGGCCTCGACCACGCGGCCGACGATCTCCCGCAGGTCGACCGGCTCGGCGTCCAGGATCGCAGCGCCGGCGTCGAAGCGGCTGATCTCCAGCAGGTCGGCGAGCAGCGACTCGAAGCGGTCCAGCTGGCCCTGCAGCAGCTCCGCCGAGCGGGCCGCCATCGGGTCCAGGTCCTCGCGGCTGTCGTAGATGAGGTCGGCGGCCATCCGGACCGTGGTCAGCGGGGTGCGCAGCTCGTGCGAGACGTCCGAGACGAAGCGCCGCTGCACCCGGGACAGCTCCTCCAGCTGGCGGATCTGCGCCTGCAGGGCGTTGGCCATGCGGTTGAACGACTCCCCGAGGCGGGCGATGTCGTCCGTCCCGGTCACCTTCATCCGCTCTTCCAGGTGCCCGTCGGCGAGCCGCTCGGAGATCCCTGCGGCCATCCGGACCGGGGTGACCACCTGGCGCACCACGACCCAGGCGATGCCGCCCATCAGGATCACCACGAACACGCCGGCGGTCGCCAGAGTGCCGGTGACCAGGTTGAGGGTGTCGGTCTCCTGGCCGAAGGAGAACACGTAGAACATCTGGTAGCTGTTGCCGTTCACGGCCGGGCCGCTGAACTGCATGCCGAGGGCCAGCCCGGGCTCGGACTTCCCGCCGCTCTCGGGCGAGCGGTGGATCCGGGTCGGCTGGTCGAACATCTGGCCGGGCTCGGCGACGAGCTTGGCGCGCAGGGTGTCCGGGATGCTGCTGGGCTGGATGTCGCCCGAGTAGCGCGGCGCGAAGCCGGCGGCGTCCGGGACGACGGCGCCGGTGCCGGGGGACATCGCGATCACCGAGTAGACGGTCTGACCGCTCCCGGCCAGGTCGTTGACCTGCCGCAGCAGCCAGGTGCCGGTCTCGTCGACGGTCGGGTCGGCAGTGCCCCGCAGCTTCTGGTCCCGGGCCTCGTCGATCTTCTTCTGCTCGACCTGGAAGCCGATCCTGGCCTGCGCCCGGGCGGCGTCCATCTTGGTGTCGAGCAGGCCGGTGCGCACCTGCGCCACCACAACCACGCCCAGCACCAGGACCACCGCGATGGACGCCAGCAGGGACACCGCGACCACGCGCAGCTGGATCGACCGCCGGTACAGCGCGGTGACCCGGTGGGTGGGACGGCGCAGCTGACGCTTCACCAGTCCGAGCACGCCGACCAGGCCGCGTCGGCGGCGGGTGGTCGAACTCAAGACGTCCCCGCGCACGGCCCCGGCCCCGTCGGTCGCGGTACCCGACGGGGTCTCGTCAGCCCGGTCCGTCACGTCAGCTGGGTCCGGCCTTGTAGCCGACGCCGCGGACGGTCACCACGATCTCGGGGCGCTCCGGGTCCTTCTCGATCTTGGAACGCAGGCGCTGCACGTGGACGTTGACCAGGCGGGTGTCCGCCGCGTGGCGGTAGCCCCAGACCTGCTCCAGCAGCACCTCGCGGGTGAACACCTGCCAGGGCTTGCGAGCCAGCGCGACCAGGAGGTCGAACTCCAGCGGGGTCAGCGGGATGCCCCGGCCGTCCCGCTTCACCGAGTGTCCGGCCACGTCGATCACCAGGTCGCCGATGGTCAGCTGCTCGGGCGTCGGCTCCTCGGCGCGGCGCAGCCGGGCGCGCACCCGGGCCACCAGCTCCTTGGGCTTGAACGGCTTGGTGACGTAGTCGTCGGCACCCGACTCCAAGCCCACCACGACGTCGACCGTGTCGGTCTTCGCGGTCAGCATGACGATCGGGATGCCGGATTCCGCCCGGATCTGCCGGCACACATCGATGCCGTCCCGGCCGGGCAGCATCAGGTCGAGCAGCACCAGGTCGGGCTTGGTCTCCCGGAACGCGGCTAGCGCCTTGTCCCCATCCGCGACGAAAAACGGCTCAAAACCCTCACCACGCAACACGATGCCGAGCATCTCGGCCAGTGCGGAGTCGTCATCAACGACGAGGACGCGTCCCTTCATGGGTCCATCTTCTCATTACCGGATTGTGACCTGCCGCACAGCAGTGCCAATGCTCCAGAACGGCCAACTCCTGCGCCGCCGAATTCCGGCCATAACGGGCGAATGACCCCGGTCGGAGCGCCACCCAACCGTCCGCGGCCCGCCGCCCGCCCCGCGGCGGCCGCCCGTTGCCGATCAGCAACCGGATCCCCATGGGGCCTCCTGCGGCCCCATGGCACGATGGGCGCTGCGCGCGGGCGGAAGATCCGTCCGGAGCCGCGCCCACGACGCCCCTCCGAGGAGCAGTGATGACCGACACCCCGGGCTGGGCCTCGCCCGGCTCGTCCGAGCCGTCCCGCGACGGCGCCCGGCCCCCGGCCGACGCGCCCGCCGCCGTGCCCGGGCCGTCGGCACCACCTCAGGCCACCCCCGACTGGAACGGCCAGTACGGCCCGCACGGCCGGCCGCAGTGGGGGCAGCAGCCCCCCGGCCGCCCCCCGTACGGCTGGAACGCGCCGCAGAGCCCCAAGCCGGGCGTCATCCCGCTGCGCCCGCTCGCCCTCGGCGAGCTGCTCGACGGCGCCGTCAGCACCGTCCGCCGACAGTGGCGGACGGTACTCGCCCTCTCGCTCGGCATGGCCGTGATCGCCCAGGGCGGGACGGTCGTGGTGGACCTCCTGGTCAAGGGCAAGACCGGCGCCGCCACCCAGACCCTGCGACTGCTGGCCGCCCTGCCACTGCAGCTGCTGCTCGACGTGCTCGCCGCCGCGCTGCTCACCATCGTGGTGAGCCGCGCCGTCCTCGGCCGCACCGCCACCGCCGGGGAGGCCTGGCGCGACGCCCGTCCGCGGCTCCTGCAGCTGTTCGGGGTCACCCTGCTCACCGTCCTGATGGGCCCCGGGGTGGTGCTGCTCGGCTTCGCGCCGCTGATCGGTTACGGCGCCGACGGCTCCAACGAGCCCACCACCGTCGGGCTGCTCTTCCTGATCGGCCTGCTGGCCCTGCCGGTCGCCGCCTGGCTGTGGATCCGCTACAGCCTCGCCGCCCCCGCGCTGATGCTGGAGAAGCAGGGCGTGGCCACGGCGCTGTCGCGCTCGCGGCGCCTGGTCCGCGGCTCCTGGTGGCGGGTCTTCTGGATCATCCTGGTGAGCAAGCTGCTGTCGCTGGTCGTCGCGGTCGTCATCGCCGTCCCGTTCCGCTTCCTCGGCGTGCTGCTGGGCTTCGACAGCCTCGACAGCCCTGGCCTGACCACCGCGACCCAGCAGAGCGCCGGGATGGTCGCCGTCATGGCGGTCGCCGGGATCATCGCCGGCACCCTCACCACCCCCTTCATGGCCGCCGTCGGCGTGCTGGTCTACATCGACCAGCGGATCCGCCGCGAGGCACTGGACATCGAACTCGCCCGCGCCGCCGGCCTGCCCGAGTACGGCGGCACCGGCTGGGGCGAGCAGACCGGCCCGACCCCGGCGAGGCGCTGAACCGGATGCCTAGTTGGGGGGACAGGCTTCTCGCCGCGGGCGGCGCCCCGGTCACCGTCCCGCGCGATCCCGCGCGCGACGCCGCCCGGGACGAGCTGCTCAACGCCGAGTACCACAAGCACGACCCGTCGATCCTGCAGCGGGCCATGGACTGGTTCTGGGACCACGTCTCGGGCGCGCTCGGCAGCATCTCCGGCGACGGCACCAGCGGCACCACCGGCCTGGTGCTCTTCCTGGTCGTCGCGCTGCTGATCGGCGCCGCCCTCTGGTGGCGCCTCGGCGCGCCCCGCCGTGCCGCCCGCACCACCCTGGACGTGTACGGCGTCGAGGGCCCGCGCAGCGCCGCGCAGTACCGGACCGACGCCGCCGAGCACGCCGCCGCCGGGCGCTGGGCCGAGGCCGTCCGCGAACAGATGCGTGCCCTGGTGCGCGGCCTGGAGGAGCGCACCCTGCTCGACACCCGCCCCGGCCGCACCGCCGACGAGGCCGCCGCCGAGGCCGGCCGGGCGCTGCCCGAGCACGCCGCCGCGCTGTCCGCGGCCGCCCGTACCTTCGACGACATCGCGTACGGCGAGCGCACCGCCGACCAGGCCGCGTACCGGCTGCTGCACGAGCTCGACCGGTCGCTGGAGCGCGCCCGGCCGGTCCTCGCACCGGCCCCGGCCGACCCCTCCACCCCGACCCCGACCCCGGCCCCGGGAGGAACGGCATGACCGCCACCGCCCCCGCGCCGCCGCCCGTGGCCGAGGCCCCCTCCGGCGCCGCCCCGACCAGCCTCGCCCCCACCCCGCGCGGCCTGTGGCGCCGGGCCCGCTGGTACCTGGCTTTCCTCCTCGCCCTGCTGGTCGGCACCCTCGCAGTGACCGCCCTCGGCCAGGACCACCGCTACCCGCCGCTCGACCCCCGCTCGTACGACCGCGACGGCGCCCACGCCGTCGTCGCCCTGCTCCAACAGCAGGGCCTCAAGGCCGAGTTCACCACCGACCCGACCGGCAGCCCGACCGGCCCCGACACCCTCGTGCTCCCCGAGCCCGACCTGCTCTCTCCCACCGAACTGCGCGCCGTCGCCGGCGCCCGGCACCGGCGGCTGGTCCTGATCGCCCCGGGCCCGACCGCCCTCACCACCCTCGCCCCCGGCATCCGGCTGTCCGAGGAGGACGGCGGCCTCCCGTACGCCTCCGTCCGCAGCACCGACCCGGACTGCCCGCTCGCCGAGGCCACCCGGGCCGGCAGCGCCCACCTGGGCGGCAGGCTCTACACCAGCGGCAGCCGCGGCCAGGGGTGCTACCCGCGCGGCCACGGCTACCCGCTGGTCAGCACCCCGGTCGACGGCGGCGAGGTCGTCGTGCTCGGCAGCGGCACCTTCCTGCAGAACGAGCAGCTCCCCAAGGACGGCGACGCCTCCCTCGCCCTCGGCCTGCTCGGCTCGCAGCCCCGCCTCACCTGGCACCTGCCCGACTACTCCGCCCCGCTCGTCGACGGCGGCGGGCGCAAGACCTTCGCCGACTACATCCCGAACGGCTGGCACTGGGCCTACTACCAGCTGGTCGTCGCCGCCGTGCTCGCCGCCCTGTGGCGCGGCCGCCGACTCGGCCAGGTGGTCAGCGAGGACCTGCCCGTGGTGGTCCGCGCCTCAGAGACCACCGAGGGACGCGCCCGCCTCTACCGGCGCGCCAAGGCCCGCGGCCGCGCCGCCGAGGCCCTGCGCCGGGCCGCCACGCACCGCCTCGCCCCGCCCCTGGGCGTCCCGCTCCGGGCAGGCGCACCCGACCCCGAAACGCTCTGCGCGGCCGTGGCCGACCGCCTCCCCCACCGGCCCGCCGGGGACGTCCGGGCCCTGCTGTACGGCCCGCCCCCCACCGACGACGCCGCACTGCTGCGGCTCGCCGACGACCTCGACACCCTCGAAAGGCAGGTACGGAACCCGTGACCGACCAGGCAACCGCCCAGCTCCGCACCGTTCCCGGCACGGCGACCGCTACCCCCGGCAGCATCGACCCGCGGGCGGCGCTGACCGCCCTGCGCGCCGAGATCGGCAAGGCCGTGGTCGGCCAGGACGCCGCCGTCACCGGGCTGGTGGTCGCGCTCCTCTGCGGCGGCCACGTGCTGCTGGAGGGCGTCCCCGGCGTCGCCAAGACCCTGCTGATCCGCACCCTGTCCACCGCGCTCAGCCTGGAGACCAAGCGCATCCAGTTCACCCCGGACCTGATGCCCGGCGACGTCACCGGCTCGCTCGTCTACGACGCCCGCACCGCCGAGTTCTCCTTCCAGCCCGGCCCGGTCTTCACCAACCTGCTGCTCGCCGACGAGATCAACCGCACCCCGCCGAAGACCCAGGCCGCCCTGCTGGAGGCCATGGAGGAGCGCCAGGTCACCGTGGACGGCGAGCCGCGCGCCCTGCCGGTGCCGTTCCTGGTCGCCGCGACGCAGAACCCGGTCGAGTACGAGGGCACGTACCCGCTGCCCGAAGCCCAGCTGGACCGCTTCCTGCTCAAGCTGATCCTGCCGCTGCCCGACCGCGACCAGGAGTTCCAGGTCCTCTCCCGGCACGCCGCAGGCTTCGACCCCCGCGACCTCGCCGCGGCCGGCGTCCGCCCGGTCGCCGGGCCCGAGCACCTCGCCGCCGCCCGCGAGCAGATCGCCAGGCTGACCATCGCCCCCGAGGTCCTCGCCTACATCGTCGACCTCTGCCGGGCCACCCGGCAGTCCCCGTCGCTGTCCATCGGCGTCTCCCCGCGCGGCGCCACCGCCCTGCTCGCCGCCTCGCGCGCCTGGGCCTGGCTGGCCGGCCGCGACTACGTCACCCCGGACGACGTCAAGGCGCTCGCCCTGCCCACCCTGCGGCACCGGGTCGCGCTGCGCGCGGAGGCCGAGATGGAGGGCGTCACCGCCGACTCCGTCATCCAGGCCGTCCTCGCCCAGACGCCGGCCCCCCGCTGACCCGCCCGGTCCGTCCGGTCCGTCCGGTCACCCGACCTGCCTGATCCACCTGATCCGCCTGATCCGCCGCCCGCTTCCCGTCGTCCGTTCCCCTCGCGGGCATCCGGACGACGGGACTCCGAAGGAGCGCACCGCATGGCCCTCACCGGGCGAACCGCCCTGCTCGCCGCACTCGGCGCGCTCGTCGTGGGCCTGCTGATGCCGTCGGCCGCCGGGATCTGGCTGGTCACCGGCACGGTCCTGCTCGCCGTCGTGGTCGACCTGGTCCTCGCCGCCCCCGTCCGCGGCCTGCGGTTCGGGCGGGGCGGCGACACCACCGTCCGGCTCGGTGAGCCCGCGTCGGTCGAACTGACCCTCACCAACCCCTCCGGGCGCCCCCTCCGAGCCCTGGTCCGCGATGCCTGGGCCCCGTCCGCCTGGCGCCCCGGCACCGCCGAGACCGCCTCCCGGCACGCCCTGACCGTCCCGGGCGGCGAACGGCGCCGGACCGTCACCCTCCTCACCCCGACCCGCCGCGGCGACCACCGCGCCCACCGGGTGACGGTCCGCTCATTCGGGCCGCTCGGCCTCGCAGCCCGCCAGGGCTCGCACCTCGTCCCCTGGACGGTCCGCGCGCTCCCCCCGTTCGCCAGCCGCAAGCACCTGCCCTCCCGGCTCGCCCGGCTGCGCGAACTCGACGGCCGCACCTCGGTGTTGACCCGCGGCCAGGGCACCGAGTTCGACTCCCTGCGCGAGTACCTGCCCGGCGACGACGTCCGCTCCATCGACTGGCGCGCCAGCGCCCGCCGCACCACCGTCGCCGTCCGCACCTGGCGCCCCGAACGCGACCGGCACATCCTCGTCGTCCTCGACACCGGCCGCACCTCGGCCGGCCGCGTCGGCGACGCCCCCCGCCTGGACGCCGCCCTCGACGCCGCCCTGCTGCTGACCGCGCTCGCCACCCGCGCCGGCGATCGCGTCGACCTGCTCGCCCACGACCTGCACAAGCGCGTCGCCGTGGCCGGGTGCTCCGCCCACGAGGTCCTGCCCGCGTTCACCAACGCTATGGCCGACCTGGAGCCCGCGCTGCAGGAGACCGACATGCGCTCGCTGGTCTCCACGGCCCTCAAGATGGCACCGCACCGCTCGCTGATCGTCCTGCTCACCGGCCTCGACGCGGCACCCGTCGAGGACGGCCTGCGCCCGCTGCTGCCACTGCTCACCAAGCGCCACGAGGTCGTCCTCGCCTCCGTCGCCGACCCCCAGTTGGACGTCCTCGCCGCCGGCCGCGGCACCGTCGAGGCCGTCTACGGCGCCGCGGCCGCCGAGCAGACCCGCGCGGACCGCCGCGCCACCGCCGACCGCCTCACCCGGCACGGCGTCACCGTCCTCGACGCGCCGCCCACGCAGATCGCCCCCGCCCTGGCCGACACCTACCTGGCACTGAAGGCCGCCGGACGGCTCTGAGCCCCTTGAGCCCCCGGCGCCTCTCTCAGCGGGGTCTGCGGGCCTTCGACTCCGCGTTGAGCCGGGCCGCCTGACGGGTCAGATGGTCGCGCTCGGCGAGGTTGGACGCCTTCTGCGCCGCCTCGACGTACAGCCGTGCCGCCGTCTCCCGGTCTCCGGCGCGCTCGTGCAGGTACGCCGCCGCGGCGTCGTACCGGGGCAACGAGTCGTCCAGCTCGGCGAGCGCCGCCAGCCCGGCGCGCGCCCCGTCCGCCTCCCCGACCGCCACCGCCCGGTTGAGCCGGACCACCGGGCTGTCCGTCAGCCGCACCAGCTCGTCGTACCACTCGACGATCTGCACCCAGTCGGTCTCCGCGGCGGTGGGCGCGTCGGCATGCAGCGCCGCGACGGCGGCCTGGGCCTGGAACTCGCCCAGCCGGTCCCGGGCCAGAGCCGCCTGCAGGATCTCGACCCCCTCGGCGATCAGCCCGGTGTCCCACCTGCCGCGGTCCTGCTCGGCCAGCGGCACCAGGCTGCCGTCGGGCGCGGTCCGGCCCGCCCGACGGGCGTGGTGCAACAGCATCAGGGCCAGTAGCCCCGCCACCTCGGGGTGGTCGATCGTCGCCGAGAGCTGCCGGGTGAGCCGAATGGCCTCGGCGGCGAGGTCGACCTCCCCGGAGTAGCCCTCGTTGAACACCAGGTAGAGGACGCGCAGGACGGTGGAGACGTCACCGGGCCGGTCGAACCGCACACCGGAGACGGTCCGCTTGGCCCGGCTGATGCGCTGAGCCATCGTCGCCTCGGGCACCAGGTACGCCCGGGCGATCTGGCGGGTGGTCAGACCGCCCACGGCCCGCAGCGTGAGCGCGACCGCCGACGAGGGCGTCAACGACGGGTGGGCGCACAGGAAGTAGAGCCGCAGCGTGTCGTCCGCCTCGGCCGCGGGCCCCGGCTCCGGCTCCTGGTCGACCAGGTCCTCCCGCCGACGGCGAGCCGTGTCCGACCGGGCCGCGTCGAGGAACTTGCGCCACGCCACGGTGACCAGCCAGCCCTTCGGATCCCGCGGCTGATCGGCCGGCCAGACCCGAACCGCCTCGACCAGGGCGTCCTGCACGGCATCCTCGGCCGCCGCGAAATCGGCTCCGCGGCGGACGAGGATCCCGAGCACGCCCGGAGTGAGGTTCCGCAGCAGTGCCTCGTCCATCGGGCAGGTCACTCCGTGATGGTGGGCGGCTCGGTCAGGAACGGACGCAGCTCCAGCCACTCGTGGATCGGCTCCCCGCCCGCCCCGGGCGCGGCCGACAGCTCCCCGGCCAGCTGCAGGGCGCGCTCGTAGCTGTCGACGTCGATCACCATCCAGCCGGCGATCAGGTCCTTGGTCTCGGCGAACGGACCATCGGTGACCGGCGGCCGGCCCTCACCGTCGTACCGCACCCACGTCCCCTCGGGGGCGAGCGCCTGACCGTCGACGAACTCGCCGCTCTTCTCCAGCCGAGCCGCGAAGTCCTGCATGTACCGGATGTGCGCGGAGATCTCCTCGGGCTTCCACTGGTCCATCGGCACGTCGTTCACCGCAGCCGGGGCGCCTCGGTAGTGCTTGAGCAGCAGATACTTGGCCATCGTGCTTCTCCTTCGGTGCTGATGCGACCCATTGTGGCCGCGTTCACCCCGGGGACGGAGCCGACCACGCGTTCTCGACACCGCCGGCCAAGATCTTTTCGTGTCCTCTGCGGACGCGCTGCGGGCCCGGAAATGCGAAGAACCCCCATCCGGAAACCGGATGGGGGTTCTTCTGAAGAATTGTTCGGCGGCGTCCTACTCTCCCACAGGGTCCCCCCTGCAGTACCATCGGCGCTGTGAGGCTTAGCTTCCGGGT
>NZ_JBVHHY010000012.1:0-260842 GCF_055560835.1 Kitasatospora sp. NPDC023120 | reverse complement strand
CATACGGACGATCACGAAGCAACAAGGAAAGCCTCTACCACGCGGCCATCGAGACCGCCCCCGACCGCCTCGCCACCCAGGCGGCAACCGCCGCCCGCGCCCTGCTACGCGCCTGCCACAGCGAAGAGGCCCGCATCGTACGGCAGTTGGCCTGCGCGCAGGCGGCACAGCTCCCCGACCTCGCGGCCGTCCGGCACAGCCGTGGGCCGGTCACCGAGCGGCCGCGTCGCGAGGCCGCTCGCGGTGAGCCCGCCAGGCCGCGAGCGCTTCGGTACGACTGCCTGCCGGATGCCCGGCATGCCAGTCACGCAGGAAGCGGTTGAGCTCGAACTGCGAGCCGATCTCCCGAGGCTGGGCAGCGGCCTGACGCGTAGCGTGCCAGTGGGCGACGGCGTCGGCCAGGGTGCGCCCCGCGCCTTCGGCGACGAACGCCCGCATGCAGGCGTCGAAGTGGAAGCCCGGGCCGATCTCGCGGCGGAAGAACTCACGCAACACCTGACTGCACCGCTGACCCTCGGGAATCACCGTGGACCCGTCCACCGGCGCGGTGAGCCCGCCCCCGGCGCGGCGAGCCCGCGGCCGCGCCGCCGGCGGCGCGACCCCGTCCAGCGCGGCCCTCAGCCGCTCCGTCAGCGCCGCTTTTCCACCACCCCGCGGCACCCCCAGCTCCCGGGCAAGCGCGATCAGTTCAGCCAGCGTCCAGTACCAGCGGGCCAACTCCTCCCCGCTCAACGCCGCACTCGGCACCGGTCGCACCTCGACACCCGAATTCGAACTCATGTTCCCCATGCTAGGGGCACTGCACTGCACCCGGCACTCCTCACAGACCCACAGCACGACAGGAAACCGACAGCCTCCGGTGAGAATCATCCCGACCGCGGAGGCTCAACGCCGGGATCCCGCCGAGATCGTGCGGACCCCGGGGACTTCCACGTCCACCAGCGGGGAGATCGCAGTTCCCGTGCTGGTTCAGGCTCGGCAGAGGCGAGGATGACCGGCGTAAATCGGGAGGCGTCGCAGGCGGTGATGCGGAACACTTCGCCGGGTGATCGTGATGCAGCCCGTCCTGGAGATCCGTGCCCGTGACGGCTTCGACCTCTGGCCTGTCGCCGAGATCGAGCCGACCGGTTTCCTGCCCCTCGGCGGCGGGCTCTCGCCCGCCGAGGTGGGGACGGCGGTGATGCGCATCGCCGGCTGCAACGACGTCGACCCCGACGACGACCGCCCGCCCCGGCCCGCCGACCCGCTGGGCTCCTTCCTTCACGGGCTGCTGACCTTCGACAGTCCCTTCGCACCCGGCGGACTGCGGGTCACCGACGACTCCAGCGGCATCGTGTTCCTGCCCGGCTGCTGCGACGGGTTGGAGGACTGGCGCGACTGGCACCGGTTCGCCGACCGGGGTGGCCTGCTCGGCTTCGGCCACGACCCCGTGTCGCCGATCGCGGAGCGCTTCGGCGACACCGTCCGGCTCACGGTCAACTGCGAGCAGAGCGACAGCCCGGTGATCGAACTGTCCGTCACCGAACTTCGCCGCCTGCTCGCCGGCGCCGAGCGCGACCTGACCGACTTCCTCATGCTGGCTGCCGACTGGGCTCGCCGACACCTGCCCGACCACCGCGGTCCCGTCACCACCGCCCTCGCCCGGGTCCTCGACCTGCCCGGGCCTGCCGGGCCGCCGAAGCAGTAGAACTGCGGGCCTGGTTCCGCCGACCAACGTAGACCGAGAGCCGTTCGGGTGCCGCGGCGCGGTGCCGCCGGCGGGCGACGAGGGAGTACTCGATCACGGCGAACTCACCGGAGGCGGCCGAGCGGACCAGCACGAACCGGTTCCGACCGGAACCGAGTGGCCGGATCTCCGTCGCCCGGCACCCCGGGCACCGACCACCCCGGGCACCGACCGTCCCCACGACGCCCCGTCCTGGCCCGAACCCTCCGGCATGCCCGCTCCCCCGAGTCGGCGGCATTTCGTGGCCACTCAGCGTAAGGCTGACAGAAATCCTTTGTACATGAGTGGAGTTGACGATCAACCAGGGATGATCAGACCCACTGGGGCCGGTGCGGGACGAGCGATGGCTGCGACAGGCGAACCGTTCTGTGGCAGCTGGTTATTCCCCTGGAGAGCGGCAATTTTCGGCCACCTTCGACGACCTACGTTCCGGGCCGCGCCGCCTCCCGGATCTGCCTCCGCCGACGCTCGGCCGGGGAATCCACTGGCCACGTGTCAGATCACCGGAAGTGAGGCTGGCCTAACCCGCGCCGCGACCGGATCGAAGGGCGCTGTCCACTTCGCGGTACCGGCCGGATCCGGTGCTCTGTCCGCTCCTTGACAGGTATTCACGGATCCGGTGAAGCTCATCGCGGTAACCGGCACGATTCCCATCGTTCTCCCGCTCCACTTCGGCCCTTTCCGCGAGGCGATCCCTCCGGCGGTGCCTTCGTCCGAGGAAGAGCGGCAGATGAGGGCGGGCGCAGGCTCCCGAATCGGTCCGGACCGTCGATCCGGACCACCGATCCGACCGTCGTATCCGGAGCCACATCCGGAGTCGATTTCCGTACCACGGCGCCGGATTCCCGGATCCCCCGACCCCGTCGCACCCCGGTCGGCCCGCCCCCCGAGGACCCATGCGCCACCCCGTCACCTCCGTACCACCGCACGGAAGGAACAGCCATGTCGCAGAGGACCTGGGACAACCAACCGCGCCCGGCCCGGCTGGAGGAGCGCCTGGACGACGACGTCGTCCGATGTCATCTCAGCCCCCGGAACTGCCGGATACGTCCCGGCCAGCACGGATTCTGCATGGTCCGGGCCAATCGGGACGGCCGTCTGGTGACGCTGAACTACGGGCGCTCCGTCCACGCCACCGAGGAGACCATCGAGACCGAGGCGGTGTTCCACTACGCGCCCGGCGCCCGGATCCTCTCCATGGGCAACGTCGGCTGCATGCTGAACTGCGACTACTGCCACAACTGGAAGACGTCGCAAGCGCGCCACGTGGAGGACAAGGACGTCTACCACTACACGCCCGAGGAAGTCGTGGACATCGCCGTCCGGCACGGCATCAAGGTCATCTCCTGGACCTACAACGACCCGGTGGTGTGGCACGAGTTCGTGGTCGAGACGGCGGCCCTCGCCAAGGCGGCCGGAATCGTCAACCTCTACAAGTCCGCGTTCTTCATCAGCGGCGAGGCGATCGAGGAACTGATCCCGGTCATCGACATCTTCTCGGTGTCGATCAAGTCCCTGGACCCGAAGTACTACCGGAAGATCACCAAGGGGTGGCTGGAACCGGTCCTGGAGGGCACCGAGCAGGTGTTCCGGGCCGGCAAGCACGTCGAGGTCTCCACGCTGATGGTCACCGACCTCAGCGACGACGAGACGACCGCCCGGGAGATGGCGACCTTCGTCGGCGAGCGGCTCAGCCCCGACGTACCCACGCACTTCGTGCGCTTCCACCCGGACTACAAGATGACCGACACCATCCGCACCCCGGTCGACCGGCTGGAACGGGCCCGCAAGATCGCCCTGGACATGGGGCTGAACCACGTCTACCTGGGAAACGTGTACGACACCGAGTCGACCAACACCTGGTGCCACCGGTGCGGCCAGCTCCAGATCACCCGGTACGGCCTCAACGCCGACCTGGTCGGCCTGGACGGGGACGGCGCCTGCGTCGGGTGCGGTGCCCGCGCCCCGATCGTCCTGCTGCCCGACGCCCGGTCGCGGACCCGGGTGCCGGAACTCCCCGCCGAGGGCCTGGACCTGGCCCGCTTCGACTGGCACGGCGACGTCCGCGCCCTGCACGTCCAGGTGCGCAACACCTCCGACGCGCCGGTGCGGGCCTACCACCGCCGCTACGGCGACCCGGCCGCGGATCAGTCGTGGCAGGTCATCGACCTGGCCCCGCAGGAGAGCTTCCGGTACATCGCCGCCAAGAGCACGGCGGGCGAGGTCGGCGTCCAGGTGGCCGTCCCCTCGCAGTGCACCTCCAGCCTCCACCAGGTCTTCGACCGCGCCCACTTCCCGACCGTGGAGGCCTCCGCCGGGACGCTGAACGAGGACGTCTCGCCGCTGCCCCTCTTCCAGCCCCGCACCAGGTCATGACGGGCCCCGCGCACGCGACGGGGCAGGGCGCGATGAGGCACGGAACCGACTACCGCGTCCTGCCGTTCAGCGACGACACCTCGGCCGTCCTGATCACCGGGAGCCACCGGCTGCTGCTCGCCCCGGCGGACACCGCCGAGCGGTTGGCGGCCGGCGTGGAGAACCTGCTGCTCGACGAGCGACGGGCGTGGGAGAGGCTGCAGGCCGGCGCCGAATCCGGCCGCGAGGCCAACCGCGTCCGCCTCCGGGAGGGCGCGCTGTCGGACGGCGCCGACTTCGCGGTCAACGTCAACCTGACGAACGTGTGCAACCTCGCCTGCACCTACTGCTTCGCCGAGGGCGGTGACTACGGCCGCATCACCGAGGCCATGGGCGAGCACTCGATCGCCTGGATCTTCGACTTCATCGACCGCTACGCCGCGCCCGGACAGCGGGTCCGCTTCGAGTTCTTCGGCGGGGAGCCGCTGGCCAACTTCGAGGTGATCCGCAGGATCTGCGAGCGCGCGCGGGACCTCACCGCACGCACGGGCACCGAGTTCGTCCACCGGATCTCGACCAACCTCACCCTGATGCCCCAGGGCATCGAGGAGCTCTTCCGGGACTACGGCTTCATCGTCTCGGTCTCGATCGACGGCGGCCGCGAGGTCCAGGACGCCAACCGCCCGTCCAAGAACGGGAAGGGGTCCTACGACCGGATCATCCGCAACCTGTTCCGGCTGCGCGAGGCCTGCGGCGACGACGTCACCCTGGTCGCGCGGATGACCATCGCGACCGCGGAGCCCAGCCTCACCGACAACGTGCTCGACCTCTGGAACCTCGACCTCTTCGACTACTTCCAGATCTATCCGGGCGTCTACCCCGTGGACCAGGGCACCACGGTGCCCATCGCCCTCACCCTGGGGGACCGCAAGCTCTCCGAGCCCAAGGGCATCCAGTACATCAACCACTTCCTCCAGCCCGGCATCGTGGAGCAGTTCAAGGACTTCCTGGTGCACTACCCGCGGCTGTTCGCCGCCGACAACCGGTTCAAGGGCGTGCTGGAGTACGAGCGCACGGTACAGATGATCACCGAGGGGTCGGCGGCGCTGGCGTTCTGCTCGGGCGGCCGGACGTACTACACCCACTCCCCCGACGGCAGCATCAGCCCCTGCCACCGCCTGGTCGGTGACCAGAGCTTCGACGTGGGCACCGGGGCCGAGGGCCTCACCCGGGACCACCCCGAGTGGCGGCGCACCGTCGACGAGCACCGGGTGTGCGGGGCCTGCTGGGCGCGCTACCTGTGCGGCGGGGGTTGCCGGCAGGAGAACCACGTGGCCTCCGGCGACGTGAACGAGCTCAACACCGAGTCCTGCCAGTACCAGCTGATGCTCGCCGAAGAGGTCGTCAAGATGCTGGCGAGGTCCGCGGCCGACTACCGCGAGCGGTCGCGGACGCGCTACGACGACCTCTTCGTCTCCTGCGGACGCCCCGTGGTCCCCAACGACCGCCCGGCCCTCGCCGCGGCCGCCGACGTCCGACCGTTCCAGGTCCTCTGCTGACGGGCTCCGGCCCCGGATCCGTCACCCACCACGCCAGGCCGGCCCCGACGAAGGAGCGACCGCAGATGGCCGAGAAGATCATCCGGCGGAACATCCACACCTATCCGTTCAAATACCGGCACCACGAGTACGACGAGTACTTCCGCCCCGAGAACGCGGTGCTGTACCTGCACGTCCCGTTCTGCATCACCAAGTGCGGATTCTGCGACTACACGGTCTACATCAACCGGAACGAGCAGCACTTCGCCCAGTACGTCGACGCGCTGGAGCGCGAGGTCCGCGCGTTCGCCGCCAATCGCGCCTTCCCCGCGTTCCGGGTCGACGCGGTGTACTTCGGCGGCGGCACGCCGGGCATCCTCACCGGCGACCAGACGGCACGGCTGCTGGACGTCTGCCGGGAGTCGTTCGAATTCAACGAAGGCGCGGAGATCGGCCTGGAATTCGACCCCTCGACGGTCGACGAGGCCAAGATCGCGCGCATGCGGGAGGCCGGCTTCACCCGGCTCAGCGTCGGCGTCCAGGCCTTCGACGACCGGCTGCTGGCGATCTGCAACCGCTCGCACGACCGCGCCACCGCGGAACGGGCCTTCCGCACCGTCGTCGACGGCGGATTCACCCACACCAACATCGACCTGATCTTCCCGCTCCCGGACCAGTCCGTGGACGACTGGAAGCGCAGCGTGGACCGCGCCATCGAACTCGAACCGGCCTGCATCACGGCCTACGGCCTGGAGATCTGGCCGAAGACGGCGTTCCACTCGCTCATCACGTCCGGCAGGATGGCGCTCCCCACGGCCCAGGACGAGCGGCGCATGTACGAGTACGCCATCGACGCCCTGGAGGCGGCGGGGTTCGTCCGGCGCAGCTCGACCGGCTACTTCCACCCCGACCGCTGCACCGACTACTCGCGCTTCCTGGAGTACTACTGGCGGACCTGGCCCATGATCGGATTCGGCGTCTCGTCGAAGAGCGTGATCCATGACCGGCTGTTCGTCAACGTCAAACCGCTGAAAAAGTACTACGAGATGGTGGAAGGCGGTCAGATCCCGCTGGATTTCGCCACCTACCTCACCAAGGAACAGGAGATGCGCCGCGTCATGATCCGCGGCCTCAAGATGTGCGAGGTCAACCGGCCGGATTTCCGGCAACGGTTCGGCGTCACCATGGAAACGGTCTTCGGACCGGAAATCGAGCAGCTCCTCGAGAAGGGCTGGCTGGAGCCGCGCGGTACGGACGTGTACGCCCTGACCAGGCTCGGCCAGTTGTTGTCGACCAATGTGTACGAGCTGTTCTACGCGCCCGAAGACCTGAGCCCGGCCGAAGGCGATGAGGTACGGTTCGGCATATCGGAACTCGTTGAATGACCTGATCGGCGGATGTTATGACGAGAGGGCAGAGCGAATTGTTGCGCACGTGCTCGCACCAGGACTCAGGTCGGATCGGAATGAATCCGGTGATCTGCGGGAGCGGACGATGAGCATCCTCCCCGCGTGGTTCGCCGGCCTCAGCCTCGGCTTCCTGGTCGCTCTGCCCCTCGGCCCCATCGGCCTGCTGTGCGTGCGCAGCGTCCTGCGCGACGGCTTCCCGACCGCCTGGGCGATCGGCCTGGGCGCGGCACTGGTGGACGTCACCTACGCCGGCCTGGGGCTGGCCGGCGTCGGCAGGCTGCTGGACGTCCCGGCGCTGCGGACGGGTCTGGGCCTGGCCGGGGCGGCGGTCCTGGTGTACATCGGCGCGCGCTCGCTGCGCTCCGCGTTCCAGGTGAAGGCGGCCGCCGAGGACGAGCGGAACCCGGAGGCGGTCCGCCCGCTGGCGGCGTTCCGTACCGCGCTGGCGGCCACCGCCTCCAACCCGGCGACGATCGGCTACTGGGCCGCCGCCTTCGCCGCGGCCACGGCGGCGAACGTCACCGGGACGCTGCCCGCCTCGGTCTCCATGCTCGTCGGCGTCGGCTGCGGCACGCTGCTGTGGTTCACCCTGCTGAGCACCGGCGCGCTGGTGTTCCGCCGACGGTTCAGCGCCCGGCTGCTGAAGGGAGTCGACCTCGTCGCCGGGGTCGGCGTCATCCTCTTCGGCGGCTACCTCGCCTATCAGTCGCTCGCCTGAGCCCGCCCGCCGCCTCCGGGGTGATCGCGGGCCGGGCGCCCGCTCCCCCGGAGGAACCCATGACCCCCCAGCACCCCCTCGGCACCGCACCGGACGGCAACCGGCGCCGGCCGGGCGAGTTACTGCCCAGGGCCCTGGTGTACCTGGCCGGCTGCCTGGCCTTCTCGCTGGGCGCCCACTGCTTCATCCAGTCGAACCTGGGCACCGATCCGCTCGACGTCTTCTCGCTCGGGGTGCTCAGGCACCTGCCGCTCACCATCGGGATCTGCCAGGCGGCCGTCGCGGTGGTGTGCATCGGGGCGTGGGCGGTGTGGAACCGCAAACGCCCGGTGGTCTCGCCCTTCGTGACCTTCTTCCTGTGCGGCAGCCTGATCGACCTCTTCCAACGGCTGCGGCCGGTGGCCTGGTTGGGGCTGCGGAGCTACCCGCTGATGCTGCTCGGCGCGCTTCTGTGCGCGTACGCGTCGGCGCTGATCATCATGAGCGGCTTCGGGATCCGGGCCATCGACCTGCTGGCGATCACCATCCGGCACCGCCGGACCTGGCCCTTCTGGTGCGCGAAGGGACTGATCGAGGGCGTGCTGCTGCTCTCCGGATGGCTGCTGGGCGGGCCGGTGGGCGTGGGCACGGTGGCCTTCCTGGTCTTCGTGGACCTGCTCATCGAACCCTTCGTACGGTTCAACCGGCGCTTCCTCGACATCCCTGACCACGGCTTCGCGGTCGCGCTGGCGGCGCCCTGAGCCGGGCGGCACCACCAACGACCGGGGTGTGCGCGCCGGTGGCGGCGACGCCCCCCGGCGTTCGCGACGCCGCCGGGCGCCGCGTGCAGGAGGCCCACTGCTCCCGCCCCGTTCCCTCGAACGTGTTGCGGAGATGTTGCGGCGGGCGTGGCACGGGCGCCGGGCGTAGTAGCGTCAGGGCGTGAAGTCGCGCGCACGGCGCGATCTTTGGACATCTGACGGACGGGGGTCGAGCGGTGGGAAGGGGTGGTGGGTGTGGGACGGGCACGCGTGGCAGCACGGGTGATCGAGCACCCTGGCGTGGAGGACGTGAGCGTCCAGCAGGTACTGGAGGCACTCGCTGACCCGGCACGCAGGTCGGTGGTACGGACCCTCGCACACGCAGTAGACGACCTGAGCTGCGGATCCTTCGACCTGCCCGTCGGACGCTCCACCTCCAGCCACCACTTCAGCGTGCTCCGCGAAGCCGGACTCCTACGCCAGTACTACGTCGGCACGACCAAGATGAACGCCCTACGCACCGAGGAACTCGAACGCCGCTTCCCCGGCCTGCTGTCCGCAGTGGTAGCCGCCGCGGACGCGGAGGCCCGAGACACCACGGACACCGCACCGGCCTGACGACACACGGCCCACCCCGACGGCACACCGGCCCCCTGCCCGGCACCCCGGCCGTGGTCCCAAGGCCTCTTCCCCTCCCCGAACCGACACCGGCCTCGGGCATCAGTGGTGGGCAGCTGCAGCGTCCGCGGCCGCATGTGCACGCAGACTGTCACCACGATCGTTTGCGGAGGCCGGCCATGGCGCGACCGAAGTACGGCGCGCTGTCCTCGGCGAGCTGCTCCAGGAAGCTGTTGAGGGTGTCGGCGACTTCGTGGAGGCAGCGGGCGCTGAAGAGGACCGGCTGGTAGCCGGAGATCTCGTACGGGGTGGCGAGCATCTCGTCGATGTCGAGCGGGCGGATGCGCGGCCGTGCCAGGCGCCGGATCTCGCCGCAGGAGGAGAGCAGGGCCGCACCGTAGGCCTTCGGCGTGCCGGCTTCGTCGAGGACGCCGTATTCCAGGGTGAACCAGTAGACGTCGCTGATCATCTGCAGGACGTCCGCGTCGTCGATGCGCTGGGCGGCACGTCCGATCAGGCGGTACAGGTCGGCGAAGTCCGGGCAGGACAGGTGGATACCGTGACCGAGGACGTCGTGGATGACGTCAGGCTCGGGCGTGTACAGCGGTAAGGCAGGGTGACGGACGAACTGGACGGCGTGGAAGTAGCCGTCGGCCATGGAGCCGAGGAACCGCTTGTTGGCGACCACGCCACCCGCGAGCGTGAACTCGAAACCCGTCATCCGCCGCAGCCGGGCGCCGACCTCGGCATGCTGGGGGATGCGGTCGGCGGGGATCGGTGCCCGCTGCCTGGCGTCGAGGACGGCGCGACAGGCGTGCTCGTCCTGGGCCGCCCACAGCGCCCGGTACACGGTTCGCCAGGTCCGTTCCTCGCTCTCGCTGTAGTCCACCGACGGCGCGGGGTCGCCCACCCGGTGGCCACGGGCCAGAGCGGCGACCGCCCGGCGCCGTCGCAGGTAGTGCGGGTCGCTGAGGCCGGGATGCTCCTCGGGCGGGCCGAGCCGGCCGTCGAACGACACGGGTGTCCGCCCTCGTGCTGTGCCCATGGAGAAGTGTGTTCCCCAGCAGTGCCGACTCATGCCGCGTGGCGCCAGAGCGGACCTGTCCGAGCGGATCGCCTCGTGGGGCAGGTCCGGAGCGGTCCAGAGCGGTCCGGAAAGCCCGAACCCGATGCGCATGAGGTGCCGACCCTGTCCGCGGCCGCTATGGACGCACCGCCGGCGAGGCCGCTTCCTGACGCGCCTTGGAAAAAAGTTCTGGGCCGATGTCGATCCGGCCACGTCAGGTTCGACGTCATGATGTGTGTGGCGTCTCGCCACATGATGACGCGACAGGACCTGACGAGGGAACACATGGATCAACTGCTGAGAGTCATGAACTTCAACGTCGCGAGTGACGGAATCGGTGCCGGTGAGCACCAGAGTCTCGCGCGGCCGTTCGGCCATGACCAGCCCGAGAGGCTGTTCGCCTGGGCCGGAGCCACGGCGAGCTGGCCCATGCGCACGGATCCCGGCGGGAGCCGGGGCCTCGACGACTACTTCACGCGGGACTTCGCGCGCAACATCGGTGCCGAGATCATGGGCCGCAACAAGTTCGGGCCCCAGCGAGGGCCCTGGCAGGACCATGAGTGGCGCGGCTGGTGGGGTGACGAGCCGCCGTTTCGCACTCCGGTGTTCGTCATGACTCACCACGAGCGTCCGTCGTTCACGCTCTCCGACACGACGTTCCACTTCGTCGGCGGCGATCCGGCCACGGTCCTCGAACGGGCGCGGGAAGCGGCGCAGGGCAAGGACGTTCGACTCGGCGGCGGGGTCACCACCATCCGGCAGTTCCTTGATGCCGACCTGGTCGACACCATGCATGTGGTGGTCTCGCCGGTGAAGCTCGGGTCCGGATTACGGCTCTGGGAGTCCCCCGATGAGCTGCTCGACCGGTTCCACCAGGAGGTCGTGCCCAGCCCGAGTGGCGTGACGCACCATCTGTTCTGGCGGAGGTGACGCGAGGGCCCACTCGAGTTCAGGCTGCAACGGCGAGAGGGCGTCCGCCCCGTCGGATGCCCTTCTCGCTGCGGATGCGGGCCTGCTCCTTGCGCTGGGCCGCGAGGACATCGGAGTGGCGGGCGTCGGCGTTGCGCCACCCCAGGTAAGCGTGCAGTGCGCGGGTCCGGACCGGGTGGTTCGAGTCGGCGAGCGTGAACTGCCGCAGCGGTCCGAAGTGGGCCTCGATCGGGTTCGCCCGGGAGGCGTCGTCGACGGGCGGGGCGCCGCCGAGGCCGCCAACGAGGCACGGTCCTTCGGCGCCGACCCGTCCGCCGCCGTCGACGAACTGGTGCGCATCCTGTTCGGACGGCTCGACCACTGGCAGGAGGCGATCGGCAAGCCCGGCCGAGCCGGCTCACCGCGCCGGCTCAGGACGGGCCGTTGCCCGAGTCGGTCGGCGGACAGCCAGCGTCGCGCCGTCAGTAGATCCAGCCGGTGTAGTGGGTGCCGCCGCTGCTGTTCTTCCCGCTCTCCGTCGAGTAGGAGCTGCCACGCAGAGGCGTGTCGCAGAACAACCACACGTCGCCGCTGTGCGCCTGGTAGTCGTTCCAGTCGCCACTGTTGGAACAGCCCCCGCCGCTCTGGAGCGTGAAGTACAGCCGCTCGTCCGTGCTCGCGCGGGAGGTGTCGACCGACCAGTGCAGGTAGCCGCCGGATCGGTCGGAGAACGTGTTCACGCACATGCTCACGGTCGCGCCGTGGGTGGTGCTGTAGTAGACGCAGGTCGTGTTCGCGCTCGCCGACCCGGCCCCTGCCACAAGGCCGGCACCGGCGAGGCCGAGTGCCGCCACGCCGGCCGCGAATCGCTTTCCGATGCTCATGCTGGTTCCCCTCCCGGCCTCCGACCGCCGGAGGCCCAGCAGAAGTGTGACCACTGGTCGGCGGGAGCGCAGCCTGCCTGCGCCAAGTGATAGTCGCAATTCCCGATAATCAGCACTTCGCTGAGATGGTGAGCGCTCCGATCTGCCCGACGTACACACATCTGAGGGGATTCACGCGTTCCGTCCGTCGCGGTCTCGAGTCAGCCGAGCGTGATGCCTCGCTCCCGGGCCAGGTCTTCCAGGCCGTACCGGGCCACGTGCTCGGCGTTGGCCGGATCGATCGTGCGGACGCCCTCGGTGGTCAGCCGCTCGTTGATCTCGTCCAGATGCTGTTGCACGAGCCGCTTCTCGGCGTCCGTGGTGCGCCCCTTGTGCGGTCGGCCGGCGTGCTCCAGGCTGGCGTAGTTGACGCGCTCCTTGGCTCCGACCGGCGCCGCGGCCTGGCTCGGGACGGTGCGGGCCACCTTCTTGGCGCCCCGCAGCACCTCGGCCATCGGGGTGGCGGAGGCCAGCCGGTCGAAGGCCTCGGCCTCCATGACGACCGTCTCCGGCTCGTCGGCGTCGGGGTAGTGCAGCTCGATCGTCACCAGGTCGAGCGCCAGTTCCTCCACCGCGGCCAGCTCGCTGCCGAGCGCCTCGATCTCGACCGGGCCGTCCTCCAGTTCGGGGTGCTGGCGCACCACGATGCGCACCAGGTCGCCATCGTTCTCCACGTGCGTACCGGTCAGGTCCGAGAACCGGATGATCTTCTGGCCCATGTCTGCCTCTCGTGACGGCTGTGATCAGGCGAAAGCCTACGCCCCGGTGATCAACGCGGCCGCACCGGTGGATCGCCGTCCGCCCGGGAGCGGGTCGGAAACCGGTGTACCGTTCAGTCATCGGCGTGCCGGTGCTCGCCGCCCAGACGACTGCCGAGGACACTGAACGCTGTGACTGACGTGCGCGAGATCCTGGACTACCAGACATTCGGGCGGGCGGTACGCGAACTCGCGCGGACGATCGCCGACGACGGGTACGAACCCGATCTGATCCTCAGCATCGCCCGCGGCGGTGTGTTCGTGGCGGGCGGTCTGGCGTACGCACTGGACTGCAAGAACCTCCACCTCGTGAATGTCGAGTTCTACACCGGCGTGGGCACCACTCTCGACATGCCCGTCATGCTGGCACCTGTCCCGCAGGCGATCGACTTCACCCGCAAGAAGGTCCTGATCGCCGACGACGTCGCCGACACGGGCAAGACGCTGAAGCTCGTGCACGACTTCTGCCTCGAACACGTCGCCGAGGTGCGCTCCGCCGTCATCTACGAGAAGTCGCACTCCCTCGTGCAGTGCGAGTACGTGTGGAAGAGGACCGACGACTGGATCGAATTCCCGTGGTCGACGGAAGGACCGGTCGTCAGGCGGCACGGCCAGGTGCTCGACGCCTGACGGGCGTTCCGCGCGGCCCGGGCCGGGTGACCGTCAGTCCTCGGCGGTGGCCGCCTCGAGGCCCCCCGCGCCGGAGGCGGGTTGTGCGGCGTCCGCGGGGGTGCCCGGGGTCTCGGGTGCGCGGCGCAGCAGGCTGAGCAGGCCGCCGACCGCCAGGGTGATCACCACGCCGATGGGGACCAGCCACTGGGCCGCGATGGCAGTGGGAACGGTCCCTGAGGCCGTGGTGACGTCGATCCTCACCTCGCGCACGAGGTAGGTCATCACGACGACGGTGGTCACGAAGGCGAGGACGGAGTCGGTCTCGTCGGCGCGCCGCACGAGGCGGCCGAGCAGGAAGGCGCCGAGCAGTGCGCCGTAGGTGTACCCGGCGATGGTCAGGCCGGTGAGGTAGACGTTGCCGGTGCTGGTGCTGAAGGCGCAGGCGAAGACCGCCATCAGCGCCGCCCACACCAGGGTCATCACGCGGGCGAGCTTGAGGACGAACTCCTCGGAGGGCGTGCTGCGGAAGAAGCTGTGGATGATGTCGGCGACCGTCGAGTTCGACATGGAGTTCAGGGCCGAGGACAGTGAGCCCATGGCGGCGCCGAGGATCCCGGCGACGAGCAGGCCGGAGACCACCACGGGCAGCCCGTGCAGGATGAAGTCGGGGTAGAGGTCGTCGGAGCTGCTCAGTCCGAGGGTCCTGAAGTCCGCGCCCCGGTTGTGGGCCCACAGCAGGGCGCCGACGAGGGAGAAGGCGGCGAACTGGAGGGTGACGAACACCCCGGAGGCGATCATCGCCTTCCGGCCGTCGACCAGGGTCTTGGTGGCGAGGATGCGCTGGACGATGAGCTGGTCGGAGCCGTGGCTGGCCATGGCGAAGACCGCGCCGCCGATGATCGCGGTCGGCAGGGCGAACGGGCTGGTGAGGACGTGGGCGAGGCCGAAGTCGGTGTCGAAGAGCCGGAACCGGCCGGCGTCCAGGGCGCGCCCGTAGCCGTCGGTGCCGACGTGGGCGGAGAGCACCGCGATGGTGAGGAGCGCGCCGCCGAGGTACAGGCCCATCTGGACGGCGTCGGTCCAGATGACGGCCTTGATGCCGCCGAGGTACGTGTAGACGACGGTGATCAGCGTGAGCACGATGATGATGGTGCGGTAGCCGGTGTGCACGCCGAACTCGCCGAGCAGCAGTCTGATCGGGATCGCGGAGGCGAACAGCCGCACGCCTTCGGCGAGGAGCCGGGTGAGCACGAAGGTCACCGAGGCGAGTCCCTGGAGCCTGAGGCCGAATCTGCTGCCCAGGTACTGGTAGGCGCTGACGAAGCCGCCGCGCTTGTACAGCGGGATGAGCGCGGCGGCCACGACGATGCGGCCGATGACGTAGCCCAGCGCGAGCTCGACGTTGCCGAAGCCCTGTCCGCCGTAGGCGCCGCCGGGCACGCTGATGACAGTCAGCACGCTGGTCTCGGTGGCAACGACGGAGAACGAGACGGTCCACCACGGCACATGGCCTTCACCGACGAAGTAGCCCTTCGACGTCGTCTGGCGCCCGGCCAGCCGCAGACCGATCACGGCGACGGCAACCAGGTAGACGACGAGTACGAGAAGGTCGAGTCGGCGCAATGCGCTCTCCTCCCAGACGGTGCCGGTGACGACCGCCCTCCGCGCGGGCGGTGGAGACCGGGCGCCCGCGCCGGAACGGCTCGTCCTCAGCCGGCCGCGGGGTCTGCTGGTCCTGGACGAAGCACTACACCGACAGTACGGGCAGCGCCGCCCGATCGAGGCCGAACTCCTCGTTCTCGCCTTGCGCCTCACCAGCGGCTGCGCCGCCGCCCCCGGGTTCGGGACGGGCGTGGCGGGAACCCGGAGCTCGGAGTCACGAGGCGTAGCTGACCCGGCCTTTGTTGACGGTGCTGTTCGGCGCGCAGTGCAGAAGGCCCCGGTTCGTGGGATCAGCCCCCGGGATCTCCTGGGCCGATCCGGGCCGTTGCACGACGTCCGGCTCGCTCGATCCCCTCTCCGCGCCGGACTCACCGGGCGGGCCTCAGGGGCTGGTGGCGGCTCGGTCGGATTCGCTGCGCAGAACACAGAATTCGTTGCCTTCGGGGTCGGCGAGGACCGCCCAGCCGGAGCCGTCCGGGTTGCGGCGGTCGGCGACGAGGGTGGCGCCGAGGCCGAGCAGCCGTTCCACCTCCTGGTCGCGGGTGGTTTCCGGGCGGAGGCACAGATGGATCCGGTTCTTGATCGTCTTGGGCTCGGGTACCTGGTTGAAGTACAGCACCGGGCCCTCCGCCAGGAGCACCTGGACCTCGGGGTCACCCGGTTTGTCCTCGGGGTGCAGCGGACGGCCCGTCACCCCGCTCCAGAACCGGGCCAGCTCGTAGGCATCCGTACAGTCGATCGCCACGTTCTGCAATACCGAGACCATGCACGCGAGCATTCCCGATTCCCGCTCCGGACGCCACCGGGTTACGCACCGGCACCGCGCCGGTGCCGTGCCGGCACCGAATCGATGTTGCTCCGCGCGACATGATTGTCAGGTCCTCGACACGGGAAGGAGGCGGGTCACTGACCGCTCACCGGGGAGGACGACACCCGTGCACCGCACCGCCGCCAGGACCACCACCGCCATGCTCGCCGCAGCCCTCGCCGCGGCGCTCCTCGGCTCCACCCCGGCCTGGAGCGCGCCGGGCGACAGCGCGCCGGCGGGGAGCCCGCCGCCCACCCGTCAGGTGGAGGCCTTCGCCGAGGACGGCAGCATAGCCCGCGCCCAGGCCCCGACCGCCTCGCCCTTCGTCGCCGCGCCGTCCCCGGGCGTCGCCCCGCTGCAGGGCGACGGCGACGTGACGCCGCTGGTCCGCGGCGGCGACCCGGCGACCAAGCTGGACGTGGTGGTGATCGGCGATGGCTACGCCGCGCAGGAGCAGCAGAAGTTCCTCACGGACGCCGCCGAGAAGTGGCGGGAGGTGACCGCCGTCGAGCCGTACGCCACGTACCGCGGGCTGTTCAACGTCTGGGCGGTGTCGGCCGTTTCGCCGGAGTCGGGGGTGACCGGGGATCCGGACCAGGCGACGGTGCGGCACACCGCGCTGGGCTCGTACTTCTGGTGCGACGGCGTGGAGCGGCTGCTCTGCGTGGACGAGAAGGCGGTCGAGAAGTACGCGGCGAAGGCCCCGCAGGCGGACCTCGTGCTCGTGGTGGCCAACAGCGCCAAGTACGGCGGCGCCGGCTACAACGACGTCAAGTCGTCGGTCGGCTACGAGGGGATCGCCACGGTCGCGGGCGGGAACGCCAGGTCCGGGCAGATCGCGGTGCACGAGACCGGGCACTCACTGGGCAAGCTCGCCGACGAGTACGCGTACGACGGCCAGGGGACGTACCAGGGCGACGAGCCCGCCGAGGCCAACATCAGCACGCTGACGGCCGACCGGATGCGGCAGCAGGGCACCAAGTGGTCCCGCTGGCTCGGGCAGACCTCCCCCGACGGCGGGACGGTCGGCACGTACGAGGGCGGCGGCTACTACCCGGCGGGGCTGTACCGGCCGACCGAGAACTCGATCATGCGATCGCTCGGGCGGGAGTTCAACCTGCCCGGACGAGAGGCGATGATCGCCGGGTTCTACCGCCACGCCACCCCGCTCACCAGCCCGACCGAGACCGGCAGTTGGCTCACCGCCGCCGACCGCCTGACCGTCGACCTGCCGGTACCCGGCACCCGGCTGCGCTGGTTCCTGGACGGGCGCGAGCTCCCGCGCCTCACCGGCCGCACCGCGCTGGACCTCGCCGACCTCAAGCTGACCGGCCCCCGCACGCGGCCGCACCTGCTCACCGCCGTCGCGACCGACCCCACCCCCGCAGTGGCGGACCCTGCGCTGCGCGCGGACCTGACCGCGAGTCTGTCCTGGCTGGTGACGCGCTAGGCGTGCCCTCGACGGGACGCACGCTCCTGCGGTCCCTGACGGCCGAACCCCGCCCCGGCCGGGTGACCGGGGCTGCCCCGGTCACCCGGCCGGGTCGTCGGGCAGGTTCTGGCGGGCGCCGATGAAGTAGTCCGGGCCCTCCGCCGGGCCGGGCGGGCCGAGCAGCTCATGCAGCGGCCCCAGGAGGCGGGGCGGGACGCGGTAGTCGCCCCCGAGCATCCAGACGTCATCGCCGAGTCGGACCTCGGGGGCGAGTTCGAGGAGGGGACGGATCCGCAGGTACTCCTCCCGGTCCAACTCGCGGGAGTAGGCCAGGTAGCTGTCCGCGCCGAAGCCGTCCAGCAGCCAGAGCACGTTCCGCCCGTCGGCGAAGGGGTCGTCGACGGCGGCCTCAGCGGAGGCGTCAGCGGCGAGGTCGGCGAGGTCGGCGAGGTCGGCGCGGAGATGATCACTGTCCACGCCGCCACTCTACGGCCCCCGACCGTCACCCCGGCCGGCGCTGCTCGGGCACCACCGGCGGGCGGCGCCGCAGCGGCGCCAACTCGCGTTCCAGCGTGCGGACGTCCAGCGCGATCCGGGCCGCGATCTCGCGCGGGCCGCTGCCGACGGGCAGCCGGCGCGACCAGGAGCGGGGCTTGGCCGGACCGTCCTGGACCATGTCGAAGTTGAGTCTCACCACGTCGGCGATGTCGACGAGGGTCACCAGGATGCGGGTGTCCGGGAGGTCGATGCTCACCTCGTTCCCGATGCACGAGCAGGCCACCAGGCCCTCGATGTCCTCCTCGGCCAGGTACCTGGCCAGTGGCACCGCCTTCCCCCGGACCAGAAACGGACGATCCGCCGAACTCATCGGACCCGCCTCCTCCCCCAGCACGCGCACGGCACCGCGGCCGCGGCGCGAGCACGCCGCAACGGACCGGTCCCGCCTATGCTCCACCACATCCATGCCAGGCGCCAACTCGGTGTTTCGCCACGTGAATTGGGCGAAGTCACCGACCCGGCGCACCGGCGCACCCGGCCCGCACCGCGGCTCCGACGACAGACCGGACCGCGTCCCGAGCCGGTGGGCGCGGGCGTCGGCGCAAGCGGTCAGATCAGGTGGCGATCTGAGTATGCGCACTCAGGCGGCCCAGGCCCCCCGGGTGTCAGGCTGGGGCCATGCCCGCACCGACCTCGTCATCCGTCACCGCCGCGCTCCGCCGACTGCGGCGGCCGGCGCCGTCGCGCGCACTCGACCTCACCGTCGGGATGCTGCTGCTCCTCACCATGGTGCTGGTGTTCTTGGGCCGGATGTTCGGCTACGGCATGGAGGCGTGGGCCGCACAGGGCGCCGAGGGCGTCGCCGACCGCCTGGACCACGCCAGGATGGGATTCGTCCTGCACCAGCTGTTCGCGGCACTCGGCCTCACCGGAGTCGCCGTCCTCCTGCGCGCCCGCTGGACGGCAGCGCTGCAACTCCTGGCCGTGATCGGCCTGTCCGGGATCCTCGTGCTGATGCACCACGACTACGACCGCAGCCACCCGGCACCACCGCCACCCCTGCCCACCGGGTACACACCGTGCTACAGCGGCAGCGGTCGCTGCAACTGACGTACGGGCGCGCCGACTGCGAGCAGAACCCGCTGGCGCTCGCCCGCAGACGGGGCGGGGCCGCGGGTCGGGTCGGCTGTTTACGCCACGCAAAAGAGCCGGGGTCGACGCCATCAAGCGTCGACCCCGGCCCTGTCAGTAGCGGGGACAGGATTTGAACCTGCGACCTCTGGGTTATGAGCCCAGCGAGCTACCGAGCTGCTCCACCCCGCGTCGGTGAGATCAGCTTAGGCGATATTCCGGTCAACGCGAAATCGGCTTTCCGGGCCCTCGGTGGTCTCGACGGCAGGGGCGACCTCGGCTGCCCGCGGCGCCACCCACGCCCCATGCGTCACGTGGACACAATTTCCTTATGTAGAAGCATTATTGACCCTCCATCAGTCGCTACCATTGGCCCCCTCGGGGGCGGGCAAATGCGGATGAGGTGCGCGTGATCGTAGGGCGGGGATCGGCGTTCGTGGTCGTCGAGGTGGAGTTGGGGAGCGCGGGTGAGCTCGACCTCAAGGGCTGGGCGGAGGGGCCGCTGCCGGTGGGGCTGGGCGAGGGGGTGGCCGACCGGGACCGGCGGATGACGTACTTCGAGCCGCGGGTGGCCGAGTCGCTGTACGGGTCGCCACGGCGGCCCGGCCGGTGGCACCGCGTGCTGGATCCGTCCGGCCCCGGCCCGGCCGTCGAGGCGGTCGAGCTCCTGCGGCTGCCCGCCGTGCTCGGTCCCGCCGCCGAGCGGCAGGGGCTGGCCGTCCTGCACGTCCGGCTCTCCGCCGATCCGCTGGCCGACCTCCCGGTGCTCGCGGACCTGTCGCGCAGCGCCCACCTCCATGCCGTCGCCCTGCCGCCCGGCGCACGACTCCCGCGGTCCGCCCGCCGCCCCTGGACGCTGTGCCACGTCACCTTCGCCGACGGCGCGCCGCCCGAGGTGATGCCGCCGCCGTACGCCGACTGGGGCGCCCGGGACCAGTGGCTCTGGCTGCTCGCCTCCGCCACCCCACTGGAGCGCTTCCCCCCGGATCCGGAGGACGCCGGGCTGTTCGCGGGCCGGGTGCGGTTCTCCGCCGACTGGCAGGCGCTGGTGCTGCGCGACGGCGCCGCCTTCCTCGGCACCTCGCCGGATCCGGGTGGGGAGGCGGTGTTCCACGCCGCGGCGGCCACCCTGGTCCGGACGATCTACCTCGACACCTTCCTGCTCGGCCGCCTCCAGGTGCTCGGGCTCAACCGGCTCGCCAATGCGGTCGCCGGGTTGCATGCCCACGAGACCGACGGGCGGCGGCTGCTGGGCCTGGAGCGGCGGGCGATCGAGCTGCGCCGCGCGCTGTGGTCCTCGCACGTCACCACTCGCGCCAAGGCCAACGAGCTACTGGAACGCTTCCAGGAGCAGAACCGGCTGCCGGAGCTGCTGGCCACCGCCGGCACCGCGCTGGCCGACGCCGCGCGCTACGTGGAGACGGCGCGCTCGCGCCGCAGCGGGCTCGCGCTGGGGCTGGTCTCCGCCGTCGGCCTGCCGTTCGGGCTGGCGTACGCCGCCGGCGCGCTGTGGGGGGACCCGTCCCCGCTGAACCTGCTGGTCTGCACGCTGGTCGCGCTGCTCGCGATGGCACTGGCGTTCGCCCTGCTGCCGCCGCTGCGCGGGCTGGCCGCCGGTGAGGCGCGGCGCCGGGAGCGGGCCATCGACGATCCCCGGATCTGGGAGGAGTGATCTGCCGTGCTCGTCGCGCTCTACCGTTCCGGTCCGCTGCGCCAGCGGCTGGCCAAGGGGTACGCGGTGGTCCGTCCGTCCGGAGGCAAGCCCGGTCCGGCGCAACTGGTCGAGGCGCTGGTCGCCCGTCCGCCGCGGCTGCCCGTGCTGCCCGCCGGGCAGCCGCCCGTCCTGCGGGCCTCCTCGCGTACGCCCGGTGCGCTGTGGTTCGACACCGGGCGGGTCTGGCTGCACGACCCGCCGGCGCGGGCCGCGGTGGCCGCCGCGCTCGCCGAGGCGGTGGCGGCGGTCGCCGGTGCGCTGCGCGCGGAGGGCGCCCTGCTGGTCCCGAGCGGCTGGCACCAGGGCGCACCGGCGGGCAGACCGGTCGGCGCGCCCGCGGTGGCCCCGCCCGTACTGCTTCCGGACCTGCACTCGCTGGAGGTGGTCGACGCGGTGCAGCGCGAGCTGCTCTGCAACCTGCTGCGCGAGCACTCCCCCACCCTGATCGCCCTGACCGGGCGCCAGCTGTACGGCGCCGAGGGCGTGCCGAGCGGGGGCTCGGCCCGGCTGTCCCGGGCCACCGACCAGGTGACCACGCGGTACGTCGCCTCCTTCTCCCCGCAGCACCTCGACCGGGTGCGCACCGCCCTGCGGCAGGAGGAGCGGCTGGCCCGGCTCGAGGCGATGGACGTCAACCCGCTCGGCGAGGCCGAGTTCGACGCGGCGGGGGACGTCACCCTGCGGCTGGTCGACGGGCAGGTTTCGGTCTCCTCGGCGATGGCGCACGCGCTGCTCGTCCAGGCCCTGGCGATGCGGGCGCGCGAGCTGGCCCGTACCGGCCGCCGGGTCGGGGCGGTGCCGCAGCCGCTGGTGGAGCGCAACCGGGCCCGCGCCGTGGCGCACGGGCTGGCCGCCGGGTTCGAGACGGAGCAGCAGGCCGGCCGGCGCAGGGACCGTCACAACGACCGGGCGGGCGGGCCCGCGGCGGACCGGCAGGCCCGGACCGTCCCGGCGACCCGCGCCGCCTCCACGCTGATGCGTGAACTTCTGCCGTACTTCCGTCAGTTGGATGCCACGGCGGACGAGCTGGGCCAGCTGTTCACCGGTCTGGAGCTGTCCGCCCACAGCACCGGCAGCGGTGGAATCGCCTTCGTCCGCAACGAGAACGACCTGCTCGCCCGGTGGCGTGAGTACGATCCGCGCCTGCTCGCACCCGAGCAGCTCGCCGAAGGCCTCGGCCGGCCCGGCTGGCTCACCCACGACCACATCGGTGCCGCCAACTCGACTCTGGCAGCCGGGAGTTCGGCGGCCGCCCGGGTCTGGCTCGCCGAGCAGCTGACCGTCCCGACCACCTCGGCAGCCCCACCCACTGAGAGCGACCGCCGCCGACCGGTCCGGACCGCCCCCGCTCCCGCTCCCGCCCGGCCACCCCACCGCCGCGGCGGCCCGTCCGACGGCGACGAGCAGCTGCTGAACGAGCTCGCCCGCCCCGGTGTGGACGCCGCACAGGCGCAGGCCGCCCTGCGCTCCTACTGCCGCTCCGGCCCCGCCGCCCTCGACCTGACCCGCGCCCTGCACGCTCGCGACCGCGAACAGGGAAAGGCACTGCGCCGACTGCTGCGCCCCGAGCCCGCCCTGCGCGTCCGGCTGGACGCCCCGCCGGGCGCCTGGGGGGACCGGAAGCTGGCGAAGGCCGTCCGCGGTGCCACCGAGAAGGGCGCGGCCCTGCTCCACTGGGATGTCCCGGCCGCGGACCGGCCGCTGGTGCGGGCCCGGCTGCGCGAGCTGGGCGCCGCGCCGCACGGGCTGCGGACGGTACTGCTCACCGATCTCACCTACACCGCGAAGGCCGACGAGCGCCGGGGCACGGTGGAGGTCCTGCTGGTCGCACCCGCCGAGGAGCCCGCCCGATGACGATCCCGTCCGCCGTCCGGCCGGTGCCCGTACTGCTCGACCTGCGCGACTACGGCGAGGTACCCGGTACGGGCGAGGGCCTGGTCGCCCTGTGGGCCCGGCTCGAACCGACCGTCCTGACCCTCGATCCCCGGCAGGGCGCGCGCGTCGTCCTGGACTTCGGCGAAGCGGGCCGCGCCGGCGTCTGGTTCCTCGACCCGCTCGGGGCGCCCCGGCCGCTCACCGCCGCCACCCCGTTCGAGGTCCGGGGCGTCCTCGAACCGCCGCAGGTCCGCTACGCCTGCGACACCTGCCGCGCCGCCGGCACCGAGACCTACGCGCCGTTCAGCTGCCCCGGCTGCGGGGACGCCAGCCGGCCCGGGCGGGTCTGCGACGCACACGCGGTGCTGCTCGACGGCAGCCTG
The DNA here is from genome assembly GCF_055560835.1 of Kitasatospora sp. NPDC023120. Taxonomy (NCBI): domain Bacteria; kingdom Bacillati; phylum Actinomycetota; class Actinomycetes; order Kitasatosporales; family Streptomycetaceae; genus Kitasatospora; species Kitasatospora sp. NPDC023120. The sequence continues at coordinate 237,967 of NZ_JBVHHY010000012.1, read as the reverse complement.
CGCACCTCCTGCCCACGGCACGTCCCGCAGTGCCGCTGCGGGGCGCCGGCCCGCGCCTGGTGCGGTGGCCCGCACTGCCGGGCCTGGCGGGCCTGGTGCGCCGACCACCTGGTGCACCACCCGAACGACCCGTCGCTCGCCTACTGCCGGGACTGCTACCGCGAGCGCTTCCCCGACTGCGAGCAGCGCGGCTGCCCTACCACCGCACTCCTGCGCTGCGAGCACCGGACCCTGGAGCAGCTCGCCGACGGCGACGCCTGCGGCGTCCGGATGTGCGCCGACCACAGCATGCGCTGGCAGATCTACGGTCAGTACAGCCGGGGCCTCGCACTGTGCCGCCGGCACCACCAGGAACTGCGCTCCGCCACGCCCGAGGCGCTGGTCGGGCTGGTCCTGGCCGGGACGGCGGCCCGCGCCCGGCACCGCGTGCGCCCCGGCGCGGACGGCCAGCGGCGGCAGGCGTTCCTGCCGCGGCTCTCCGTCGTCCGGCACATCTTCATCAACACCCGCGGCACCGTCCTGGACATGGGGGCGCTGGACGCGCTGTTCGCCGGACTCGAGCGCGGCATCCCACGCGGCGGACAGGCGGGCGGCAGCCGCCTCACCGAGACCGCGCTGCGGCTGCTGCGCCGGCACGAGGCGTCGCGCCGCGAGGACGTCCGCCGCTTCCGGGAGGGCCATGAAGAGGGCCGGGCCCACTTCGCCCGACTGGTGGAACTCCTGCGCGCCTCCGGGAGGTTCGAGCTCGCGGAGGCGGTCACCTTCTCGGACTACCGCAGCCGCAGCCGGATCCTCTACGTCCAGGTGCCACCCGAACTGCGCGGCCGCTTCTACGGCACCAAGCGCACGCACGTCAACGAGCTCAAGCAGCGGCTCGGCATCGACATCCAACTGGAGCGGGAATGACTCTCCTCGGCCGCGGCGGCAGCATCTTCGGCTCGCGGGACACCCGGCTGGTCACCGCTGCCGGTCCCGGCCTGGCCGACGGCAACCGGCTGGCCGTCCCGGCCGAGCGGCTGGCCGCCGCGACCCCGGGCCGACTGGTCGCGGGAGCCGGCGCCCGGGCGGTCGCCGTACGCCTCGTCCCGGTGCCCGGGCTGCCCGCCGACGTCGTGGTGGCCCCCGAGGCGCTGGCCGCAGAGTACCGGCTCGCCGCCGTCGACTGGCAGTTCGCCCCGGCCGCGGCCGCCGTGGCCGGGGCCGTCGAGCTGGAGTCGCCGGAGGCGCTCTCCCTGGACGCGGCCGTCCTCGCCGTGCAGCGCTCACCGCTGCTCAGCGGCCATGTGTTCGAGCACGGCGCGAGCACCGGGCAGGACACCTGGATCGACGTGGACGGCCTGCCCTTCCGGGTGCGCTCGGCCACCGGCCCGGACGGGCGGCCGGTCGACGGCCTCCTCGCCGTCGGTCCGGCCACCCGGCTCAGCGTCTTCGCGCCGAGCGGGCGCAGCGGGGTGGACGTGGTGGTCCTCGCCGACTGCAGCGGCTCGATGGGCGTGGACGACATCCCGGACCGGCGCGAGTCGGCGCACCGGATCACCTCGCTGTGGAGTGCCCCGAGCACCGTCAGCCGGATGGAGGCGCTGAAGCGGGCGCTGCGCGCCATGATCGACGCCCGGGCCGGGGTGGACGGTCTGGTCACCCGTTTCGCGCTGGTCCGCTTCGACCTCGCCGCCCGGACGCTCTTCCCGGACCGCGACGGCATGGCCGAGGTCACCACCGGCCCCGGCGACCGGGCGCTGGAGCAGCTGCGCGGCGCGGTCACCCTGCTGAAGCACGACAACCAGGCGACGGACATCGGCCGCGCGCTGCACAAGGCCGCCGAACTGCTGCACCGGCACGGCGTACCCGGCAACGAGCGTCTGATCGTCCTGGTGAGCGACGGCGCGCACTGGGCGCCGATGAGCGAGGAGCGCAGCGGCGAGTCGGTGGCCGGCACCGAGGACCCAGTCTCCCTGATGGAGGACCTGCACGCCGGTCTCGGCATCCGCCTGCACGCCGTGGGCATCAGTGACCCCGGCCTGTTCGGCCGCTGGTGGGAGCAGCTGCGCCGGAAGGACCCCACGCTGCGCGAGCCCCCGGAGAACCTCGTCCCCAACCACGAGCTGCTGGGCCGGCTGGTGGAGGTGGCGGGCGGCGACCGGCACCGGATCGGCGGCATGGACGTCCTGGAGGAGTACTTCCAGGAGCTGGGCAGCGGCATCGTCCGCGTGGCGGGCGCTCCGGCCGCCGCCCAACTGCCGTCGCTCCAGCTGGATCCGGCGGCCCTGACCGCGACGGCCGCCGCGCCGGCGCAGGGCCGGGCGCTCGGCGCGGAGCAGCGCCGGCACTGGGAGCGGGAGGTGGAGGAGCTGCTGCGGATGTACGCCGAGGTGTGCTCGGCCTCCTCCACCCGGCTCGGCTACCCGCTGTTCCGCACCTCGGTGGCCGACATCCCGCGGCTGCACCTTCTGGCCACCGGCCACGCGGAGTTCACGGCCTGGCTGGCCGTCGCGTACAAGGTCTTCGACGAGCGGCTGCACGAGCAGCTGCGCAGCCGCAAGCGTGACCGCACCGCACTCGACCTGCCCGAACTCGCCGACGCCTTCTGGGGCGTGCGGCTCGGCGAGGTGCACGGGCTGCGGAACTTCTTCCTGCACGACGCGGAGGCGGGTCGGCGCACCCCGGAGCAGAACCGCGGGGTGGGCGAGGTGATCCTCAAGCACACCGGGAAGTACGCGGTGGCGGAGGACGACGCGGAGGGCTGGCACCGGCTCCAGCTGGGCCTGTTGGGCAATCTGGCGGGGGTGCTCGCGGACGCCTACCGCATCCTGGTCACCGCCCCGCCGGCGCCTCCCGTGCCGCCGGCCGACGGTGCGACGCAGGCTGCGACCACGACGTCGGCGGCGCCGGTGGTCAGGGTGGTCCAGCTCTCCGACTGAAGCGCGCCTTCCTCCCACCGAACCGTCGTCCCCGAACCGTCGTCCCCCGAACCGTCGTCCTTCGAACCATGGAGTTGCCCCGCATGACCGCCGACACCGGCCGCCCCGCCTTCCTGCTGGTCCACGGCGCCTGGCACGGTGCCTGGTGCTGGGACCGGGTACGCACCGCCCTGGACGCCGACGGCCGGCGCTCCCACGCCGTGGACCTGCCCAGCTCCGCGCCCGCCGACAGGCCCGCCGGCGCCCGCCCTGCGGGCATGCTGGACGACGCGGACGCCATCCGCGACCGCCTGCGGCGCGTGGACGCCCGGTGGTGGTCGTCGCCCACTCGTACGGCGGCGTGCCCGCCACCCAGGCCATCGCGGACGCCCCGAACGTGGTCCGGGTGGTGTATCTCGCCGGCTTCCAACTCGACGCGGGCGAGAGCATGTTCTCCTTCCTGGGCACGCCCGTACCGGAGGACGGCAGCGGCCGCACCCCGCCGTACGAGGACGCCCGGCGCGTCCTCTTCGCCGACGTGCCCGAGGCCGAGGCCGACCGCCGTCGGCGGCCTGCGCCTCGGACAGTGCGCGGCGCTCTGACGCCCGGAAGGGCGGCGCCCGGGGCCGGTCGCGCGAAACCGACGCGCCCCGGGCGCCGCTGTGATGGGATGGGCCCTTTGCGTTCGAATCCGCAACGCATCAGAACCCGCAACGCGTCAGAACCCGCGACGCGTCAGAACCCGCATCGCGTCCGAGCCCAGGGAGGCCACCGTGTCCCGAACCCCGCAGGAGATCTTCCAGAGCTACGTCCACGCCGGTCCGATGACCCGCGATGCCGACGCCCTCGCCGAGCTCTTCACCGAGGACGGCGTCTTCGAGGTGCCGCTGCTGCCCGACGGCGCCGCCCTCCCCCGGCGGATCGAGGGCCGCGAGGCGATCCGCACCACGATGGCGGCGTACTACGAGCAGCAGGGGCAGGACGCCCGCGTGCCGAACGTGCACAAGTCCGGCTTCGTACTGCACACCACCACCGACCCCGAGGTGTTCATCGCCGAGATCGACACGGTCTTCGACGGGGAGGGCGCCCGGGAGGAGGTCGTCTCGCTGGTCCAGATCTTCCGCGTCCGTGACGGGAGAATCGCCCGGATGCGCGACTACTTCTCGCCCGCGCTGGTGGGCTGACGGTCCGGGGGGCGGAACCTGGTCCGGGGTGGTCCGCTCCACCCGTTCGGCCCCGATGGCCTCCGAGACGGTTCGGGTAGACATGGCCTGCTCGTATCCCCCGACGATCACAGGAGCGGAACCCGCCATGGACAAGGACCAGCTGGCCCACCTGGAGCAGCGGATCAACCACCTCGTCACCGTGACGAAGTCCGTCACCACCGACGACTACTCCGAGTTGCTGAAGATCATCCATCGGCCGGGGTGGACCACCCCGGCCGAGCTGGCCCTCGTCACCGGCGCGGTCGACGTGCTGATTCGGCAGACCGAGGTCGTGGCCGAGGCGCGCAGGGGCCTCATCGACGGCGCCAGGTCGATCGCGGCCGACTGACCTCCGCCTCCGACCCGGGCCACCGGCGCGTTCCGCGGTTCGCGCCGGTGGCCCGGTCGTCGCCCGTACGGCCCCGGGCGACATCCGTCAGACCCCCGCCCAGCGGCGCAGCGTGGCGGTGGCCGCCGTGGCGTCGGCGGCGGGCAGTTGGGCGATCCGGACCGAGTGGGTGCCGCCCGGCATCTGGTAGAGGTACGAGTCCCGGGAGCCGTCGCCCAGCCGGAACGGCTCGGCGACGGATGGGTCGGCGGCGCCGTTGACGAACATCAGGTGCTCGCCGCGGGTGCGGACCCAGCGGTCGACGTCGCGCATCGCCTGCGGCCGGTAGCGCAGCGGGATGTCGCGGGGGACGAAGCTGCGCGGCTCGGTGGCGCCGGGGTAGCGGATCAGGTCGGCGAGGTGGTCCGTCTCGACCGGGAAGTAGCCGAGCTGGGTGCCCAGTTGGTAGAAGTACGGGACGAACTGGTTCGCCACCGAGTCGGCGTAGACCGGCAGTTGGGCGACCTGGTCGAGCCAGCCGTACAGGGCGTCGTCGGAGGCGTCCGCGGGCGGCACCGCCGGGCAGGCGGCCTGGCCACGGCCCTGCCAGAACATGAACGGCGCGCGCAGGACGGCGATCTCGAAGGCCTTGTCGGCGCTGCCGACGAGCCGGAAGCCGTCGCCCTTGGCGTCCGCCCAGGCCTGGTACCGGGCGACCAGGGCGGTGCGGCGTTCCAGCAGGGCGCGCTGCGCGGCCTGCAGGGCGGTGCGGCACTCGGGGGTGCCGACCGTGCGCAGGAAGTCGAGGTAGGCGGTGTCGTCGCGGTCGTCGACGTTGTTCGGCGCCGAGTAGGCGATGGAGCCGGCCACGTCCTGCGGGTAGAAGCGCCGGTGGTAGACGGTGGTCATGCCGCCCTTGCTGCCGCCGGTGGAGATCCACGGCGCCCGGTAGACCGCGCGCAGCGCCTCGATCACGTGGTGGTGGTCGGCGGCGGCCTGCCGGATGTCGAGGTCGTTCCAGTCGGCGGGCTCGGGCCGGGAGGTGCCGAAGAACCGCTGCTCGGTGCTCACCTGGTTGCCGTCCAGCAGTTCGGCGGGCTCCGTGCGGTACTGGTTGGTGGAGACGGTGTAGCCGCTGGTGTAGAGCACGGTGGGGCGGTCGGTGCCGCGGTGCAGGAGGGTGATCCGCTGCTCGAAGCCGCCGCGCTCGGGGTGCTGGTGGTCGGCGGGCTGGTGCAGCGTCAGGACGAAGAAGCGGAAGCCGGGCGCGGCGGGCTTCTCCTCCACGATCCGCAGGCCCGGTACCGCCTCGATGGCGGTCCGGATGTCGGCCGGTCCCGTCTCGGCCGCGGCGGCGGGCACCGCGGCCGTTCCCGCCAGCACCGCCACCGCCGCGGCCTGGGCCACCAGTCGTCCGATTCGCCTGCGCATCATGGGTCTTCCTCCCCGGTCGTCGTTGATCTCCAGTCAACCGGGGCCGCGACCGGGACGGATCCCGCTGCGGAGGGCTCGCGTCTCCCTCCTGGGAGGGAGGTGCCGTGGCACGTCACGGCGGGTTCAGGTGAACACCAGCGCCGCCAGGGTGAGGTAGACCCCGCCGACCGCGTAGGACAGCCGCCGCTCCCCGCGCGGTGTGCCGCGGAGCCGACCGGTGAGCGCGACGCCGAGAAGGGCGTAGCAGAGGTCCAGGGCGAAGGCGACGGCCAGGAAGACCGCGCCCAGGACGAGCATCCGGGCCCGGGTGTCGGCGGCGGACAGCCCGGTGGGCAGGAACTGCGGGAGGAAGGCGAGGAAGAACAGGATCACCTTGGGGTTGAGCAGGTTGACCAGGACCGCGTCGCCGTAGACCCGGAGCAGTCGGCGCCGGGCGGGCCGCTGCGGGCCGTCACCGGCCGGGGCCGGGCGGCGGAGGAGGGTCCGCACGCCCAGGTGGGCGAGGTAGCCGGCGCCCGCGTAGCGCAGCACGGTGAAGGCGAGCGGGTGGTCGGTGACCAGCGCCGCCAGGCCGCCGACCGCGAGGAGGCAGTGGACCAGCGTGCCGGTCTCCACCCCGAGGGCGGAGACGAGCCCGGCCCGCCGTCCGTCCTGGACGCTGCGCGTGATGATGTAGACCAGGTTGGGCCCCGGCACGGCGACCAGTGCCAGCGAGGCCAGCGCGAAGCCGGCGAGCGAGGTCATCCGCGCTCCAGCGCGGTGGGCAGCAGGCCCAGCGGCGGGGCGCCGAGGTCGAACAGGGCGGTGTGGAAGCGGCGAAGCGAGAAGTCGGAGCCCCAGCGCTTCGCGGCCTGTTCGCGCAGGTCGAGGATCGCGAACTTGCCCCAGGTGTACCGACCGTAGGTGGGGTCGAAGAGTCCGCGCCGGGCCTCGTGCAGGGCGGCCGGGCCGGCCAGTGCGACGTCCGCGGTGAACCGGGCCGCCGCGTCCGCCAGGGTCATCGCCCCGGTGTGCAGCCCGATCGCGCAGGCGAAGCGGGTGACCCGGCGCAGCGCGTCCTGGGCGACGGCCACCGCGACCCGCGGGTCGCGGTCGCGGAAGCCCTGTTCCAAGGCCAACTCCTCGCAGTAGTGGGCCCATCCCTCGATGAAGGCCTCGGAATGGAGGGTCCGGCGGACGTCGGTCGCCGCCCGGCGCAGCGCCCGGAAGTGGCTGGCGTGCCCGGGGGCGACCTCGTGGATCGCCATGTTGGGCATCAGGGTGCGGTTGAAGCCGGTCGACAGCCACTGGTCGCGTTCCGCCCCGGACCAGCCGGTGTCCGGGAGGGTGACCCGGAAGCTGCCGGGCGCGTCGGGCTCGTACGGCGCGGACGCGAACAGCCCGGCGAGCGCGCGGCGTTGGGAGTCGGGCATCGGCTCGACCAGCACCTCGACGTCGTGGTCGGGCACCAGGTCGTGCCGGGCGGTCCAGGCGACCGTCTCCTCGACGAGTGCCCGGAACTCCGCCAGTACTCCGTCGGCGTCGGGGTGGTCGGCCTGCAGGGCCCGTACGGTGGCGTCGGGCGTGGGGGCTCCGGGGTCGACGCGGCGCAGCGCCTCGGCGAGCAGCGCGCGCAGCCGGTCGCGCTCGGCGTCCACCCGGGCGGACATCGCGGTGAGGTCGACGGTGCAGGACTCGGCGGCGCCGAGCAGCCGGGCGAGCGCGGGCCCGCCGAGCGCGGCCGACTCGGGGCCTTCGGTGGCGGCCCGCTCCAGGTGGGCGAGGAGTCGGGCGTGGGCGCGGCCGGCGGCGGCGTGGACGGGGCCGCCCCGGGGGTCGAGGAAGGCGGCCAGGCCGCGGGCGAGCGGCAGGGTGGCCTGGGCGAGTGGCGCGGGCACCCGGTCCAGCGCCGCGACGGCGGCGTCGACGGCGTCCGGCCAACGGTTGAGGTGGGCCTGCCGGGCGGCGTCGCGTTCGGGCTGCGGCGCGTAGGGGCGGTCGTAGCCGGAAAGGTCCAGGTTCTCGATGTGCCACAGCGGGTTGCTGCGGTGCAGTTCGAGTTCGCCGAAGCGGACCCGCAGGGCCTCCTCGGCGGCGGACGCGTGTGCCTCGTCGTGGGGGTCCGGGTAGGGCGCGGTCCCGGCGGGGCCGCCGAGGGCGGCGAGGCCGCGGCGCACGCCGTCCGGGGAGAGGTCCTGGACGGCGCCGTCGTAGCGGTGCAGTCCGGCGCTGTCACGGGCGGCGACGACGGAGAGGTCGCAGACGGCGGCGAGTCGGGGGTCGAGCGACGGGGTGATGATCATGCCGCTAGCCTCTGTCAGCGGCGGGTCGTACTCCCGTGCCAATGGAGGGGAAAGTGGACCGGAATCGTGGGACCTCCGAGCCCGCCGAGCTGATCGACCTGCTGGGCGACTGGAGTTCGGCCGAGGGGCCGCTCTACCGGCGGCTCACCGAGGCCCTCGTCCGGGCTGTGCGCTCCGGCGACCTGCGCCCCGGCGACCGGCTGCCGCCCGAGCGGCGGCTCGCCGAGGCGCTGCCGGCCAGCCGGGCCACGGTGGTCGCCGCCTACGACGCGCTGCGCGGCTCCGGCCTGGTGGAGACCCGTCGGGGCAGCGGCACCCGGGTGTCGCAGGGCGCCGCCGTCCACCGGGCGCCGGTGGACGGGCGGGTGCGCGGCGGTCAGGCAACCGCGGTGATCCAGCGGCTGGTGGCGCCGCCACCGGACGTCATCTCGCTGGGGCAGGCCGCCGAGGCCGGCGAACCGGACCTGGCCGGGGCGCTGACCGAGCTCGTCCGCGAGGACCTGCCCGGGCTGGTCCGGGACGCCGGCTACCACCCGGCCGGGCTGCCCGTGCTGCGGGCGGCGATCGCCGACCACCACGCCGCGCACGGCCTGCCGACGGTGCCCGAGCAGGTGGTGGTGACCACCGGGGCCACCCAGGCGGTCACCCTGACCGCCCGGCTGCTGCTCGGACGGGGGTCGACCGCGATCGTGGAGTCCCCCGGGTGGCCGGGCTGCCTGGACGTCCTGCGGGCGGCCGGCGCGCGGCTGGTGGGCGTCGGCGTCGACTCCGACGGCATCCGGATCGACCGGCTCGCCGCCGCGCTCGCCGAGCACCGGCCCGCGCTGCTCTACCTGATGCCGACCTTCCACAACCCCACCGGCACCCTGATGTCCGCGGGCCGTCGGCGCCGGGTCGCCGAACTCGCCGCCGAGTACGGCGTGACCGTCCTCGAGGACAGCGCCCACGCGGCCGCCCTCGCCCCCGGGCAGGCCCCGCCGCCGCTCGCCGCGCACCCCGCCGGGGGCACCGTGCTGACGGTGGGTTCGCTGGCGAAGGCGGTCTGGGGCGGCCTGCGGATCGGCTGGATCCGCGGCCCGCGCGACACCGCGGACCGGCTGGCCCGGCTCAAGGCGCTCGACGACCTCGGCAGCCCGCTGATCGACCAGGCCCTCGCCGCCCGCCTGCTCCCCACCCTGCCCGCGCTCGCCCCCGAACGGGAGCGGCTGCGGAAGGAGCGGCTCGCCACCATGACCCGGCTGCTCGCCGCACACCTCCCGGACTGGTGGTGGCAGCCCCCGCACGGCGGCTCCGTGCTGTGGATCCGCCTCCCGGCCGGCACCGACGCCCGCGTCTACGCCCGACTCGCGCTGCGCCACGGCGCCGAGGTCGTCCCCGGCGCCACCATGGACCCGACCGGCGCCCATGACGACCACCTCCGGCTGCCGTACTCCTTCCCCCCGGAGACCGCCGCCGCCCTGGTCGCCCGCCTCGCCGCGGCCTGGGCCGCGCTCCCCCGCTGACGCTCCCGTCGTGCCCGGCCGGCGCTCCCGCCGCGCCTGCCGGAACGACTCGGGCGGCGTCAGGCCGGGCGGATGAGGCGGCTCTCGTAGGCGAAGACCACGGCCTGTATCCGGTCCCGGAGTTCGAGCTTCTGCAGGATCCGCCCCAGATGGGACTTCACGGTCGCCTCCGCGAGGTACAGGGCGGCCGCGATCTCGGCGTTGGACAGGCCGTGACCCACCTGGACGAGCACCTCGCGTTCCCGGGCGCTGAGCCGGCCCAGCCGCTCGTCGCGTTCGTCCCGCTCGGCGCTTGCGCCCTCGGGGATGTGCGGACGGAGCTTCTCCAGCAGGCGCCGGGTGATCCGCGGGGAGACCACCGCGTCCCCCGCGGCGACGCTGCGGATCGCGGTGAGGAACTCCTCGGGCCTGGTGTTCTTCAGCAGGAAGCCCGAGGCTCCGGCGTCGAACCCGGCGAAGGCGTACTCGTCCAGGTCGAAGGTGGTGAGGATCAGCACCCTGCTCTGCGGGGAGACCTCGATGACCTGACGGGTCGCCTCGATCCCGTCGGTCCCGGGCATCCGGACGTCCATGAGGACGACGTCGGGGCGCAGCTCCCGGGCGAGGCGTACGGCCTGGGCGCCGTCCGCGGCCTCGCCGACCGGTGCCATGTCGGGCTGGGCCTCCAGGACGGTGCCGAACGCCATCCGGAGCAGCGCTTCGTCGTCGGCGATCAGGATGCGGATCGTCATCCGGACACCTCCGTTCCGCTGCCGCCGAGGGAGAGGCGGGTGCGGACTCCCCAGCCGCCGCCCGGAAGCGGTCCGGCCTCCAACGTCCCCCCGTAGGCGGCCGAGCGCTCGCGCATGCCGGGGATGCCGTGGCCGGACGGTGTGGCGGCGGTGGGAGGCGGCGGGCAGGGACCGCTGTCGGTGACGTCCACGGTGACGGTCTCGGTCGAGCACCGGATCCGGACCTTCGCGTCCGTGCCGGTGGGTGTGTGCTTGAGGGCGTTGGTCAAGGATTCCTGCACCAGGCGGTAGACGGTGAGTTGGGCGGTGGCGGGGATGTGGGTGTGGCTGCCGTGGACCTCCAGGCCGGTCGGCAGCCCGGCCGCGCACATCTGCTCGGCGAGGGCCTCCAGTTGGGCGATGCCGGGCAGCGGGTGGCGCTCCGCGTCCGGTTCGTCGGTCCGCAGGATGCCCAGGGAGCGCCGCATGTCGGTCAGTGCCTGCCGGCCGGTCTCGGCGACCTGGAGCATCGCGGCGGTGGTCCGGTCGGGCGAACGGTGCTGCGCGTAGAGGGCGGCGTCGGTGAGCGCGACCATGACGGACAGGTTGTGGGTGACGATGTCGTGCATCTCCCGGGTGATGCGCGTCCTCTCCTCGGCGACGGCCAGTCGCGCCTGCTGCTCCTGTTCCCGCGCCAGGCGTGCGGCCCGTTCCTCCAGGGCGGCGAGGTAGGCGCGCGTGGTCCACACGTTCACGCCGAGGACGGCGGCGGCGACGGTCATCGCGGTGACCGCGACGAAGGGGGTCAGGAACGCGCCCTCCGCCGTCCAGCGCAGGCAGGCCAGCAGGACCCCTGCCTCCACGACGGCACCGGCGAGGAGCGCGCCGCGCCGGCCCGAGTTCGCGGCCGCCGTGTAGAGGGCCACCAACACGGCGATGTCCGCCGGGAGTTGGACGCCCACCAGCCACTGGACGAAGGCCGCGGCCGTCACCGCGCCGAACACCGTGCGCGGGGCCCGGCGCCGCCACACCAGGGGCAGCGCGAGGGCGGCGGTGAGGGCCAGGGCCACCGGCAGCTCGTGCGGCGCGCGGGTGGTCACGACGTTGACGAGGAGGAGCGCCGGCAGCAGCGAGTCCCACAGCACGGGCGGCAGCCGGGAACCCCACCGCTCGGCGGCTGTCACCAGTCGCGCCGCTCGCACGGAGGCCGCCTCGGTCATCACACGTCCCTGTCGCTTCGGCGTCGTCGTGGCCCCGGCACGTACCGCAGCCCCGTCACGATAGGCCGCGGGCCCCGCGGAACACATGAGTCCACCGTCTGATGGCACCGTGCCGGGATACGACCTCAGGAGGAGGCCCGTTACCTCCCGTGGTCGCAGCGCGGCCGCCGGTCCGGTGTGCTCGGCTGCTACGCCGGTCGCACCGGGACCTGCCGCGGATTGCGACCGCGGGCGCACCCGAGGGCGACCCGGGATCGATGCGGCAGCGCGTGCCCGACGCCGACGATGGCCTGGTGACCGAGATCATCGCGGGACCGTCCATGTCCCCCCTGGAAATCCTTGCCCTGCTGGGTGCCCTCGCGCTGGTGGTGGCGCGCTGGCTGCCCCACGTCGCCCGCCCGCCCGTCACCATCGCGGCGGGGGCGCTTCTCGTCCTGTCCGCTCTCGTGCTGGCTGTGGCGGGGATCCGCTGGCAGCTGCTGCCGGTACTGGCGGGCGCCGCCTTCGCGTCGCCCTTCGCCGTCGCCCCCCTGCTGCGAGACCGTCTCGGCCGCGGAACCGGCCGGCCGGCGTGGCGGGCCCGCTGGTGGCTGGCGTTGCCGGGGTCGGTGGCCTGCGTCGGCCTGATCGCCGCGGGCCCGGTGGCCGCCTGGGCCTTTCCGGTACCCGTGTTCCCCGAGCCGTCGGGCGACTTCGCGGTCGGCACCCGCGTGGTGCAGTGGACCGACCCGCGCCGTCCCGAGACCTTCACCGCCGACCCGGACGACCGGCGCACGGTCGTGGTGCAGCTCTGGTATCCCGCGCAGAAGAGCCCCGCAGGGGCGCAGCGGGCCCAGTACCTCGGACGCACCGAGCAGGAGGCGCGCACCGTCTCCGACGCCCTCGCCCGCGGAGTCGGCCTGCCGGGCTTCCTGGTCGACGGCGTTCCGCGTGCCCGCACCCGTTCGGTCTTCGACGCCCCGGTGGAGAGCACGGGGGGACGGTTCCCCGTGGTGCTGTTCTCACCCGGATCGGGCGGAGTGCGCACCCAGAACACGGCCTGGGCCGAGGAGTTGGCCAGCCACGGCTATGTGGTCGCCGCCCTCGACCACCCGTACGACTCCGCCGCCGTCGTCCTCGCCGACGGCCGGACGATCACCACCGAGACCGCGTCCAGCGGCGACCCGGAACAGGACGAGAAGCTGGCGGCCGACTGGACCGCGGTTCGAGCCGCCGACCTCGGCTTCGTCCTCACCCGGCTGGACGGACTGGACCGGGGCGAGGCCGCCGACCCGCTGACCGGACGCCTGGACACCGGCCGGGTCGCGGTGGCCGGCCACTCCATGGGCGGCGCCGCCGCCCTGCAGGCGGCCCGGCAGGACCATCGATTCGGCGCCGTCATCGATCTGGACGGCTACCCCCACGGCCCCACCTCCCCCTCCCTCACCCAGCCGACGCTGGCGCTCACCCAGGCCGTCACCCCGGCGACCGACCCGCGCTACCTCCCCCGCCTCACCGAGGTGCTCGACTCCGGCACCGCGACGAACTACCGGCTCACCATCCCCGGCGCCGCGCATCTCACGTTCATGGACGGCCCGCTGTACCTGCCGCCCGTGCCCTCGATCGTCGGCACCCTGGGCCGCACCGAGAGCCCGCGCGTCGTCGGCGCGGCCACCCTCGCCTTCCTGGACACCGTCCTGCGGGGCAAGCCCGGCGACCTGGGTGGCGTTCTGCCGGCCTACGGCGGTCTCAGCGTGTACCACCCCGCCGGCAGGTGACGGCGCCTGCCGTGACGGGGCTTCCGCTCTCGGCGCCCCGTCACGGCAGGCACACGCCCTGGAGGGCCTAACCGAGGGGCCGGCAGAGCAGGGCGTCCGGGACGCCGTAGTGGAGCCAGCGCCAGGTGTAGGCGACGCCCGCGAGGTACTCGTCGTCGGCACACTGGCCCTTGTAGTGGCCCGGTGCCCAGTCGCTCGCGGTCGCGCCGCCGGTGGCGGGGCGGTTGTCGCCATGGTCGAACCAGACGTTGCGGCCGGTGGTGGGCAGCGCCGCGGCGGCGGGTGCGCACAGGAGGGCGGACATGGCGTCGTCGTGCACGCTGTAGCCGACGGCGAAGGTGCGGTCGGGGCACTGCAGCTTGTTGTAGCCGGCGGCCCAGTCGCCGCCGGTGACGTACCGCTCGTCGGTGACGGTGATCCAGTCGCCGGTGCCCGTCGCGGGCTCGCCCGCGTCGGTGCACAGCCCCCGGCTGTCGCTGCGCCCGAGGCCGGTCAGGCGCTGGCCGTCCGGGCAGTTGCCCTTGCGGTTGCCGCTGCTCCAGTCCGGGCGGGCGAGCATCCGACGGGAGACGTTCCGGTCGCCGTGGTCGAGGTCGAGCATGTTCCAGTGGTTCACCGCTGCCACCGGGCCGGTCAGCGAGGGCGCGTCGACCAGCTTGCGCCAGTCGGGGGCGCGCCAGTCGCCGGGGTCGGTCAGGCCGAGCCGCTTGCCGCCGGGGTCGTAGGAGAGCAACGCCCAGTTGTCGTTCGGTGTACCGGTGGCGTCGGCCCAGCCGACCAGGGGCCAGATGGCGAAGTCGGTGTCGCGGGCGGCCAGGAGGTCGGTGAAGGTGTGCAGCCAGGTCTGTTCCTTGGCGTCGGTGGAACCGCGCCCGCCCGCGCCGAACTCGCTGATCCACACCGGGGCGGTGAAGTGCTGCCCCGCCCGGGTGACGAACAGCGCCTCGTCGTCCACGACCTGGGCGAGCTGCTCGGGGGTGAAGTCCTCGTAGCGGGGGTCGCTCGTCGCTCCCGGGCCGCTGCCCGCGCCGGTGTTGGCCGGGCCGGTGTAGGCGTAGAAGTGCGCGGCGTACACCAACTTGCCGGAGTCGATCAGGGTGTTGGAGAGGGTGCGCACCGGGGTGAGCATCGGGCGGCCGTGGCTGAAGAGCGCGGCGGGGATGCCGTACCAGTTGATGCCCTCCATGACGACGAGCATGTCGGGGTCGGCCTGCAGGATCCGGTTCCCCGCTTCCTCGAAGGCGGCGTACTCGTCGTGGGCGTCGCCCAGGCCCCAGTTGGGGTCGTCCCAGGTGTCGCGGCGGACCTCGTTGCGCAGGTCGGCGCCCACCACCCGCTTGTTGGCCTGGTAGCGCTTCACCATGAACACCCAGTCGTCCTCCCACTGCGCGGTCGACTGGCCGCTGTTCCAGCGCTCGTTGCCGTCCAGGCCGCAGCAGAAGCGGTAGCTCGTGGTGTGGTTGTTGAGGATGACCGCGAAGCCGTCGGCGGTGAGCGCCGCCACCACGGCGTCGTACACCTGCAGCGGGGTGCGGCCGCGCAGCTGCGGGTTGGCGGCGACGGCGGAGTCCGGCACCGCGGCGGTGTCGTGGACCATCGCGTTGGCGAACGGCAGCCGGATGCTGTTGAGGCCCAGGCCATGGAAGTCCGCCATCAGCTGCGCCATCGGCACCCGGTCCAGGCCCAGCGGGATGTTGTGCGAGACCTGCCGGGCCTGGTTGTTCGCGGGGTCGTCGACCGCCCCGCTGCCCTCCCAGGTGCCTTGGGCCCCGGCCCAGTTGGCGGCCTTCAGCTTGAAGCGGTTGCCGTCCGCGTCCACGATGTAGCGCCCGCGGGTGCTGAGCGGGCCGGTCCAGCCCGTCGTCGCCTGCGCGGCGGTGGCGGTGGTCGGGGCCGCTTCCGCGACGGCGGCACCCGCTGTCATCCCGGCGAGTACGGGCAGGCACGCGGCCAGGGCGAGCAGGCGCGTTCCGATTCTCTTCATGGTCATCCCGGTAAAGGTGAGGGTGGCACGGAATTGACGGGGACCGACCATAGCCGCAGATGTGACCGGCGGGTAGCCCGTGCGGCTGCGGCGAACTGCCGGGGAGCGACCGGAATTTCACCGAGCTTCGGTCTGCCCGACGGATCCTGCCGGGCAGACCACGGCCTCCGACGTCCGGAACCGGAACCGGGGTTCCGTGCACCCTTCGGCTCGGGGGTGAGCGCGGCCGTGATGCTCTACCGGGTCCTCCACGAGGAGCCGGAACTCCCCATATCGGACGGTGAGTTGCGCGCCATCGTGGCGGACTGCCTGGCCAAGGACCCGGATCGCCGCCCCACCCCGGAGCAGCTGCGCGACCGGCTGACGGCGCACGACCGGGCGGCGGGCGAGCGCCTGGAACGCCGGGACTGGCTGCCGCCCGCGATCGCCGCCGCGCTGGCCGCCCTGGCGGTCGAGCTGCTGGACCTGGACGGCGAGTCCCCGGCGGCACAACCGCCCGCGCCGACCGGGCGGTTCGGCCCGCCGCCGCCGTGGGCCGCCCCGCCGCTCCCGCCTTCCCCGGCCACCACCGTCCCGGCCCGGCCGTACCCGCCGTATCCACCGCCGGCGGGCGCCGGCCCGGCGCAGCCCGGTCCCCGCCGGTCGGGGCGCGGCACGCTGCTCCTCGCCGCCGTACTGGCGGCAGCGGTGGCGGGCACGGCGGTGTTCCTGGCCACCCGCGAGGACGGCACGGCCACCCCGAACCCGGGGAACACGACGCAGGCGGCGCCCGCCACCACCACGGCGACCTCCGACGGCGTGATCCCGGCCGACTTCCTCGGCACCTGGCAGGGCACCCTGGGCAGCGAACAGACCGTCCTCAAGCCCGACTTCACGATCGCGCTGAGCCAGGGCCGCCCGAACGACCCGGTCGCCCAGATCCACAACAACGAGGGCGCGGGCACCCGCTACTGCGACGCCGTCGCCAACCTCGTCCAGGTCACCGCCGACCGGGTGGTCCTGCGCACCGCCCCGATGAACGCGCTCAGCGGCTGCGCCGCCATCCCGCACGACCAGGTGTACACCCGCAATCCGGACGGCAGCCTGCACCTGCTGGTCGGCGGCTTCTCGGGGGACCTGCGGCGGAAGTAGCCCCGCGGCACGCGTCCGGGAGAGCAACACGCTGCTGCCGCGCCGCGCAGTCGCTACGGTGGGCGCCATGGCCCGTTTCGTCCTGACCCGCCGTTCCCCGGTGCCGCCGGCCGACTGCTGGGATCGGCTGACGGCCTGGCCCCGGCACGGCGAGCGGGTGCCGTTCACCCGGGTCTTCGTCGCCCGGGGCAGCGGCCGGGAGGTGGGCGACGTGGTCCTGGCCCGGACGGCCTTCGGGCCGCTGCGCTTCGACGACCCGATGGAGATCGTCGAGCTGACCGCTCCCGCGCCCGGGCGTGACGGGCTGTGCCGCCTGGTCAAGCGCGGCCGCCCGGTGCTCGGCGGGGCCGTGCTGCGGGTCCGGTCGGTGGCGGGCGGCAGCGAGGCGGTCTGGGCGGAGGAGCTGCGGATCGCCGGTCTGCCCCGGTTCGCCGATCCGCTGGTCGCGGCGGCGGGGCGGCTGGTCTTCGGCCGGGTCCTGGACCGGCTGCTGCGGTAGTCCGCGCCGCTCCCCCGTCACTCCCCGGGCCGGTCGGGGTGCCACTCCGCCAGCAGGATGGTGGCGTCGTCGCGCAGCTCGTGGTCCTGGTGGGTGACCAGGGCGTGGACCAGGCGGCGCAGGGCCTCGGGGGCCGGGTCCCCTCCGGCCATGTGCTGGACCAGGGTGTCGGCCAGTCGGCGCTCCCCGAAGAGCTCACCGGTGGCCGACCGGGCCTCGGTGACCCCGTCGGTGTGGACCAGCAGCCGGTCACCGGGCTGCAGCCTGGTGCGGTGGACGGGGTACGGAACGCGCTCGTGGAAGCCGAGCCCGAGCGGCAGTTCGGCCCGCCTGCGCAGGGCGTCCGTCACGATCCGGCGGTCCCGGATGAGCAGTGGCGGCGGGTGCCCGCAGTTGACCCAGGACAGTTCGCCGGTGACGGTGTCGAGGTCGGCGACCACCGCGGTGAGCAGCCGGTCCGGGATCCACCGGGTCAGGGTGCGGTCGATGGCCCGGACGATGTCGGCCAGGCCGCCGCCGGACCTCCGGGTGGAGCGGCAGGCGGCCAGGGCGACCGAGCTGGCGCCGCCGGAGGCGAGGTCGTGGCCCATCGCGTCGAACACGGACACGTGCAGGTGCCCGCCGGCCACCGAGTGGTCGAAGGCGTCCCCGCCGACGTCGTAGGCCGGTTCCAGGACCGCGCTGGAGGTGACGTGCCGGGTGCCGATGGTGCGCGGCGGCAGGAAGGCCCACAGCAGCTCGGCCTGGAGGCTCATCGGCTGCCGGCGTGCGGCACCGATGATGACGTCGCTGTACGTGCTCTTCGACACCACCAGCAGGGCGACCAGCGCCGCCAGCGCCTCGCAGCGGTCCGTCGTGTCCTGGTCCCGCGCGCAGCCCTCGATCCGCAGCACACCGATCCGCTCGACGCCGTCGACCAGCGGGAACCAGCCGACGGCGGGCGACCCGGAGGAGAGCTGGGTCTGCTGCAGCCGGTAGGCGCGGCCGCCGAGCGTCCCCTCGATGTCGACCAGGTGGTCCCGCTTCCCGTCCGCGGAGCCGGGCAGCAGGACGAGGTACCGCTGCTGGACGTCGGCCAGGAACACCGACGCCGCGTCCGCGCCCAGCTCCCGGGCCGCCTCCCGCACCAGGCCGGGCAGGTCCGCCGGCCCGCCGGACCGGCTGCGGGCCAGCAGCCGCGCCAGCACTCCGCCCGGCCTCGCGTCATCGCCGCTCGCCACGTCGCACCTCCCGTCGGGCCCGCGCCTACCCCGTGAGCGCCCGCCGGCACCGGAGGCCCGGGCCGGCCTCCGGTGCCGGCGGAGGCGGCGCGGCCCGTCCCACGGGTGAGCGGCCCGGGGTGCGGAGCGGCCCGGCCCGGCGCACCGTCGGAGACATGGCCTCGATCATCGTGCTGTTCGAGCTGGAGTCCGAGCAGGTCCTCGGCGCCGAGGGCGTCGGGCCGGGAGTGCTGGCCGTGCACGCCGCCGGCGCCGACCCCGACGTCCCGGAAGACCCCCAGCCGACCACGCTGTGCCGACGCGACACCCGCTCCATGGAGCACAGCCACTACGCGCCCGCCCGGCCCGGTGACCCCTGGTACCCGCCCGAGCTGGCCGACCGCCGCTGCCGGGAGTGCGAACGGGCCCTGGCCGCCGCCTGAGGCCTTCCCCGGTACGGGTCGTCCCGTGCCGCGGCCCGGGCATGAACGGGGCGGAAGCGGGCACACGCCGTCACCCGACCGACCGACGACCCGTGGAAGGACTCCCGCCATGCTGCTTCTCATTCTCGTGCTGCTGCTCGCACTCGTCCTGGGCGGCGCGGGCTTCGCCCTGCACGCCCTGTGGTGGATCGCGCTCGCCGTCCTGGTGCTGTGGCTGCTCGGCTTCGTCTTCACCGCGGGTGGCCGGGGCAGCCGCACCCGCTGGTACCGGTGGTGACCGCAGCCGTTGCGGCCCGGCGGCCTCACCCGGCCCTCGGTTTCACCCTACGCGCACCGGGCAGGCGCGACGTCACCGGAGACCTGCCCGACCGCCGTGGAGGAGACATGTCCCAGAAGATCAAGGAGATCATGACCGCCGGCCCGGTCGTCGTACCGCGGCTGGCCTCGGTGCGCGACGCGGCCCGCTGGATGCGCGACTCCGCCATCGGCGACGTCCTGGTCGCGGACGACGGCCGGCTCTGCGGCCTGGTCACCGACCGCGACCTGGTGGTCCGCGTCCTGGCCGGGGGCAAGGACCCGGACAGCACCAACGTCGGCGACATCTGCAGTACCGAGCTGGTCAGTATCGGCCCGGACGACGACGTCCCGCACGCCGTCGAGCTGATGCGCCGCCACGCCCTGCGCCGACTGCCGGTGCTGGACGACGGAAAGGCGGTGGGCATGGTGTCCCTCGGCGACCTCGCGGTGGACCGGGACCCGCACTCCGCGCTCGCCGACATCAGCGGCGCGGACCCCACCACCTGACCCGCGCCGCACCGCTCGGCCGACCAGGACCCGGCCATGAGGACCCCATGACCGAATCACCGCGCGAGCGGCCACTGCACGACACGGGAGGCGCGACCGGCCCGGCCGACCCGCTGCCCGAACCCGAACGCGGACACCACGATCCGGGCGCCGAGCCGGAGGACGAGGGCATTCCCGGAGCGCGACCACGCGCAGTCACTCGGAGCCACCGGCGGGGCAGGCAGCGCGGTCGGCCCTCAGCCCCGACAGCCCCGACGGCCGGTGAGGGCACCGGCCGTCGGGGTCGTACACGGGTCAGTGCGGGCCGCCCGGGGTCAGGAAGTCGCGCATCCGCTCGGTGAGCGAGCGTTCCGGGGGCGGCAGGTGGTCGGCGGGGTGTTCGGCCGGCCGCTGGTGGCGGGGTCGGCCGGTCGAGGACTCCTTGGTCTCGCGGACCAGGGCCGCCAGGGTGTGCAGCTCGGCCCCGCTGGTCACGGCTCGGACGGCCGGGAAGACCCGCGCCTCCTCGTCACCGGCGTGCCGGGTGACCTCCTCGGTCAGCTGCGCGACCAGGCGGTCGAAGAGGGGCAGGGTGACGTGGGTCCGGCGGAGTTCCCCGAGTAGCGCCTCGACCGTGCGGTGGTCGGCGAGTTCGCGCTCGACCACGGCCGGTCCGTCGGGCAGCCGCTCGCGGACGAGCGGGTAGAGGTGTTCCTCCTCGGCCCGGGTGTGGCGGACCAGCTGATCGGTCACCAGGCCGACCAGGTCCTTGCGCTGCGGGTCCCCGCTGGGGAGGCCGCTGAGTTCGCTGAAGCGGACCCGGATCGACCGGTGGTCGGCGGTGAGCAGCCCCAACAGGTCTTCGTCGTGGTGCACCGGTGGTACCTCCTCCTGCGCGCGGACCCGCGGGCGGGTCGGGTCAGTCCTCGAGGGCGTCGGCGATGCGGTGCAGCATGCCGCCGGCGATCGGTCGGCGCGGCGCGGTCTCGCGCACGGCCCGCATCCGTTCGCCGATCTCGCTCAGTTCCTTGCGGCCGAGGGCGGCCCGGACCTGCGGGAACCAGTCGCCCTCCTCCTGCTCGATGTGCCGCTCGACGGCCTCGATCAGGACGGCGGTCTTGGCGTCGTAGCCCTCGTCGTCGGGAGTCATCCGGCTCAGCTCCTCGCAGAGCAGGTCGGCGACGTGGTGCTCCTCCTTGGCGCGGTCCATGGTCTCGGCGAGCCCGGGCACCTCCTGGCGGATCCTGGGGTAGACCAGTTCGTCCTCCAGGTACGTGTGGACGGTCAGCGCCTCGACGATCCGTTCGACCGCCTCGCGACGCGCCTGGGCGCCGCCTTCGCCGTCGCCCTCGACGAGTCCCCGGTACTCGCGGAACAGGCGGCGGACTTCCTTGTGGTCCTCCCGCAGCAGGACGATGGCATCGTTCGACATCACTCGTCTCCTTCTCGGCGGCCTTCGCCGCCGCCCCGGCGTCTCCCCGGGGGACACCCGGCCAAACGCGCCCCGGGGCGAGGTGTACCGCAGCCGGCCCGGGGCATCCGCCCGGCACGTCCCGGTTTCGGAACGACCGCCGGGACGGCCAACGTCACCGAGCCGGGTCCGCGCTGCGCAAGACGAGCTGCGCGCACTGCGCGATACGTAGGACGCGCTGCGCGATGCGGACGGCGGGTCCACCGGCCCGACTCCCGTACGGGAATCGGGCCGACCTCGGCGGCGGAGCCCAGGCCTGCCACGAGCGCCGTCACCCCTCCGCACCGCCCGATCGGACGCCGGCCGACGGTTGCCCCCGCGAGAAACGGGCAGGCGCCTGCGTTCAACCGCTCCCGGGCGTCGGACGGAGATCTCCATGAACGGTGCCGAAGGGTTCCCGGGCCGGCTGTGCGCCGAGCACCGGGCCATCGAGACGTTGCTCCGGCAGCTGGACCGGGTCACCACCCGCTGCGGCACCGACGACGAGGCACTGCGCCTGCTGGACGAGCTGCGGCAGCTCCTCGAGCCCCACCTCGCGGTCGAGGAGGACCACCTGTACCCGCTGGCCCGCCGCTCCCTGCCGACCGGCGAGGCGCTCGCGGACGCGGCGGGCCGCACCCACGCGGCGATCCGCAGGCTGCTCGACCGGGCGGACGACGCATGCCTCACCCCCACCGAACGGCGCCACGCCGTGTCCGTCCTGCTCGTCGTGGTCCGGGCTCATCTGCGCGGGGAGGAGGAGCAGTTGTTCCCCGCCGTCCAGGCCGGCGCCGCGCCGGAGGAGCTGCACGGGTGCGAGCGCCGCATCGGCGAGGCGCGGGTGCGGCGCCCCGGCGACCCGGTCCGGGACCGGCACTCCCCCTGACCGCGCGCTCCGCGTGCCACCGCCCGTTTGGCACTCCCCGGGTCGGCAACCCGCAGGTGTATGGCGTACCTCCGAGAACCCGTCCCGACCGTCCCGCAGCCCGGGCCGTCCGGCCACTGCGGCCGGCCCGGCCCGTGGCTGTTCAGCCGCTGCGGTGCGGGCGCCACCGGTGCCCTGACGGGTGCGGTGCTGTTCGGCCGCGACGGGACACTCCTCCAGGACGTCTCCTGCAACGGCGACCCCGCCATGGTGCATCCCATGGCCGGCGTCCGGGCCGCGCTCGGGGCATTGCGCGCGGCCGGTTTCGCGCTCGGGGTGGTGAGCAACCAGCCTGGCGTGGCCCGCGGTCTGGTCGTGCCGGGCCAGGTCGAGGCCGTCCAGGCCCGGGCCGAGGCCCTGTTGGGCCCGCTCGACGTCTGGGCGGTCTGCCCGCACGGTCCGCACGACGGCTGCGGCTGCCGGATGCCCGCTCCGACGCTGGTGACGGCGGCCTGCCGGGTGCTCGTTCTGCCACCCGGGCGGGTCACCGTGATCGGGTCCAGCGACGAGGTGGTGATCGCCGCGCTGGCGGCCGGTGCCCACGCGATCCGGGTACCCGAGGCCGCGCCGAGGACGAACACCGGGTGCCCGCCGTGCACCCTGACCACCTGCCGGACCGCGGACGGTCCCGAGCAGGCCGCCGAACTGCTGCTGCGGCGCTGAACTCCCCGTGGCACCACGCCCCCGTCACTGCCCCCGCCCACGCCCACGCCCCCCGCCCCGACTCCCGGACGGAGAACGCACGATGACCGTGAACCCCGGACCTCCCGAGTACCGCCCCCACACCGCCCCCGCCACCGAGCCGCACGGGCTCGGCCCCGCCCCGGAGCCCGAAGACCGGGACCCCGCGGACGCCGGGGCCACCTCGCCCGAAGACCGGAATGCCGAAGCCACCGAAGCTGCCGACGTCACCGCGCCCGACGACCGGGACGCCAAGGACGCCGCGCTCGACGCCTTCCGCGCCCCCGACCCGGACGGACCGCTCACCACCGACCAGGGGGTGCGGATCGACGACACCGACAACTCCCTGACCGTCGGCGACCGCGGCCCGACCCTGCTGGAGGACTTCCAGCTGCGCGAGAAGCTCACCCACTTCGACCACGAACGCATCCCGGAGCGGGTGGTGCACGCCCGCGGCGCCGGCGCCTACGGCTTCTTCGAACCGTACGGCTCGCTGGCCGAGTTCACCTGCGCCGACTTCCTCCAGGAGCCCGGCCGCCGCACCCCGGTGTTCGTGCGCTTCTCGACCGTGCAGGGCCCGCGCGGCTCCGCCGACACCGTGCGCGACGTCCGCGGCTTCGCCACCAAGTTCTACACCCGGCACGGCAATTACGACCTGGTCGGGAACAACATGCCGGTGTTCTTCATCCAGGACGCGGTCAAGTTCCCGGACTTCGTCCACGCGGTCAAGCCCGAGCCGCCGAACGAGATCCCGACCGGTGCCTCCGCCCACGACACCTTCTGGGACTTCTGCTCGCTGCAGCCGGAGTCCACCCACATGCTGATGTGGGTGATGTCCGACCGGGCCATCCCGCGCAGCTACCGGATGATGCAGGGCTTCGGCGTGCACACCTTCCGTCTGGTGGACGCGAACGGGCGCGGCACCTTCGTGAAGTTCCACTGGCGGCCGCTGCTCGGGGTCTGCTCGCAGGTCTGGGACGAGGCCCAGATCACGGCGGGCCGCGACCCCGACTTCCACCGCCGGGACCTGTGGGAGGCGATCGCGGCCGGCGACTTCCCCGAATACGAGCTGGGCCTCCAACTGATCCCGGAGCAGGACGAGTTCGCTTACCCCTTCGACCTGCTGGACCCGACCAAGATCGTCCCGGAGGAGCTGGTGCCGGTCCGTCCGGTCGGGCGGATGGTGCTGGACCGCAACCCGCAGAACTTCTTCGCCGAGACCGAGCAGGTGGCCTTCCACACCGCCAACGTCGTCCCCGGCATCGACTTCACCAACGACCCGCTGCTCCAGGGCCGGAACTTCTCCTACCTCGACACCCAGCTGATCCGCCTCGGCGGCCCCAACTTCCCGCAGCTGCCCGTCAACCGGCCGCTGGCGGATGTCCGCACCAACCACCGCGACGGCTACGGCCAGCAGGTCGTCCACCCGGGCACCAGCTACGCACCGAACTCGGTCGGCGGCGGCTGCCCGGCGGCCCTGGGCGGTGGCCGGCTGCCCGAGGGGGTCTTCGAGCACTACCAGGAGCGGGTCGACGGCGGCGCGATCCGCCGGCGCAGCCCGAGCTTCGCCGACCACTACAGCCAGGCCGCGCTGTTCTGGCACAGCATGGCCGACTGGGAGCAGCGGCACATCGTCGAAGCCTTCTCCTTCGAGCTGGGGAAGGTCGAGGAGCCGGAGGTCCGCCGCCGGATGGTCGGCAACCTGGCGCACGTCGACCCCGGGCTGGCCGCGGAGGTCGCCCAGCGGATCGGCGTGCCCGAGCCCGCCGCGGAGGAGGGAACCACCGCGGAGGAGGGGACCGCCGCGGCCCCGCGGGTCTCGCCCGCGCTGAGCCTGGACAACCTGCGGGCCCCCGGCATCCGCACCCGCAAGGTCGCCGTCCTGTCCGCGCCCGGGGTCGACGGCGCCCAGGTACGGGCCGCGCGCGAGCGGCTGGGCGGGCTGGGCGCCACGGTGGAGGTGCTGGCCGCGCAGGGCGGCCATGTGCTCGCCGCGGACGGCGCGCACGTGCCGGTGGACCGCGCGCTGCCCACCACGGCGTCGGTGCTTTACGACGCGCTGGTGGTCCCGGACGGCTGCGAGCAGACGCTACCCGCCGATCCGGACGCCGTCCGCTTCCTCACCGAGTCGCTGCGGCACGGCAAGCCGGTCGCGGTGCTCGGATCGGGGGTCGAGCTGTCCCGGACGGCCGGTTTCGGCGACCCGGGCGGGCTGGCCGGGGTCGCCGTCGACCCGGGCGACGAGCCGACCGGCCCGGCCCTCTGGGAGGAGTTCGCGAGGCTGATCGAGCAGCACCGCTTCCCCACCCGCTGACGACCCCGCAGTCGGCCCCCGCCCGTCAGGACGGGGGCCGACGGGATGGAGGCCGTCGGGACGGGTTCCGACGCCCGAGCCGGTCAGCGCGCACCGACGGTCTCGGCCCTCGTGCGCAGCGCGCTGTCGATGCCGCGCAGGAAGTGCTCGAGGTCGTCCGGGTTGCGGGAGGTGACCAGCCGCCAGTCGTTGGCGTCATCGCTGACCATCGGCTCGTCCGCCCAGGTCGCACCGGCGTTGGCGAGGTCGGTGCGCAGCGAGGGGAAGGAGGTGAGCCGCTTGCCGTACGCGACGCCCGCCTCCGCCAGCAGCCACGGCCCGTGGCAGATGGCGGCGACGGGGCGGCCGTTCTTGGTGAAGGCCAGCACCGTCTCGACGGCCGCCGGGCGGAGCCTGAGGGTGTCGGCGTTGATCGTGCCGCCGGGGATGAGCAGCAGGTCGTACTCCGAGGCGTCGACCTCGTCGAGGGTGTGGGTCGGTCGTACCGTCTCGCCGGGCTCCTTGTCCCGGACGAGCGTGCGGATGTCCTCGCGGTCCGGCGCGGCGATGTCGACCTGCGCACCGTTGTCGCGCAAGTGCCGGACGGGAACGAGGAGTTCGTCCTGCTCGACGCCGTAGTTCGTGACGATCGCCAGGACCTTGGTCTGCCGGGTCATGTCTCCTCCTGGGGGGCGGGGTCAGGGCGGGCACGGCGGGCGCACCCCGGACGTCGCGGGTACCCGGTGGTCCCGCGACCATGCCGGATCGCCGTGGCGGATGCCGGGTTGCCGCGGTCCCGATCCGGGTAGCCGCGCGGCGGCGGGACGGGCCTGGAGCAGGCCCGTCCCGTCCGCTATCCCGTCACTCCGGGGGTCCGCTCACTCCAGGGGTTCGGCGAGGACCGGGCGGCCCAGGTCGAGTGCCGTGGTGATCCTCCGGACCTCGCCCGCGCCGTCGATCTCGACCCGGACGGCGCCGGAATCGTCCACGTAGACCTCCGTCCCGTCCCCGCCCATCGCGCCGGTGCCCGTGAGCAGGATCTCGCGGTAGGGGTCGGTCGCGACCAGGCGGTAGCGTTTCGCGGTGCTCATCGCTCCTCCTCGTTCCGTTCGGTGATCGTTCCGTCAGTGATCGCCCCGTTGTCAGCGGCCGCCCCCGTCGTCAGCGGCCGTCCCCGTCGTCGCCGAAGCGCTCCTGCCACTCCCGGGCACGGGCGTTGTGCCACTCCACGCCCTGTACCGCCTGGTGCTCGGACAGGCCGCTCAGCCGGGCGACCACGCTGATCGGAACGGGCTCGTCGTACTCCGCGAGCGCCCGG
The DNA here is from genome assembly GCF_055560835.1 of Kitasatospora sp. NPDC023120. NCBI lineage: Bacteria > Bacillati > Actinomycetota > Actinomycetes > Kitasatosporales > Streptomycetaceae > Kitasatospora > Kitasatospora sp. NPDC023120. Next base: position 211,926 of record NZ_JBVHHY010000012.1, on the reverse strand, counting down.
CAGACCTTGCCGGCCCAGACCTCCTCGGGGACGAACGGGCGGTGGCGGTAGTCCTCGATCAGGGCGGCCAGGTGCTCCACGGAACACGCCATGAGCACCCGTTTGCCGTCCAGGCCCGGGTCGGTGGGGTGCAGCGCGGAGGAGTCCGGCACCAGGGCGCTGAGCAGGTCCGCGTTCGAGACGGCCTGCCCGCACTGGTCGCACAGGTCCAGCGATTCCGCGTCGTCGCCGACGGGTTCGTCCGCCGGGGGTCCGATGTCCTCCATGCCGCGCGCCTACCCCGACCGGCCGGGGCGAACCGGTGCGGCTCCGACCCGTCGGGGTCGGAGCCGCCGGACGTGCCGGAGCGCGCTCAGCTCGGGCTGATCCGCCCGCGCCAGCCGCCCTCCTCCGTGCCTCGGTGCTCGATGAACTCCTTGAACCGCTTCAGGTCGCCCTTCACCCGCCGGTCGACCACGCCCATCGCGTCGCCGGCCTTCTCGACCATGCCCTCGGGCCGGAAGTCGATGGCCATGTTGACGCGGGTACGTCCCTCGTCGAGCCGCTGGAAGGTGACCACGCCCTTCTGGTCCACGTCGCCGTCCATGGTCCGCCAGGCGATTCGCTCGTCCGGCAGCTGGTCGACGATCTCGGTGTCGAACTCGCGGCTGACGCCGCCGATGCTGGTGCGCCAGTGGTTGTGGCGGTCGTCCAGTTGGGTCACCGACTCGACGCCCTCCATGAACCGCGGGAACTCCTCGAACTGGGTCCACTGGTTGTAGGCGGTGTGCAGCGGGACTTCGACGTCGACCGACTCCTTCACCATGCTCATTCGGGGCCTCCTCGATGGGAACCGGCCGGGTGTTTCCCGGCCGACCGCGCGTCTGCCCCGCGAGCTGCGGGGTAACCGCCGGGAAGCCGCTCGGGCACGACCGGGCGGGGCCCGGTGGCAGTCCAGGCAGGGCCCCTCACCCTCCGCGATCTGCAGGGCCTCCAGTCGGCGCACCCGGTCGCTGGAGTAAGCCACGTCACGCAGCTCGCCGCGGCGGTCCGCGACGACGGGACCGGCGCCGGACGCGCCGCTGAGCGCCGGCAGACCTCGGTGAGCCGGTGCAGGAACTCGACGGTGTCGTAGCCGGGTGCGACCAGGGTCCCGGTGAGCCCGGCGAACGCCTCGTTCACCCTGGCCTCGCGCGTCATGACGGCCTCCCTCTCCCCACGGGGCAAGGCGACGCCCGAGACATTGCGCCGGTCATCCGTCATCGGTCCTCCTCGGTGAACCGCAGTCGCCGCTCCACCACGTCGTGCGCGACCTCGTCGATCTCCCGTCCTCGGGCGAAGGCGTGGGCGCGCAGCCGGTCGAGGGCCTCCCCGGCGGACACCCCCAGCTGCACCCCGACCATGCCGACCGCCTGGTCCACCTCGACGCCGTCGAGCGGCGGGTCGTCCAGCCACCGCCGGGCGGACTGCCCGCCGGCAGGCGCCAGGAAGGAGCCGACGATCGCGAGGGTCACGCTGGTCGCGGCGACCTGGACATCGGCGGCCTCCTCCGGGTCCGGGAGACCCGGTCGCACGCGGTAGAGGCTCAGGACGCCGATGCCGGTGGTGCCGAGGTGCAGCGGGGTGGCGTAGACGCTGCGCAGTTCCGGGCGGGCCTGGGCGGTCGAGGCGAGGTCGACCACCAGGACCGGCCAGCGCACCTCGTCCGGGGAGCGCAGGTCGGCGACCTCCACCGGGCGCCGGGTGCGGAAGGCGTCCACGCTCGGTCCCTCGCCGAGGCTGAACTGCCGCTCCTCCATCCGCCGGGCCCGTTCGTCGCCGGCCCAGACCCCGGCGCGGTGTCCGGTGTCGGCCATCAGGGTGATCGCGGTGGCGTCGGCGGCCAGCGCCTCGACGCAGGCGAGGCAGAGCCGCTCGGGCAGCACGTGGCGGCCCGGGCCGTTGACGGCCTCGGCCACGATCTGCGCGATCCGCGTCAGATCGGCCATGTCCGCGCCTCGTTGTTCTTCCGTCTCCTGCCACCGCCGCTCGGTGGTCGCCCGTTCCGGCAACCCGCTCGGCTCGTGCCGCAGCGTGATCACCGCGGTATAGGGCGGAACGGCCGGACGGGCGGACGGGCGGACGGGCGTCAACGGGTCCGGCCACCCTTCGCGCGTCTACCCGGATCGCCGGATCACACACCCGGCTCCGGGGTTTGGCCGACCGCCACCCGGCTAGCCGCCCGGTATGAACACCTCGCGCATGAACACCTCACCGCTGCACACCCACCGCTGGTCCCGCCGGCTGCGCGGTCTGCTGGAGGCGCCCGAGCACTGGGACTTCCTGGACGCCCCGGCCGGGCCGGTCGCCGACGCGGTGCAGGCCCTCCCGCTGGGCCCGTACCGCGACGCCCTGCACGGCGTGTGGCTGGGCCACCCGCTCCACCCGGCGCTGGTCCAGCTCCCGCTGGGCTGCTGGACCTCGGCAGCCCTGCTGGACTTCACCCCGGGCGGGCGCAGGTCGGCCGGCACCCTGGTGGCGGCCGGGCTGCTGACCGCCGGACCCGCCGCGCTCGCCGGCTGGGTGGACTGGGCCCGGCTCGATCCGCCGCGCCGCCGCACCGGGCTGGTTCACGGGCTCTCCAACACCGCCGCGGTGCTGCTGTACGGCGGGTCGCTGCTGGCCCGCTGCCGGGGGCACCGCGCCCGGGGCCGACTGCTCGGCCTGGCCGGGCTGACCGCCGTCTCCGCCGCGGCCGCGCTCGGCGGGCACCTCTCCTACCGGCTGGCCGCCGGGCCCGACCGGGCCGCCGCGGTGCCCCGCTTGGCACCGCCCGACTGGGTCGCCCTCGGCCCGCTGGAGGACTTCCCGAGCGGGCAGGCGGTGCGCCGGTCGGCCGGCGAGCTGGCCGTGGTCGTGGTCCGCGACGGCGAGCGCTGCGACGTGCTCGCCGAGCGCTGCGCCCACCTGTCCGGGCCACTGTCCGAGGGAACCGTCGCCGACGGCTGCCTGCGCTGCCCGTGGCACGGCAGCGAGTTCCGGCTGCGGGACGGCCAGGTGGTGCACGGCCCGGCCACCGCACCGCAGCCGGTGCTGGAGACCCGGGTGCTCTCGGGCCACCTGGAGGTGCGGCTGCCCGGGGCCGGCTGACCGGCCGTCAGCGGGCAGCGGGCAGCGGCACCACCGCCTCCGGCCGTACCCGGGCGGCGTTTCACCCTCGTGGCCGGGGGCAGCCGCGCGGGAGCACCCCAGGAGGAACCATGACCGCCGTCGTCCCCGATCTCCCGCCGCGCGCCGCCGAGCCGGCACGCCGGCACCGCACCGGGATCCGGGTGGCGGCCGTCCCCGCCGGGCACGGCTACGTCCGGCACCTGGCCGCCCTGAGCGCCCGCGACCCGGTGCGGCACCTGCCGGACGATCTGGTCCGGCGCGCCGCCGAGCGCCAGTGGCTGGACATGTGCCACCGCCGCATCTACCGGGCGCTGCCGGCCCGGGCCTGACGGTGCCGACGAGACCTGCGGAAAGCTGCTCGCCATGCTGCTGCTCCGACCGCCCGGCGTCTACCCGCCGCAGGGGGACACCCGGTTGCTGGCCTCGTGCGTCCGCCGGGAGCACCTGGACGCCTCCGCCGAGGTGCTCGACCTCTGCACCGGTACGGGAGCGGTCGCGCTGGTCGCGGCGCGCACCGGGGCCCGGGTGACCGCGGTCGACGTGTCCGCCCGCGCCGTCGTGACCGCCTGGTGCAACACCCGGCTGCACCGTCGCCGGATCCGGCTGCGCCGGGGCGACCTGCTGGCCCCGGTGGCCGGCGAGCGGTTCGACCTGATCACCGCCAACCCCCCGTACGTGCCGGTCGACCCCGCCGCGGGCGCCGCCGGCTGCGGCGCGGCACTGGCCTGGGACGCCGGGCCGGACGGGCGGCTGGTGCTCGACCGGATCTGCCGGACGGCTCCCGGCCTTCTCGCCGCCGGTGGTGTGCTGCTGCTGGTGCAGTCCTCGCTCGCGGACGTCCCCGCCACCCTGGCGCTGCTGCGCGGGGCGGGGCTGCGGACGGAGGTGGCGGCCCGGCGGCGGCAGGTGTTCGGGCCGGTGATGACCGCGCGGGCCGCCCTGTTCGAGCGGCGCGGGCTGATCCGGCCGGGCGAACGGGAGGAGGAACTGGTGGTGGTGCGCGGTGTCCGGGAGGGCTGACCGGGAGCCGACCAGGGTGGTCGTCGTGCCGGGCGGGCCGCTGCTGGTCGAGGGTCCGGTGGAGGTGGTCCTGCCGGACGGGACGGTGCGGGTCTCGGAGCGACCGGTGGTGGCGCTGTGCGCGTGCCGCCGGAGCCGGACGTACCCGTTCTGCGACACCAGTCACCGCCGGCGCGGCGGACCCCGGCGGGGCTCGGACCGGCGGGGCTCAGAGGGGTGAGCGCAGGGAGGTCAACCCGCTGCGCCAGCGGTCGAGCAGGTGGTCCGCGAAGCGGCCGTCCACGACCTGCGCGGCGGCGATGCCGAACGCCACGTCCTTCGCGGACTCCGGCTCGGCGGCGACCAGTTCCTCGATCACCCCTCGGCGCACCAGCTGCTCGTGGACGGCGTCCGCCTCGACGTGCTCGCGGTAGAAGAGGGTGCCGTCCGGGCCAGCGCCGAGCCGCTCCAGTGCCGCGGCCAGCCGGGCCGAGCCGGGCGAGGAGGTGATCTCGATGGCGGCGAACTGCCCGACCGCGGCGGCGCGCAGCGCCCGGTGCAGACCGAAGAGCGTCATCAGGTTGACCACCGCCAGGGTCGGCGCGGGCACCAGGTCCAGATAGTGCCGGTAGCCGGGGTCCAGGCCGAAGGCGGTCATCATCCGGGCGAACAGCACGCGGTGGGCGCGTTCCGGCCGCCCGGCGCCGTACTCGTCGTAGAGGACCGCCATCAGCGCCGCCTGCGCGGAGCCGTGGATCCTCGGAAGCATCCACAGCTGCGGGTCCGCCTCCTTGAGGTGGTAGAGCGAGCGGTGCACCAGGTACTCGCGGGCGTGCCGGAGCTCGCCCTCGGCCAGCAGGAAGTGCGAGGGCCCGGTGCCGTCCGGCGGCTCCGTGAGCAGGCGCTCCAGTGCCTCCCCGAGCGGTGCCGCGGGCTCCGCCTCCGCACGCACCTCGGCGAGGAACGGGCGTTCCAACGACCTTCGCAGCGCCAGGAGTTCGGGTTCCCACTCCCAGCCGGGGGCGATCCCGGGCAGGCCCCGGTCGTGGAGCTCGTAGCAGAGGTACAGGGCGAGCTGGTGGTCCTCGCTCCAGGGGTGGGTGAAGGGGCCGGGCGGCGCGAGCAGTCGTCCGGCACCCGGCGGCCCGGCGGTCACCAGGCCGAGCACCGCCGCCGACAGAGGCCCGCGCGGGGCGGGCGGACCGCCCGTCGCCTCCTCCGCCGGCCGGTCGTCGCCGTTCCGCTCATGCCCGTCCATGCGCTCCACCTCCTCGCAGCACCGTGCGTCCGGTCAGCCCGGTCCGCCCTGGCGGGTGCCCGTCGGACGCGGCCGCTAACGCGGCGGGCACCGACGGAGCCGGACGGCCAGCAGGCAGCTGTCGTCGGCGGGGTTGGGGCCGCCGAGGCGGGCGGCGATCCGGTCGAGGCAGTCCGCCGGGTCGCGGTCGCCGCACTCCGCGGCCGCCCGCAGCAGCCGGTCCGGGCGGACGGTGCCGTCGTCGCGGCGGTTCAGCAGTCCGTCCGTCCACAGCAGCACGGTCTCGTTCCCCGGCTCCAGCGGCAGCACGGCGTCGTGGCAGCGGGTCTCCGGCAGCGCACCGAGGACGGTGCCGGTGGGGCCCTCGGCGAGGACGGCGGTGTCGCCCCGCAGCACGGCGGGCGGCGAGTGCCCGGCCGCGCTCCAGGTGAGCGTCGCCGACGTCGGGTCGAGCAGGCCGCACAGCACGCTGGCGATCCGGTGGCCGCCCTGGTGGCAGAGCATCGCGTTGAGCCGGTCGAGCATCTCCGCCGGCCCCGTCCCGGTGTAGCAGAGCCCGCGCAGCGCGTGCCGGAGCTCCGCCATGCCCACGGCGGCGGCCAGCCCGTGACCGCTGACGTCACCGACGGCCAGCAGGATCCGGCCGTCCGGCAGGCCCGCCAGGTCGTACCAGTCCCTGCCTATCCGGGGACGCTCCGTCGCGGGCAGGTAGCGTGCGGAGTGCTCCAGGACGGCGGTGGGCGGATCCGGCTCACCGGGTACGGCCAGCAGCGCGTTCTGCAGGGCCCGCGCGGTCCGGTGTTCGGCAGCGGCCCTGCGCCGCTGCGCGGCGAGCCGCGCCCGGGTCTCCGCCAGGGCCTGCTCGCTCCGGTGCCGCCGGGTGACGTCCTGGAGGACCCCGCGGATCGCGTACGGACGGCCCGTGCCGGCGTCGTCCATGGCCTCCGCGATCAGCCGGAGGGTCCGGGAGGTTCCGCCCGCCCGGCCGACGTCGAACTCCAGGGCGGCCATCCTCCGCCCGGCCAGCAGGCGGCGGACCAGCAGCCGCAGGGCCGGGCGGTCGTCGGGGTGCACCCGCGCCAGGGCCTCGACCGGGCTGACCGGATCCGCGCGCTCGGGGTCGAGCCCGAGCAGCCGCAGGGCCTCCGCCGACAGCTCCGGCGGCCGTCCGACCGTCCAGGCGATGCTGCCCACCCCCGCCATCCGCTGCACCTCACCGAGCCGGGCCACCCGCTCGGCGGCGCCGTCCGCGGGCCGCCAGGTGAGCAGCACACCGTCGAGGAAGGGCTCCGCCCGGACGGCCAGGACCCGGCCGGGCACCGTGTCGGTGAAGTCCTCCGACCGGCCCTGGTAGCCGACCCCGGTCGCCGCGACCGCCACGATCCGGGCGAAGGTCCCCGTGGTGACCAGCCCCGGGTGAAGCTCGCTGAGCCGCCGGCCGACCCGCGGGTCCGTCCCGGTCGCCGCGTTGGCGTAGCGCACCCGCAGGTCGGTGATCCCGCGCTGCGCCGCGCCGCCGGCCGGGCCCTCCCGCACGGCCGAGAGCACCAGGACGGGGTCGAACACGGCGTCCAGCACGGCCCGGAACCAGTGCTCGCCGCCCGGGACGGCCAGCCCCGGCTCGTCGCCGTCCGGGGCGGAGAACCGCAGCAGGTGGCCGGCGACCAGCCCGGCCAGGGCGTCGACGTACCGGGTCGCCGCGCGGGCCCGGGCGGGCGGTACCTCCCAGCCCAGGCTCATCGCCCCGACGATCCGGTCACCGCGGTGCAGCGGTACGGCGCACACGCTGCGGCCCGGGACGATCCGCCCGGTGTCGGGGGCGCGGCCGCCCGGGAGCTGGGAGTCGAACTCCCAGACCAGGCCGCCGCCGTGCGCGGCGAGGGCCAGCGGCACGCCTGTCTCCGGCGGGATGCGCTGCCACTGGCTGACCCGGCGGGGCTCCACCCCGTGACTGCCGACCAGCAGCAGCGCGCCGTCGGGCTCCAGCCGCGCCAACACCACGGCGATGACGCCGAGCGGTGCCAGGGCCACCTCGTAAGCGAGCCGCGCCAGGTCATCGGGCGAGTCGGCGCTGGCCAGGGCGGAGGCCGCCAGGTGGAAGCGTGCGGACAGACCGGGGACGGGCGAGGCCGGGCCGGTGCCGGGCAGGACGGGAGCCGGGACGGGCGGCTTCGGGGGCGGGGGATCTCCGGGCCTCGCGGAATCCTCCGCCAGAGCCTCGTCGGTCGGGGGCCCCTCGGCCCGGGGCTCCTCAGCCGGGACGTCCTCGTCCGGGGCGTCCACGAGCGGCGCCGCGAGGCCGACCAGTCCGGCGGCGATCTCCGCGAGCCGGCGGTTGCTGTCCTGGGAGAGCCGCACCAAGTGGCCGAAGGCCTCGTCCGGTGTGCAGTCCAGCCGCTCGGCGAGCATCCCCTTCGCCTGCTCGATGACCCCTCGGGTGCGCATCGCCCGCCGCAGGCCCTCCGCCTCGGCGCGCAGCCGGTCGACGGCCTCCCGCAGCACGGCCGCCTCCTCGGCGCTCCGGCCGTCGGTGCTCCGGCGCCCGCTGCTCCGGCGCTCGACGTTCCGGTCCTCAAGCACAGGCCGCCGCCACGTCCGGGTAGAGCGGCAGCACTGCCGCCACCCCGCTCAGTTCCACCACGTCCCGCACCCTCGGCGCCGCCCCCGCCAGCCTGAGCGCTCCCTGGCCCCGGCGGGCCCGCCGGGCGGCTCCCAACAGCACGTTCAGGCCGGTGGAGTCCACGAAGCCGACGGCGGTGAGGTCCACGACCACCCGGGTGGCGCCGTCGTCCGCGAGCGCATCGAACAGGCGCCGCACCTCGCGGGCCGCGAAGTCGTCGAGGTCCCCGCTGAGCGGTACCACCGTCCAGCCGTTGGCCACCACGAAGTCGTTCATCGGACCGCCCTCGGCGCTCGGCCCGGCCACCACCCCTCCACCGGGCTCCCCCTCAAGGCTAGAGCGTCGTCCCCTTCCGCGACGTCCGCGCCTTCAGGAGATCGGCCCGCAAAAGCGCGGGACGCGGCGATCAGCGTGTCGATCAGCGCCGACTTGACAGGGGCAGTGCCGGACTCACACGAGGCATCCTCCGGCTACATCAAGCTCGTCCCTTTTCGGCCGGCGCACCCGCCAGCCGCCTCACCGTCTCGTCGATGCCCTCGTCGGTCTGCTCCGTCTCCTCCATGTAGAGCCGCCCCCATGCCACGGACCCAGCCTGAACACCCATGACGGTCACTCCTCTCATGTCGAGGACGGAGCCGTCCAGCCGGGTTCCATGCCAGTGCCACTCGGCCCACTCGACGCCTCCGGTCACTGCCGTTCCCAGCAGTTCCGCCTGGATGTCGGGCACCTCGCGGAACAACGCCGACCAGTTCTCGCCCACCTGCTCGCGGCCGCTGAACGCCCGGGCCGGATGGGCGGGTTGCCTGCTCTGATAGTCGAAGGCGAAGCACGACGTGAACGCGTCCAGATCGTGCGCATTGATCGCCTGGCGAAGCCGTTCGGCCAGCACTGCCGTCTCCCTTGCCCAGTCGCTCTGACACGGACAGACCGCTACGCCCGTGGCGTCAAGCCTCGGGGGCGTCGCGATCGACCGCCATCGCAGTGCGCCGTTGGCGGGATGGAACCTCGTGGTCCCGGCCGACCGGTCAGCCTGAAGTCCCAGGAGCGGCACCACGTGGGCTGGGGCCGGAGGAGTCGTCGGCCGGTGCGTGCAGCCCGTAGACGGCGAAGGCCCGGCCGATGACAGGTTGTGCCACGTTGCGCACCCGCACGCCGCAGGCGGACTTCACGCCGCACGGCGGTCGCTCGTCGAGACGGGCGGCCACCGTGCGGGGCGCGGCGGGTACCGGGCCGACGGCCCTCAGCCCGGCCCGGCGAGCAGGCTGCGGTCGAGGTCCGCCAGCAGTTCGGCGGTGTCGCGGTGGACCTCGGCGGCGCCGGCGCCGAGGAGTTCCTGCGCGGAGAAGCCGCCGCTCTCCACAGCGACGCAGGGCACGCCGGCGCGGTCGGCGGCGACGACGTCCCAGACCGTGTCCCCGACGAACACAGCGTCCGTGGGCTCGGCGCCCGCGCGGTCCAGGGCGGCCCGGACGAGGTCCGGCGCGGGCTTGGTGGCGGCCACGTCGTCCGCGGTGGTGGCGGCCTCGATCACGTCGTCGGCGTCCAGCACCCGGCGCAGCACGGTCAGTTCCCGCTCGGAGGCGGAGCTGGCCAGGACGATCCGGTGGCCGCGCCCGGCGCAGGCGCGGAGCAGGTCGGCCGCGCCGGGCAGCGGCGTGATCACCGGCCAGTGGGCGGCGTAGAGGGCGTCGTGGGCGGCGGCGATCGCCTCGTCGTCGTCCCGGTCGCGGTCCTCGCCGAGCAGGTGGTCGAGCAGTTGGTCCGCGCCCATGCCGACGGCCCGGTGGACCCGCGCGGCGGGTACGGTCCGGTCGTACTGCCGCAGGGCCTCCCACCAGGCGAGGGCGTGCAGGTAGGAAGTGTCGAGCAGGGTCCCGTCGACGTCGAACAGCGCCGTCGCGGTGGTGGTCACCTGGTCCTCCTTCGGTCGGCTCGGCCGGTCGGCCGACGACGGGCACCGCGGGCGGTCCGTACGGGCGCCCGCCCGGGTGCCGCGCCGGTCGGCGGGCTCAGGCCGGTTCCTCGGGTTCCTCGTGCCAGCCGGAGGCGTCGGCGTCGTCGAGCCGCTCGCGCAGGTGCTGCAGGGTCGCGGAGAGCAGCCGGGAGACGTGCATCTGGGAGACGCCGATCCGGTCGGCGATCTGGGACTGGGTGAAGCCGTCCCAGAACCGGAGCTTGAGGACGGTCTGTTCCCGGCGTGGCAGCTCGGCGATCAGCGGGCGGACGGCGGTGCGGAAGTCGGCGAGTTCGATGCCGGGGTCGCAGCTGCCGAGCCGGTCGAGCAGGGCGCTGCCGGTCTCGTCGGTGTCCTGGTCGCGCAGGGCGTCCAGGGAGTTGGGGCGGTAGACCCGCCCGGCCATCAGGCCCTCGGTGGCCTGTTCGACCGTGAGGTGCAGGCCCTCGGCGATCTCCCCGGGGTGGGGCAGCCGGCCGAGCTCCTGCTCCAGCCGGTCGGAGCCGCGGGCGACGGTCAGGTACAGCTCCTGCATGCTGCGCGGCACCCGAACCGGCCAGGAGGTGTCGCGGAAGAACCGCTTGATCTCGCCGGCGATGGTCGGTATCGCGTACGTGACGAACTCGACGCCGCGCTGCGGGTCGTAACCGTCGACGGCCTTGATCAGGCCGATGGTGCCGACCTGGACGATGTCGTCCATGTCCTCGGCGCGGTGCCGGAACCGGGCGGCGATGAAGCGCACCAGCGGCATGTTGAGCTCGATGATCGTGCCGCGGACGTAGCTGTAGGCGTGGCTCTCGCGGGCGAGGCCGGCCAGGCGCTCGAACAGCGCGTCGCTCAGTTCCCGTGCCTCGGTCTTGCCCATCGCCCGCAGCTCGGCCTCGGTGGGCCTGGGCGGGATGTCGGGCGGAAGATCGGGCTGCTGGTCAGGCGGTACGACGGCATCCCAGTGGGATGTCTCCATTCGAATGGACACGTGATGTCTCCTGGGCAACGGGGTGATCGCCCGGTGGCGCGTGCGGTGCGAACCCGCACGCTGTCGGGGCTTCTTCCCCCAGGACCTGTGCCCGGCTTCTTCAAGCGCGGTCCCGGTGGCACCCGGTCGGGTGCTGGACGGTCGGATCCGATCGCGACCGCCGCATGAGCGTTCTACCCGACATGCGACATTGAATTCATGTTTAGTCCGTTTTCTTCCGTTTCGGCCGGGTAGCCGCGCCGTGGCAACACCGTTCGCCACGAGAGGAGAGGCGGTCATGCCCCGAGGATCCAGCCCCAAGCGGGAGCGCCAGTACGAGCACATCAAGGAGAGCGCGCTCGACCGCGGTGAGAGCGAGAAGCGGGCCAAGGAGATAGCGGCCCGTACGGTGAACAAGGAACGCGCCCGCCACGGCGAGTCGGAGACCGCCAGCCGTACCTCGACCAGGGACGTGTCCTCCGGTCACCGCGGCGGCAAGCGCTCGCACAGCGGCTCCCAGGGACCGACCTACGACCAGCTGTACAACGAGGCGAAGCACCGCAACATCAAGGGCCGTTCGAAGATGAACAAGGGCGAACTGGCGAGCGCCCTCGGCCGATGAACGGCACGATGAACGGCACCGCGGCCACGATGAACGGCACCGCGGCAGGGACCGGGGCCGCCTACCCGGCTCCGGTCCCTGCCGCGGTGCCGCCGCCGTGACGATCCCTCGGTCCCTTCGGTTCCCGCGAGTCCGGTGCCCGCGAACCGCAGTGGTCGACCCTGGCGAGCGGGGACGGCACTTCCAGCCAGACCAGTTTGCCGCCGTTGTCGGGCTTCGAGCCCCAGGCGCGGGCCAGCCGCTGCACCACCCGCAGGCCGTACCCCCCGGGGCGGCCGCGGTCGCCGCCCGGGCGCAGCCGCGGGTGCTCCGGTCCGTCGTCCGCGACCTCGACCCTCAGCCGCTCGCCGTTCCAGCGCAGCCGCAGCTCGCGCGGGCCGCCGGGGGCGTGCAGGAAGGCGTTGGTGACCAGCTCGGAGACCATCAGCAGGACGTCCTCCACCACCAGCCGCCGCTCCTCGTCGAGGGCCGGCAGCCAGTGCCAGGACTCCAGTACCTGTCGGCTGAACGCGCGGCTGCGCCACACGGCGCCACTGCTGCCCGCGTCCGCGGCACGGAAGAGGAACCGCCTGGTCACCTCGGCGTCCGGCGTTCCGACGGGCCCCGGCAGCGATGTGCTTCCGAATCGGTCCATGCCCTCCCCCTCACCCAGGTTCCGGTGCGCCGGGGCCGCCCGGCCGGTGCAGTGGTGGCTGTCGACCAGCGGGTACGCCCTCGGGCGGGAGCGGTGGCGGGTCCGTCCCCGGCGTGGTAGGACGGGCCGCCCGGTCGTCGTCCATGCCGCGCGTCTGCCCGGGCCGGCCACTCCTACACACGCCCTTCTTACAGGCACCATGACGTTTCGACACCGCTCGCCCGGCAAGACGCCCGCCATGCGGATCCACCCGTTTCCGGGCCCCCGTACCGCGGCTCACCGCCCCGGGCCCGGATCCCACGACCTCCGGGGCACCAGAGTCGCCCCGCCCTCCCCGGGGCGGTGAGCCGCGGTGCCCGGGACCACCCCACAGCCTGCCCTGCCCACCGTCGGGGTGGAGGAGGAGTTCCTGCTGGTCGACCGGCGCACACGGCTGCCCGCGGAACGCGCGCCGCAGGTCATCGCCGACGCAAGGAGTAAGCTGGGCGAGCAGGTGCAGGCCGAGTTCTTCGCCGTCCAGGTCGAGGTGTGCACCCGGCCGACCACCCGGCTCGCCGAACTGCGGGCCGAACTGGTCCGCCTACGCTCGGTGGTCGCCGCCGCGGCGGCCGGGGCGGACTGCCTGCTGATCGCCTCGGGAACACCGGTGCTACGGGACCGGCGGCCGGGCCGGGTCACCGACGATCCGCGCTACCGGACGATGGCGGCCCGCTACGAGGGCGTGGTCGACGGCTACGCCGGCGCGCTCTGCGGCTGCCACGTCCACCTGGGCACGGTGAGCCGCGGACGGGCGCTGGCGCTGGGCAACCACCTGCGCCCCTGGCTGCCGGTCGTCCAGGCGATCGCGGTCAACTCCCCCTTCACGGACGGCCGGGACAGCGGCTACGCGAGCTGGCGCACCGTCCGGTGGGCGCGCTGGCCCACCGTCGGCCCGGCCCCGCTACTGGACGAGAAGCAGTACGAGGCCCTGGTGGCCGACCTGGTGCGGACCGGCGTGCTGCTCGACCGACGGATGGTCTACTGGTACGCCCGGCCGTCGGAGCACGTCCCGACGCTGGAGGTGCGGGTCGCCGACGTCAACGCGGACCTTCGGACCGTCCTGCTGCTCGCGGCGCTGCTGCGCGGACTCACCACCGTCCTGCTGGAGGAGATCGACGAGGGCCGACCGGCCCCGGCCTGCCCGGCCGGGCTGGTCCGCGCCGCCCACTGGCAGGCCGCCCGCAGCGGGCTGTCCGGGGACGGCGTCGACCCGTTCACCGGACGGCACGCCCCGATGGCTGCGCTGGCCGACCGCCTCCTCGAACGGGCCACCCCCGGCCTGGCTGCCGCCGGCGACCTGACCGCGGTCGAGACCGCCCTCACCCGGATCCACCGGCACGGCACCGGCGCCGACCGCCAGCGGCGCTCCCTGCGCCGCCACGGCCGACTCACCGCCGTGGTCGACGACCTCGCGGCACTCACCCTCGCGGTGCCCTGAGGCGGTCGCGGCCGTGGACCCGGCGGAAGCACTGCGGCGGATCGCCTTCCTCCTGGAGTGGAACGGCGCCTCGCCCTACCGGGTCCGGGCGTTCCACACCGCCGCCGACGCGGTCCGCGACCTGCCGCCCGGCCCGGTGGACGCTGCCCGGGCCCGGCGGCTGCACGGCGTCGGGCCGGTGACCTCCGAGGTCATCGCGCAGGCCTCCACCGGCGCGACACCGCCGTACCTCGCCCGGCTGGAGGCCGAGGCGGGGCCCGCCGCGTCCGCCGCGTGGCAGCTGCTGTCCTCGGTCCGGGGCGACTGCCACCTGCACTCCGACTGGTCGGACGGGGGCCACCCCTTCGAGGAGATGGCCGAGGCCGCCCGCGCCCTCGGACACCACTGGGCCGTACTCACCGACCACTCACCCCGGCTGACGATCGCCCACGGCCTCAGCCCCGAACGGCTGCGCCGTCAACTCGACGCGGTCGCGGCCTGGAACGCGTCGGGGAGCCCGTTCCGGCTGCTGACCGGGATCGAATGCGACATCCTCGAGGACGGCTCCCTCGACCAGGAACCGGAGCTGCTCGGGCGGCTCGACCTGGTGGTGGCCTCCGTCCACTCGAAGCTGCGCTCCGACCCGGAACCGATGACCGCCCGGATGCTGGCGGCGGTCCGCGACCCGCGCACCAACGTCCTCGGGCACTGCACCGGGCGGATCGTGACCGGGCGCGGCCGCCCGCCGTCCCGCTTCGACGCCGAGGCCGTCTTCACCGCCTGCGCCGCCTCCGCGACGGCGGTGGAGATCAACTGCCGCCCCGAGCGCCGCGATCCGCCCGACGACCTGCTGCGCCTGGCCGTCGAAGCGGACTGCCTGTTCGCCGTCGACACCGACGCCCACGCACCCGAGCAGTTGCACTGGTTCACCTCCGGGTACGCCCGGGCGGCCCGATTCGGCCTCGGAGCCGAGCGGCTGGTCACCACCTGGCCACGCGAACGCCTCCTCGCCTGGGCCCGCCCCTGATCGTGATGCCTTTGACGACAGGGCCAAGCAGGCTGCCCGGCCCTGGTCGGGGGTGCGTTTCGACCGGGCGCCGACGGACAGACGCCCGGCATCCGATCGTCCCCGACCGAGGAGGTCGCGCCGCGATGCACGACAAGGGTGCCCTGACCGGACGCACGGCCCTGGTGACCGGATCCTCCCGCGGGCTGGGCCTGCTGATCGCGGGCGAACTCGCGGACCGCGGTTGCCGCGTGATGCTCACCGCCCGGGACGAGATCGGCCTGGAACGGGCGGTGCGGGGGCTGCGCGACCGCCCCGGCGAGGTCGCCGCGACCGCCTGCGACCTGGTGGACCCGGAGGCACCGGCCCGGCTGCTCACGGCGGTCCGGGACCGCTTCGGCGCCGAGGTGGACCTCCTGGTCAACAACGCCGGACTGATCCAGGTGGGACCGGTCGCGGCGATGCAGGAGCAGGACTTCCGACGGGCGCACGAGCTGATGACGATGGCCCCGCTGCGGCTGGTCCAGGCGGTGCTGCCCTCGATGCGGACCCGTGGCGCGGGCTCGATCGTCATGGTCACCTCGATCGGCGGCCGGATCGCGGCGCCGCACCTGTTGCCGTACGTGGTGGCCAAGTTCGCGCTGACCGGCCTCTCCGAGGGGCTCGGTGCGGAGCTGGCGCCGTACGGGATCCGGGTGACGACGGTGCTGCCGGGGCTGATGCGCACCGGCTCGCACACCGCCGCCGAGTTCGCCGGACAGGTCGGGCGCGAGTACGCCTGGTTCGCCACCGCCGCGTCGCTGCCGCTGGTGTCGATGGACGCCGAGCGGGCCGCACGGCGGATCGTCCGGGCCGTGGAGTCCGGCCGGCGCGAGCTGGTGCTGACCCCGCTCGCCAAGGCCGCCGTCCTCGCCCACGGGATCGCGCCCGCCACCACGGGCCGGCTGCTGGGGCTGCAAGCGCGCCTGCTGCCGTCGGCCGGCGCGGCGCCGGAGCACGGCGTGCCCGGTGTCCGGGCTGCGGCCCGGCAACCGCGCGGCGGCCCGGTCCACCGGCTGACGGTCCTGGGGCGCCGGGCGGGCCGGGCCCACAACGAGCCCACGGCGTCCTGAGGGAGGTGCCCGGTGCCGGGCACGACCGACGAGGTCCTCCGCCACCTGCGCCCGCCGCCCGACGACGAGCCGGCCGCCGAGGTCGTCCGCGAGCGCCCCTCCGGACGGACCGGGTGACGGCCTGCCGCTACCTCGGTCGGGGTTAGCGGCTACGCCGTGCGGGCTCCCAGCTGTGACGGCCCCGTGACGAACCCGACGCCCGCCGCCCGCCCGCTACCGCCCGCGCAGGCGCCGGACGAGGTTGCGGGCGGCGGCCGGCCAGCACGGGTACTCGAAGTCGAAGCCCGCGTCGAGCAGGCGGGTCGGCACGACGCGTCGGCTCTTCAGCAACAGCTCGGACTCGGAGCGCAGGGCGAACGCGCCGAGTTCGGCCATCCAGCGGGTGGCGGGCAGGGCCAGCGGCATTCCCCAGGCGGTGCGCAGCTCGCGCATGAACTCGCGCTGGGGCAGCGGGTTCGGGGCGGCGAGGTTGACCGGGCCGGTCAGCTCCTCGTGGGCGATCAGGAAGTCGACGGCGCGGGCGAAGTCGCGCTCGTGGATCCAGGAGACGTACTGCGCGCCGCCCGCGATCGCGCCGCCGGCGCCGAGGCGGGCCAGCCAGGAGAGCGAGTCGAAGGCGCCGCCGCGCTCGGGGCCGAGGACGACGGCGGTGCGCAGCGCGGCCCTGCGGGTGTGCGGGGTGTCGGCCTCCGTCTGGGCCTCCTCCCAGGCCCGGGCGATGTCGATGCTGTACTGCCAGGAGGCCGGGGCGTCGGGCTCGCCGCCGCCGATCAGGCCGTCGTCCTCGCCGTTCGGGGCGTCGTGGCGGTGGGCGTAGACGGTAGCGGTGCTCATCTGCAACCAGACGGCGGGCGGACGGCGCGCGGCCGCGATCGCCTCGCCGACGACCCGGGTGGAGAGCACCCGGGAGTCCATCATGGTGCGCCGGTTCTCCTCCGTGTAGCGGCAGTTGACGCTGCGCCCGGCGAGGTTGACCACGACGTCGCAACCGTCGATCTCCTGCGCCCAGGCGCCCAGCGTCCGTCCGTCCCAGCCGACCTGCCGGGGCCGTGCGGGCCTGCGACTCAGGATGACCACCTGGTGTCCGGCGGCGGTCAGGCTGCGGTCGAGCAGCGCGCCGAGGGCACCGGATCCACCGGGAATGACGATCTTCATGCGTTCCCCCTCATCTTCGCCGCCCAGCCTAGCCCGGATTCTGAACGCGTTCAATTCCAGGGCTGCTGCTGGCGACCAGCAGGTCCTCGGTGTCGGCGGCCTCGTCGGCGATGCGGTTGCGCACTGCGGACGCGGCCACCGGGTCGACGTCCCGGATCACCTGCCAGTCCAGCTCGCCGAACTGGACCACCTCGTACGGGAAGTCGGCCCCGCAGCGACTTCTGTCCCTGCGGGGCCTGTGAGTCAGTACGGCCCAGGTCGTACAGCACACCGACATCGGCCTTGCCGTCACCGTCGAAATCACCCTTGATCCTGCTGCTGTCGTCGGTGGGAGCAGGCGGCACAGCGGCACCGCACGGCTCCTGCCAGGACGGGCACCGCCAGGCCACCCAAGGGACCGACCCGCACGGTTTTCTGAAACAGGATCGGGAAACTTCCCGGACCGATCCGTGAACGACCTGCACCTACGGTGAACGGACATCGATGACCCATACCGGCCCATGACAGCAGGAGCACACTCATGCGCATCCGTCGCCTCGCCCTGACCACCGCCGCCGTCGCGGCACTCGCCGCCACCGCGACGGCCTGCGGACCGGACAACTCCGACTCGGGTACCACCGCCGCCAGCCCCGCGGCCACCGCCGCGGCGCCCGCCCCGGCCGCGCCGACCTCGGCCACACCGGGCACGGCCACGCCGACGAAGGCCCCCTCCTCCCCCGCCGCGACCTCCAACGCCACCGACAAGGGCGGGCACGGGCAGGCCTGCGCCGCCAACGACCTGGTGCTCGGCGCGAAGACCGAGTCCCAGGCCGGCGGCTACATCCTGGTCACGGCCAAGGCCAAGCCGGGCATCACCTGCACGCTCCCCGCGGCCCACCCCGTCATCGCGTTCGGCTCGGGCGGCATCGAGGCCGCCGCCGCCGAGCACACCACCGGCGAGCCGATCACCCTGAGCGGCGCCAAGACCGCGTACGCGGGCGTCCAGGCGAAGACGACCAAGGGCAACCAGGCGGTCGAGTTCACCGACGTCATCATCGCCATCGGCAACCCGGACCCGAACCCGGCCAGTCTCCCGGTCGGCACCACCCCGGTCGACAAGCCGATCGTCACCAACTGGCACGCCCTGGCGAAGGACGCCGTCCCCGGCCTCTGACGGCCGGCCGGGCCACCCACCGGGCCGACCTGCCGCCCCCCGCGTGCCGGAGGGCCGGGCACAGGCTCGTTCCGCCGACCGTCGCCGGCGGCGCTGGGACCTGCCCCGGGCCGGTTTTCGATCACCTCCGCGCGGTGGCCGCCAGGGGGGCGAGCGCGGCCGCGCGGCGGGCCGGGGCGGCCGCGGCGAGCACACCGATCGCGAGCGAGGCGGCGCAGACGAGGAGCAGCGTCCCCCAGGGCACGGCCAGGGTGTAGTGCTCGACCGCGCCGGTGGCCAGCGGGCCGACCCCCCAGGCGCCGGCGAGTCCGGACGCCAGGCCGAGCAGGGTGCCGAACGCGGCGACGGTCACCGCCTCCAGGCGGATCATCCGCCGGACGCCCGCGCGGTCCAGGCCGACGGCGCGCAGCAGGCCGATCTCCCGGGTGCGCTCCGCCACCGACACGGCCATGGTGTTGGCGATGCCGAGCGCGCCGATCACGGCGCCGACCGCGAGCATCCCGTACAGGGCGGCCAGCAGGTCACCCATCGGGCCGGCGGCCTCGCGCGCGAGCCGGGCGCGGTCCTGCACCTTCAGCAGCGGGTTGTGGCCGACGGCGGTGCGCAGGCGGTCCTCCATCGCGGGTGATTCGGCGTCGGTGCGGACGAGGATCCGCTGGACGGAGCCGGGCAGGTAGCTGTCGGCCGCCACCTCGGCGCGGGTGGCGAGCGCGTCGAGCGCGGTCGGGTTGTCCCGGTAGACGCCCACGACGGTGTACGGCCGGGCGTCCTGGGCACGGCCCATGCGGGCGTCGAGGCGGTCCCCCGGACTCAGGTGGTGCTCCCTGGCGACGGTGGCGGACACGACGATCCGGCCGGGGCCGAGGTCGCGGACGGAACCGCCGGTCATGTCGAGCCGGATGACGGCGCCCGGCGCGGCACCGGCTCCCGGCGCGGTACCGGACCCCACCGCGCTGCCGGCCCCGACCGCGTCGGGGTCGACGCCCGCGACCTGCAGGACCGCGCCGCCGGCCACCATGGTGGAGTCCGTGACGGCATGAGCCGTCCGCACCCCGGCGGTCTCAGCCACCCTTTGGACGGCGGCCGGGTCGACGCCGTCCGTGGTGGAGCGGGAGCCGATCACGTAGTCGGCGGCGAGCCCGGCCGCCGCCCGCTGGTCGAGTGCCCGCGCGGCGGAGTTGCCGATGGTGGCGAGCCCGGCCACCAGCGCGGTGCTGACCATCAGGGTGGCGGCGGTCGCGGCGGTGCGCCGCGGGTCGCGCAGCGCGTTCTCGCGGGCGAGGCGCCCGGCCACGCCGACGCGGCCGGCGAAACCAGCGCGGCCGGTGACGCCGACGGGGCCACCGGAACCACCGCGCCCGGCCACGCCGACGCGGCCGGTGAGCAGGTCGGCGATCCGTCCGAACGAGCGGACCACCGGGGCGGCGAGTACCGGCGCGAGCGCGATCAGGCCGCAGCCGAGGGCCGCGCAGCCGAGCAGTGCGCTGCGCAGGTTCTCCTCCGAGGCGTCCTTCGCGCCGCGGAGCGCGACCAGTAGAGCGGCGCCGAGTACGACGAGGGCGAGGCCCGCCGCGGCGCGCAGGCGCAACCGGCTTGCGGAAGGCGGCTGTTCGGCCGTGCGCAGCGCCTCGATCGGCGCGATGCGGGCCGCCCGGCGGGACGGCAGCCACGCGGCGGGCACGGTGACGCCGACCCCCACGGTGAGCGCCGCGACCACGGAGCCCGGGCCGATCACCAGCGGGCCGCGGGGCAGCCCGCCGCCGAGGAGGCCGGGCAGCACCGACGCGATGCCGAGGCCCAGCAGGAAGCCCGCCGCCGACGCGACGAGCCCGACCACGAGGGCCTCCAAGAGGACGGCGCGCGCCACCTGGCGGCGCTGTGCGCCGATCGCCCGCAGCAGCGCCGTCTCCCGGGTGCGCCGCGCCACCAGCATGGTGAAGGTGTTGGCGATGAGGAAGGACGCGATGAACAGCGATACCCCGGCGAAGACGAGCGGCAGCTTCTCGTAGCCGCGGGTCAGGGTGTCGACGAGGACGGCCTGTCGGGCGGCCAGGGCGGCGCCGGTGGTGGCCTCGGCGCGATCGGCGGGGAGCACGGCGGTGACCCGGCGGGCGAGGTCGGAGGGGTCGGTGCCGGGCGCGGCGGCGAGGTCGATCCCGGTGTAGTGGCCTGGGGTGGCGAACAGTTGCTGGGCCGTCGCCCGCTCGAACAGGACGAGGGTACCGCCGGCGGTCACCCGGGTGTCGGCGGTGGTGACGATGCCGACGAGCCGCTTGGTCATGGCCGGCCCGTCGGTGGCCAGCGTGACCTGGTCGCCGATCCTCAGCCGGCCGGCGGCGGCCGTGCCGCGGTCCACGGCGATCTCGTCGCCGTCCTTCGGGCCCCTGCCCTCGACCAGCGGGTGGCGGCTGTCGGTGCCGTCCCGGCCCGGCACGTAGGCGGCGGCCTGGTTGGCCCACCGCGCGCCGACCCGCAGCGGGGTGCCGTCCGCCGCGTTCAGGACGGCCGAGCCGTCGGCGGCGGGCCGCACGGCCGCGACGCCGGGGATGTCGGCCAGTGTCCGCGCGAGCGCGTCGTCGAGCGCGCCGGGCTGCCGGTCGGCGGCGGCGCCGGGCGGGGGTTCCTTGGCCGTCACGGTGACCGCGATGTCGGCGAAGTTCCGCGAGGCGGCGGCGCGGTGGGCCGCGGCGGTGGTGTCCGCGAACACCAGGGTGCCGGACACGAAGGCGACGCCGAGGCAGATCGCGAGCACGGTCATGGCCAGCCGGGCCTTGTGTGCCAGGGCGCTACGCAGGGCCGTTTTCAACATGGGTGTCTTCCTGGGGAATTCGGGGTGGCAGGTCGGCGGTGTCAGCGAGCGGCGGGGTCAGCGAGCGGCGGGGTCAGCGGGCGGCGGCGCGCGCGTCGAAGTTCCGCATCGCGTCCAGCACCCGGTCGGGGGTGGGGCGCACCATCTCGTCGACGAGGCGGCCGTCGGAGAGGAAGACCGCGCGGTCGGCGAACGCGGCGGCGACGGGGTCGTGGGTGACCATGACCACGGTCTGGCCCAGTTCGCGGACGGAGTCGCGCAGGAAGCCGAGGACCTCCGTCCCCGCGCGGGAGTCGAGGTTGCCGGTGGGCTCGTCGGCGAAGACGACCGCGGGCCGTCCGGCCAGGGCGCGGGCGACGGCGACGCGCTGCTGCTGCCCGCCGGACAGCTGCGCGGGCCGGTGCCCGAGGCGGTCGGCGAGGCCGACCATGGCGACCACGCGGTCCAGCCAGTGCTGGTCGGGGCCGCGCCCGGCGATGGCGAGCGGCAGGGTGATGTTCTCCAGCGCGGTGAGGGTCGGCAGGAGGTTGAACGCCTGGAAGACGAAGCCGATCCGGTCCCGGCGCAGCCGGGTGAGCTGCCGGTCGTCGAGCGTGCCGAGCTCGGAGGTGCCGATGCGCACCGAGCCGAAGGTGGGGGTGTCCAGCCCTGCGAGGCAGTGCAGCAGGGTGGACTTGCCGCAGCCGGACGGGCCCATGATCGCGGTGAACTCGCCCTCCCGGAAGCCGACGCTCACCCCGTCCAGGGCGGTGACGCGGGTGTCGCGGGCGCCGTAGACCTTCGTCAGGTCGGTGGCGGCGGCCGCGATCCCGGGGGCGGGGCTCAGGGCAAGGGGGTCGACGGGCACGGGGGCTCCTCTTCGTGGTGCGGGGTCTGCACGTCGAAGGGTGTCCGGGCGACGTATCGGTGCCCGTGGCCGCCGTGTATCGGCCGGCGCTCCGGTTCGTATCGGTTCTGCGGTCGCGGTGTCGTCCGCGGCCCGCGGTCAGTCCGGCGGCAGGGAGAGGGTGGCGACGGCGCCGCCGTCCGGGGCGTTGTCCAGGCGCAGTTCGGCGCCGAGGAGCCGGGCCTGGCCGAACGCGATGGTCAGGCCGAGGCCGTGGCCCGAGCCGCGCTCGCGGGCGCCCGTGTGGAACCGGCGCGGGCCGTGGAGCAGCAGCTCCTCCGGGAAGCCGGGGCCGTGGTCGCGCACGACGACCGTCCGTCCGGCGGGAACGACGGTGACGGTGACCGGGGCGGCGCCGTGGCGGTGGGCGTTGACGACGAGGTTGCCGACGATGCGTTCCAGCCGGCGCGGGTCGGTCTCGGCGAAGACGGTGCCCTCCCCTTCGACCGTCACTTCGGCCTGGTAGCCCGTGCGCGCGACCGCCTCCGTGAGGACGGCGCCGAGCGGCACCCGGGCGCGGACCGGCCGTTCGGCGCCGGCGTCGAGGCGGGAGATCTCCAGGAGGTCCTCGACCAGGCCGCGCAGGTCGCGCACCCGGGCGCGGAGCAGGTCCTCCGTCTCGCCGGGCGGCAGCAGGTCGACGGCGGCGAGCAGGCCGCCGACGGGGGTGCGCAGTTCGTGGGCCACGTCGGCGGTGAACTGCCGCTCGACGCGCAGGCGTCGGCCGAGGCTGTCGGCCATGAGGTCGACGGCGGCGGCGATGTCGGCCACCTCGTCGCGGCCCCCGGTCGGCCCGGTGCGGGCGTCGAGGTCCCCGGCGGAGATCCGGCCCGCGGTCTCGGAGACGCGCCGCAGCCGACGGCCGAGCAGCCCGGCACCGTACACCGCGACGGGTACGGCCGCCGCGAGTGCGACCAGCGAGGCCGCCGTCACGGTCATGTCGAGGCGGCTCAGGGTGTGGAGCTCGGGGCTCATGTTGATCCGCACGGCGAGCACCGGGCTGCCCGGCCCCGCGGTGCGCTGGGCGCCCCAGACGCTCGGCCCGAGGTTCCCGTCGACGCTCCCGCCGTAGGCCGTGTGCCGGCCGTCGTCGGCCGGGGCGCGCAGCGCGGCGGGCAGGTCGGGCGGGTCGAGCGCCGCACCGTCCGCGAGCGCTCCGGTGCGGCGGTAGACGTCCATGGCCGAGTAGACCGTGTTGACGGCCTGAGCCTCGGCGCGGCTGCGGATGTCCTGCGCGGTCCACACGTGCACCAGCACGCCGACCGCCGCCGCGACCAGGCAGGCGGTGAGGGCGGCCAGCGCGGCGATCTTCCAGCGCAGGGACGTACGGCCCGCGCCCGTACTCCGGGGCAGTCGCACTGCTCTCAGCGCCTGAGCTTGTAGCCGAAGCCGCGGACCGTCTCGATCCGGTCCCGGCCCAGCTTCCGGCGCAGCCGCTGCACGCACAGGTCGACGACCCGGCTGTCGCCGTCCCAGCCGTAGTCCCAGACGTCGCGCAGCAGGGTGTGCCGTTCCAGCACGACGCCCGGACGGGCGGCGAATTCGAGGAGCACCTTCAGCTCCGTCGGGGTCAGCGCCACAGGCCGGCCGGCGACGGACACCTCCATGCCGGCGGTGTCGACGACGAGGTCCCCGAAGGTGAGGACCTCCGCCGGCGGGGCGGCCGGTTCCGGTCCCGGCTGCGGCGGCGCGTACCTCGCCCGCCGCAGCAGCGAGCGGATGCGGGCGACGAGCACGAAGGTGTCGACGGGCTTGACCACGTAGTCGTCGGCCCCGGCCTCGAGACCTGCGACGACGTCGAGCCCGTCCCCGCGCGCGGACATCATCAGGACGGGCACCAGGCTGGTCTCCCGCACCCGGCGGCACAGCCCGATCCCGTCGAGCCCGGGCAGCAGGACGTCCAGGATCAGCAGGTCGAAGCCCCCGTCGCGGAACAGCTCCAGCCCGGTGAGCCCGTCGGCCGCAGCCGTCATCTCGTACCCGTACCGTTCGAGCGCGACGGTGAACGACCGGCGCATCAGCTCGTCGTCCTCCACCAGCAGCACGCGGACCGGACGGGGGTCGGACACGGGCGGACGGCTCCTCTTCGGATGGGCGCGACGCTCGCGCTGGGGAACGGGGGCGGGGGACGGAACGAGAACGGACGATACCGCAGAGATCGGACACCCCTGCCGCGCCACCGACGTCGATGCGCGATCAAGCGCTCTCCGATACACGACGGATACAAAGCCCCCGGACGAAGCTGCCGGACGGCGGGAGCACGAGGTCGCACGGGTGGATCGCCGAGCCCGTCGGCGTCCACGTGCCGGGGCTGCACCACCCGCCGGGCCTCGGGGCCGGCGGGCGGTGCGGGCAGTACGGGCGGTGCGGGCGGTGCGGGTGCCTGGTGCCCTGCGCTCAGGCGTTCCTGCCGCGGGCGGCGACGCGCCAGCGGTCCACGAGCTTGCCGTCGCGGACCACGGCGACGTCGTCGACGAGGTTGACGGCGACGCAGACGTGGTTGGGGATCACGCGCAGCCGCTCCCCCAGAGCGGGCAGGTCCGCGTCGCGGGGCCAGGCCACGGTGGCGTGGTGCTCGGACAGCGCCGTGATGCGGGCTTCGGGGTGGTCCATGAGTCGGCCGAAGCCCGTCGTCCAGGAGGGGCGGTCGCCGCCGAGGACCTTGCTGCCCGCGTCGAGGACGAGCCGCCGGGGGATGGTGTCATCGCCCTCGTGCCTGCTGACGACGGTCGCCGCGACCGTCAGCGCGATGTCCGCGAGGGCGCACCGGCCGAGTTCGAGCTGCTGGGCGTCGCCGAACACGTAGACGCCCGGCCGTACTTCGGTGAGCGCCGGA
Organism: Kitasatospora sp. NPDC023120; assembly: GCF_055560835.1. NCBI lineage: Bacteria > Bacillati > Actinomycetota > Actinomycetes > Kitasatosporales > Streptomycetaceae > Kitasatospora > Kitasatospora sp. NPDC023120. The sequence continues at coordinate 187,342 of NZ_JBVHHY010000012.1, read as the reverse complement.
GGCCCGGCCTGCCCGGCGGTGGGGGTGTCTCCGACGGTGGGGGTGTCCCCGGCGGTCCGGGCGCCTTCGGCGGTCGGGGTCAGTTCGGCGGTCGGGGTGGAGCCACCGCTCACCCGCGTGACCTCGAAGCCCGCGGCGGCGAGCAGTTCGGCGGCCCGGCCGAGCGCCTGCCGCTCCTCCTCGGCCGCCTTCGCAGGCATGCCCGGGGCGTAGCCGTGGCCCGGGAAGGTGAACACTCCGCCGACGCGCAGCCCCGCCCCGGCCGCCGCCCGGGCCACCGCCACGGCCTGCTCCGGGCGGACGCCGCTGCGGTGGTGACCGCTGTCGATCTCCACCACGGCCTCGATGTCACTGGCCGCGGGGCCGAGGTGGCGGCCCGCCGCCTCGGCCCCCTCGGCGGAATCCACGCCGATCGCGATCCTGGCCGTGCCGGCGAGCCGCCGCAGCCGCTCCGCCTGCCGGGAACCGATCCACAGCGGGTAGGCGATGAAGAGGTCGGTGGCACCGTGCTCGGCGAAGACCTCGGCCTCGCCGATGGTCGCCACCGTCAGCCCGGTGGCGCCCGCCGCGAGCTGCCGCGCGGCGATCTCGGGCATCTTGTGGGTCTTGGCGTGGGGCCGCAGCCGCAGGCCCTTGGCCCGCAGTGCCGCCGCCATGCGCTCGATGTTCCTCTCGAGCACGTCCAGTTCGACCACGATGTCCGGGGTGTCGATCTCCGCCGGGATTCCGCTCATCTGCTTCCCTTTCGATGCGAATCGCACCGGACATGATCCCTTAGCCCGCGGGGCCGGTTCGACCGGCCTGCGCGGCGCCGCCCAGCAGAACGAGCTCGCCGTCGTCTGCGCCGCCGGTCCGCGCGCCGACAACGCCTGCCGTCGGCTCGCCGCCGCCGGGATCCCCGCCCTCACCCTGACCGGCGGCACCAACGCCTGGTCCGGCGCCGGGCAGCCGCTGGACAAGGCGGTCGACGGCCGCGCGGTGTGGGCGATGGACCGCCAGGTCCGGCTGGCGGCGGGCTCGCTCCTCCTCCTCGCGCTGCTGCTGGACCTCGCCCTGCCGGGCGCCCGCTGGGTCGCCGCCGCGATCGGCGCCGGGCTGGCCTTCTCCGCGCTGACCGACACCTGCGCGATGGGTTCGATGCTCGCCAAGCTCCCCCACAACCGCCCCCGCCCCGGCGGCTCGAGCTCGGCCCTGGACGACACGCTCGCCACGCTCCCCCGCCGAGGCCGCCGAGGCCGCCTCTGCACGCGAACCGCGCGGTAGCCGGTGACACTCCTGGCCCTCACGGGGCAGGAGTCATCCCGGTACTGTCCAGACCGTTGACGCGACTTGCCTGGACATGTGAAATGTCACCCATCACATGAGATGCAGCCCGCATCGAACCCGCTGATTTGAACGTTCAAACGCCTCACAGGCGAACCACCCCGACCGGAAGAGGACCCGCCATGCCACCCCGCACCCGCGCCTTACCGTCCGGTCTCCTGCTCCTGGCCGTCCTCGCCGCCCAGGCCCTCGGCGCGGGCCCGGCGCTCGCGGACGACGGGGCACCGGTGGTGGACGGCGGCAACTACGTCCTCGGCTCCGCGCTCGACGGCAGCTGCCTCGGCCCGCAGTACGCGCGGTCCGCCGCCGGCACCCCAGTCCTCGGGGCGGACTGCCAGCGTCTGCTCAGCCAGCGCTGGCAGCTGCGCCGCACCGGCGGCGACTACCTGCTCGTCAACGCCGCGAGCGGCCGCTGCCTCACCCTCGACGGTCCGGGCCACCCGCCCGCCACCGCCGACTGCGGAACCTCCCCCGACGCCGAACGCTTCACCGTCTCCCGTGCCCCGCAGGGTACTTACACCCTCACCGCAAGCGGCACCGACGCCTGTCTGAGCGCCGAGCCGACGCCACCCCGGGGGCACCGCCACTGCGACGCCCGTCCGGCCCACCGCTGGACGCTCACCCGCAGCGAGCCCCTCGCGCTCGCCAACCCCGGATTCGAGCAGGGCGCCGACGGCTGGGCGCTCGGCGAGCACACCGGCATCGCCACCAACAACCCGCACAGCGGCACCCGCCTCGCCTACCTCGATGCCGGGACCGGCTACACGGTCACCCACCGGACGACCGCCGTCACCGCGGGCAGCCACGACCTCTCCGCCTGGATCGCGACCGGCGGCGCCGGCGGCACCTTCTCGGTCAGCGTCAACGGCACGGTAATCCGCTCCCTCACCCTCCCGGCGCAGCCCACCTACGCGAAGTACACCCTCCCCCGGGTCCGCGTCGCCCCTGGCGACCTCGTGGTCCTCACCGTCGGCTCCTCGCCGACCGGTTGGGTCAACGTGGACGACGCGGCCGTCGCCCCGTCCGCCCCGAACGACCCGGTGGTCAGCTCCTCCGACCCCGAGGTCGTCGCCCGGTTCGACTGGGCCAAGACCAAGGCCAACAGCTGGGTGCAGCAGGCCGGCGGCACCGGCGTCCGCGACATGGACGAGAACCACCCCGGCGGCACCGGCAGCATCGCCTACGACGCCACCTACTGGGCCGGCTACCCGTTCCGATCCGCCTTCTACAGCCGGGACTTCGCCCACCAGCTGGTCGGCGCCCACCTGCTCGGCCTGGACGCCGAGAACAAGACCATGCTGCGCGGCTTCGCCGACTCCGCGACCGAGGTCAACGGGCTCTACCCGGTCTGGGCGCTCAACTTCGACGCCCGGACGTACGGCGCGATCGACTACCGCAGCCCGAGCCGCTTCGTCCGCGAGCTGCCCGCACCGTTCGAGCTCGTCCAGAAGGCCGGTGAGGCCTACCGCTGGACCGGCGACCGCGACTACGCCGACGACCCCGCCCTCGGCACGTACGTCCGCCACACCCTCGGCCCGTTCATCGCCCGCCACCCCGGCCCGGTCGACAACGGCGGCCTGCCGATCCCGCAGGCCACCAGCCGCAGCATCTTCGCCGGAACGGCGAGCTACGCCGAGAACGCCGCCGGCACCTACGCCGAGGCCGGTGACGCGCTGGGCGCCCAGTACCAGGCCTACCTCGCCGCCGCCACCCTGGCCGACGCCCGGGGCGACACCGCCTCCGCCGCCGACCACCGGCGCGCCGCCGATGCGCTGCGGTCGTACGTCAACTCGCGCTGGAGCGTGGACAGTCGGCAGCCCGGGGAGGTCGTGCACGGCTACGACACCGCCGGCCGGCCGGTCACCGGCTGGGGGTACGAGGCGAGCGTGCTGATGCCGGTCAAGCAGCTCCTCGACCCGGGCCCGCGCCGGGACGCCCTGCTCGCCGCCGTCGACGCCGCCGACTCCGGTCCGGAGCGCTCCGTCAACCTGGAGGCCTACACCTACCTGCCGGACGCCTTCTTCGCCAACCAGGACGGCACCACCGCCTGGAAGTGGATGCGCCACGTCTACGAGAGCGTCGGCGAGCCGCACGTCAGCGGGCAGCTGCTCAACGGCGACTACCCCGAAGTCCCGTTCACGCTGCTCGCCCAGACCGTCCAGGGCCTGCTCGGCGTCGAACCGGACGCGGCCGGCTCCGCGCTCGCCACCACCTCCCGGCTGCCCGCCTCGATGGGCTGGCTGCAGGTCGCGTCGATCCCGGTCGGCGGCGGCGCGGTGACCGTCCGCCACGACGGCGAGCGGAGCAGCAGCGTCACCAACACCGGTGCGAAGACGCTCACTTGGGAGGCCAGGTTTCGGGGTGAGCACACGCGCGTCACCGTCGACGGCGAGAGGCGCGACGCCCGGACCAAGACGGTCGACGGCGTCACCTACACCTACGCCACCGTCACCCTCGCCCCCGGCCGCTCCGCCACCGCGGCCGTCACGGACTGACTCCCACCACACCGCTGTACCCCCACACCGCACCACCCGCGGCCGGCCGGCCCCACCCGGCCGGCCGCGGTTCCCCCGCACCACCGACCCCCACACCCTCAGGAGCGCGCGCATGCGCCGAACTCCCCGCCGCCTCGCGGCAACCCTGCTCTCCCTCGCCCTCGCCACCGCCGGACTCAGCGCCGTCGACCTCGGGACGGCCGTCCCCGCCGCCGCGCTCGGCAACGGCAACGCCCCGACCCCGCCGATGGGTTGGAACTCCTGGAACTCCCTCGGCACCGAGGTCACCCAGGAACAGGTCGTCCAGACCATCGACTTCATGGCCGCCAACGGCCTGGTCGCCGCCGGCTACGACACCGTCACCATCGACGACGGCTGGTCGCTGTGGCACCGCGACGGCCAGAGCAGCGATCTCGTCCGCAACGCCGACGGCGGCCTGCAGCTCTACGACGCCGCCGGGAACCCGGTGAGCGGCAGCGACGGCACCGGCAACGACCCCACTTCCGGCCACCTGGTCCCGCGCCCCGACCACTTCCCCGCGCAGACCGTCGACGGCCGTACCGTCAACGGGATCGAGTACCTCGCCCGGTACGCGCACGACAAGGGCATGAAGTTCGGCCTCTACGCCACCGACACCTACGTCACCTGCCAGATGCACCCCGGCAGCCTCGGCCACGAGAGCACCGACGCGGCCGACTTCGTCGCCTGGGGCGTGGACTTCGTCAAGTACGACGACTGCCCGTACGGCCCGCGCATCGTCGGTCCGGACGGGCACGACTACGGCACGCAGGGCGAGGGCAAGGAGCTGACCCGCTCCGTCTACGCCCGGGTGCAGACCTTCCAGCACGCCCTGGACGCCGCCTCCGCCGCCCAGGGCCGCCCCAGGGTCACCCTCAGCGTCTCCGCCCAGCCCGTGCACACCGGTGTGCCGTACCTGCTCGCCGCCGACGACCCGGCCCGCACCGACCCGGTCGTCCGGGCGGCCGGGACGGCCCCCTTCCAGGCGCCCGGCTACGCGCCGACCGGCGTCTGGTGCGGCCAGGTCGCGAACCTGTGCCGGATCGGCGGCGACCGGGACAGCGAGCTCGACGGGGTGCTCTGGAACGGACAGTTGCGGACCGCGCTGCAGTACCCGGGCAACGTCCGCCCGGGCAGCTGGAACGACCTCGACATGATGTTCACCGGCTGGCAGGACGTCTACGGCCTGTACGGCACCACCGACACCTGCCCCTGCCACAAGCCGTTCACCGACGACGAGTCCCGGACCGAGACCTCGGTCCTGGCCATGCTCGCCGCACCGCTGATCTCCGGCGCCGACCTGCGCACCGCCGAACAGTCCCGGCACAGCGCCGACGGCTACAGCTGGTCCACCGGGATCAGCGCGGCGAGCCTCGCGATCCTGAAGAACCGCGAGGTGGTCGCCATCGACCAGGACAGCCTGGCCGAACCCGCCACCCTGGTCGGCACGCGGCCTGCCGACGGGCGGGCACCGCTGGTGCTCAAGCGGCCGCTGGCCAATGGGGACACCGCCGTCCTGCTGGTCAACCAGGACCCGTCGGCCGCCCGGACGGTGGGCACCAGCCTCACCGAACTCGGGCTCACCGGCTCCGGTTACCGCGCCAAGGAGCTGTGGACGGGAGCGAGTTCGACCGTCACCGGCCCGCTCGGCGCCTCCCTGCCCCCGCACGGCGCGGCACTCTACCGGCTCACCGCGCAGTCGACCGGCGGGGCGTCGGGCGTGGTCGACGACGGCCGCTACCACGTGCTGACCACCGCCGGCGGCCTGGCACTGAGCGTCTCCGGCTCCTGCGGCTCGCCGCTCACCTCGATCGCGGACCTGGAGCCGGTGCGCGCCGGGGACCCGGCGCAGCAGTGGACGTTCACCCGCAACCCGGACGGCACGGTGCGGATCACCGACGGCTGCGACACCGCGACCCACCGCCACACCGCGCTCTCGGCCGGGGCCTGCGCCGGGAACAGCGCCTACCTGCTCGACCTCGCGCCGGGGAACCCCTGGCAGGAGTGGAAGGTGACGCAGGACCCGGCCACCGACGCCCTCGGCCTCACCGTGGTCGCCACCGGACTCGCCCTCGGCGTCTCCTCCGCCGCCCCCGGCACGCCCGTCACCACCGACCCGCCCGCCGGGCAGAGGTGGACGCTCAGCTCCTGAGCCCCCCGGTCCGGGCACCGGCCGCCTGCGCGACGCGGGCGGCCGGTGCCCGGACCAGTGCTGCCATACTCAGGCCGAAGATGAGCACGCCCACCGGGACGTGCACCGACGGCACGTGCGCGATGCCCAGGACCACCTGCGCCGAGGCGAGCAGCAGGAAGCCGGTCGAGTACAGGATCGGGCGGGGCGATCCACCGCCCGGGCGCCAGGCCAGGATCGCGGCGAGCACGTACAGCATCGACGCGCCGTACATCACGCGGGCCCCGACGCCGTGCAGCGTCTCGCCGTAGGAGGTGGAGAGCAACAGGCCGGCCGTGACCGCCTGGAAGAAGACTGCTGCGGTCTGCAGGGCGATGGCGACCCTCAGGAAGGTGTGGCTGCGCGGTCCTGCTGTTGTCGTCGGTATGGCCATGGCGCGGTCCCCTCTTCTGCCTCGCGGCGGTGATCGTTAGTGTCTCGGTCATCCGACGACGTGGGACCGCCAAGTGTGAGGTGGGAGTCCGGTCCCACGGCGCGGTGCGCCGTTTCGTCGGAACGGCGAGAGCGTCGAGAGCGTCGAGAGCGTCGAGAGCGGAAAACACCTCAGGACCAGGGAGCGGGCCCGACCATGAACACCCCATCCGAGCCGGACCTGAGCGCCGTCGTCGGCGAGCGGCGGCAGCTGATCAACCTCGCCTACCGGTTGCTCGGCTCCCTGGCCGAGGCCGAGGACGCCGTGCAGGAGACGTACGCCCGCTGGTACGCGATGCCGAGGGAGCGGCAGGAGGCGATCGCCTCCCCCGGTGCCTGGCTGACCACGGTGGCCACCCGGGTCTGCCTGGACCTGCTCGGGTCGGCGCGGGCACGGCGCGAGCGCTACGTCGGCGAGTGGATCCCCGAACCCCTGCCGGACCGCACGGAGTGGGTCGGCTGGCCCGGCGGCGGCAGTGAGGAGCCGTCCGACCCCGCCGACTGGGTCACCCTGGACGAGTCGGTGAACATGGCCTTCCTCGTCGTGCTGGAAGCGATGACGCCGGCCGAGCGGGTGGCGTTCATCCTGCACGACGTCTTCCGCTACCCCTTCCCCGAGGTCGCCGAGATCGTCGGGCGGACCCCGGCGGCCTGCCGGCAGCTCGCGTCCTCCGCACGCCGGCGGGTGCGCGCCGCGCAGGCTCCGACGGCACCCAGAGCCGGACAGGCAGGTCTGGTACGGCACTTCAAGGAGGCCTGGGAGGCGAGGGACATCCGGGCCCTGGTCGGGCTGCTCGCTCCCGACGCCACGATGACCGCCGACGGCGGCGGGATGGTCGGCGCCGTCCTGCGCCCCGTCCTGGGCGCCGAGCGGATCGCCCAGTACCTGATCCACATCGCCGACAAGGCGCCCGGGCTGACGCTCCTGGAGCGGTCGGTCAACGGCCGGCCCGGCCTGGTCGCCCAGCACAGGGGCGTCACCGCGACCGTGGCGGCGTTCGGCGTGGACGACGGCCGCATCACCCGCATCTGGGCGGTCCGCAACCCGGAGAAGCTGCGTCCGTGGACGGAGGACGGACGGCTCCGCTGAGGTACAGCCGTGGCCCGGCACCGAGGCCCGCGAGCTGGTCGCCCGCTGCTGGGCACTGCTGCTCGCCGACCCCAGGCCGGGCGCGCCACGGCTGTTCGAGGCCTACGCGGAGGTCGTCGCGGCGGTCACGGCCTGACCCGCGCCGCCGGCCTCCGCACGGGATCCACCGCGTCCGGCCCGACGTGTTCCGGCAACACCCGCTCCGGCTCCGACTCGGGCTCCACGGACTCGGGCACGACCGGCTCGGGCAGCCTCCGGAACAGCGCCCAGCTCAGCACCGGCATCAGCACCAGCGGCAGGAGCGCCGTCCGCAGCGAGGTCGCGTCCGCGAGGCTGCCGATCAGCGGGCCCACCAGGCCGCCGATGCTGACCGTCAGCCCGAGGGTGATCCCGCTCGCCGTGCCGATCCGCGACGGCAGGTAGTCCTGCCCCAGCGTGACCTGCAGCGAGAACGGCACGTACAGCCCCGCCGAGGTCAGCGCCACGAACAGGTACAGCGCCGGGCCCGGCACCAGCAGCACCCCGGCCACCGCGACCGCCGCCACCAGGTACGACCACCCGGCCACCGCGACCCGCCCCCACCGGTCCGCCAGCGCGCCGCCCAGCACCGAGCCCACCGCGCCGCCCGCGTACAGCACCACCAGCGCCGCGGTGCCCGCCGCCGCCCCGCCGCCCAGGCGCTGGGTGACGAACAGCGAGAGGAAGGTGCTCAGCCCGACGAAAGCGATCGAACGGCACACCACTGCCAGCGACAGCCGCACGAAGGCGGCCCGGTCGTCCGCCGTCTGCGGCCGCGGTGCCTCCGCCCCGGCCGCGCGCCTCCGCTCCAGCTCGCGCAGCACCGGCAGGCACAGCGCGGTGCCCGCGAGCGCCGGCAGCACCAGCAGCGGCGTCAGCCGCAACCCCCCGGTCCCGACCACGGCGGCGACCAGCAGCGGCGCCGCCGCGAAGCCCAGGTTGCCGCCTAGCGAGAACCAGGCCATCCCCCGGTGGCCGCCCCGACCGCCCCGCGACCGCTGCGCCGCCAGCCGCGCCACCCGGGCCGACTCCGGGTGGTACGCCGCCACCCCCACCCCGGACAGCGCCACGAAGGCGAGCGTCAGCCCGTACGAGCCGCTCACCCCGCTCAGCGCGATGCCCGCCCCGCCCAGCAGGGTGCTCGCCGGCAGCAGCCAGGGCAGCGGACGGCGGTCGGTGAGCGCCCCGAACAGCGGCTGCGCCACCGAGGACAGCAGCGAGGCGGCGAGCACCACCCCGGACACGGCGGCGTAGCCGTAGTGGCGCTCGGCCGCGAAGAACGGCACCAGGGCCGCCACCGCGCCCTGGTAGACGTCCACGCAGGCATGCCCGACGGAGAGCAGGAGGATCGACCGGTGGTCGTGGGTCCGCTTCGGCTTCTCGTGTGATCGCGTCGGCTTCTCGTGTGTTCGCTTCGGCATTCCGCCATGCTCGCTGCGGGGCCCCCTGTCGGACTTCCGATAATCTGCCAGACAATGCCGAGAATCCGCCATGATCCCGTCGCCCCGACCCGCGCCCAACTCCTGCCGCCCGGCGGCGAGATCGACGCACACCGGCACGACGACCACCAGATCGCCTACGCCGCCCGCGGCGTCCTGACCATCACCACCGACGCCGGCTCCTGGGTCGCCCCCGGCAACCGCGCCCTGTGGATCCCGGCCGGTACCGTCCACGCCCACCAGGCCCACGGCGAACTGGAACTCCACCTCGTCGGCCTGCCCGCCACCGAGAACCCGCTCGCCCTCGACCGGCCGACCGTCCTCGCCGTCGGACCACTGCTGCGCGAGCTGATCGTCGCCTACACCCGCGGGCCCGAGGACCACAGCCCCGAGGACCACAGCCCCGAATACGCCCGGCTGCGCGCCGTCCTGCTGGACCAGCTGCGCGCCTCGCCGCAGCAGCCGCTCCACCTGCCCACCCCCGCCACGCCCGTGCTGCGCGCCGTGTGCGCCCTGCTGGAGGCCGACCCCGCCGACCGCCGTACCCTCGCCGCGCTCGGGCGGGCCGTCGGCGCCGGCGAGCGCACCCTCTCCCGGCTCTTCCGCGCTGACCTCGGCATGACCTTCCCCCAGTGGCGCACCCAGCTGCGGCTGCACCACGCCCTCGTCCTGCTCGCCGAGGGAATGCCGGTCACCGCCGTCGCCCACCGCTGCGGCTGGGCCTCCGCCAGCGCCTTCATCGACGTCTTCCGCCGCACCTTCGGCCACACCCCGGGAGGCCACACCTCGGGAGGCCAGTCCCACGCAGGCCAGCCCCACGGAGACCAGCCCCCCGCAGGCCAGCCCCCCGCAGGCCGGGCGCCGCGCTGAACCCGCGGGGTGCGCCCCGGTTGTCCGTCCCGGGTGGCAGGCTGGGGGCATGTGCGGCCGCTTCGTCTCCACCACCACGCCCCAGGACCTCGTCTCGCTGCTCGGAGAGCTCCGCTGGGACCCGGCCGAGACCTTCGCGCCGAGCTGGAACGTCGCGCCCACCGACCCGGTCCCCGCCGTCCTGGAGCGCGTCGACCGGGACACCGGCGAGGTGCTGCGCCAACTGCGCCCGCTGCGCTGGGGACTGGTCCCGTCCTGGTCCAAGGACCCGTCCGGCGGCGCCCGCATGATCAACGCCCGCTCGGAGACCGTCGACACCAAGCCCGCCTTCCGCAAGGCCTTCGCCGCCCGTCGCTGCGTCATCCCCGCCGACGGCTACTTCGAGTGGCGCGAGGTCCCCGCCACCGCCGACCGCAAGAAGTACAAGCAGCCGTACTTCCTCAGCACCGGCGGCGTGATGCTGATGGCCGGGCTCTACGAGTTCTGGCGCGACCGCACCCGCGCCGACGACGACCCGCTCGCCTGGCTCGCCACCGCCACCGTCATCACCACCGACGCCACCGACAGCGCCGGCCGCGTCCACGACCGGATGCCCCTCACCATCGCCCCCGACGACCTCCCCGGCTGGCTCTCCCCCGCCCACGTCGACCCCGCCGAACTCCACCACCTCCTGCGCCGCCCCGCGGACGGGGAGCTGCGCGTGCGCGCGGTCCCCACCGCGGTCAACAGCGTCCGCAACAACGGCCCCGAGCTGCTGGACACCGCTCCCGACCCCCTGGGCCTCGCGGACTGACGCGCACAACCCCACCGCGCCGCAGGCCACGGGCGGCGAAATCCGGATGCCCCGGGGGCCGGGAGGTTCCTACGATCTCCCCTCATGAACGTCAACGAGCACCTGCTGAACGTGGTCGATGTCGAAGCGACCTGCTGGGAGGGACAGCCACCGCCCGGGCAGGTGAGCGAGATCATCGAGATCGGACTCACCGTGGTCGACCTGCGCGCCGGCGAGCGCCTCGCCAAGCACCGGCTGCTAGTGCGCCCGGCCCGCTCGGAGGTGAGCCCGTTCTGCACCGAGCTGACCGGGCTGACCCAGGCCGAGGTGGACGGGGGCCTCTCCTTCGCCGAGGCCTGCCGGACACTGAAGGCCCAGCACCGGACGGGCTCACTGCCCTGGGCCAGTTGGGGCGACTACGACCGCAACCAATTCACCCGACAGTGCCGCGACACCGGCACCACGTACCCCTTCGGACGGCACCACACCAACGCGAAGATCCCCTTCACCGCCTCGTACCGGCTGCGCCGACGCCCCGGCATGGCCCAGGCCCTCGCCTTCGCCGGCCTCCCGCTGGAGGGCCGCCACCACCGGGGCGACGACGACGCGTGGAACATCGCCGCCCTGGTCCTGGACCTGGCCGGACGCGGGGAGTGGCCGGTCGGCTGAGGTCGGTGGGCTCGGCGTCAGGTGCGCTCGAAGCCGTGAGTGTGCCCGATGACCTCGAAGCCCCGGCGGGCGTACCAGCTCCTCGGCCAGTCGTCGGACTCCGCGATCAGGAAGCGCGTGGCGCAGCCGGCTCCCGCCGCGCGGTGCAGGGCGGCGGCCAGGACGGCGTCGGCGTGGCCGCGCCGACGGTGTGCCTCGGCGGTCATCAGGTCCTCGACCTGGGCGATCCCGAGGGCGGGTTCGAGGTAGAGGTCCGCCCAAGCGGCCACCTCGCCGTACTCCGCCCGCGCGCCGAGGAACCGGACGCGCTCGGCGCCTCGCCGGGAGGCAACCCGCCGGTCGACCAGCAGGCGGATCACCTCCTCGTCAGCGTCCGGGAGCGCCGCACGCCAACTCGCCGCCAGCGGCTCGCGGAGCGCCTCCAGGTCGACCTCCTCGACGGTGCGGCCGTCGTCGGCGGCGGGGGTGCGGCCGGTGTGCAGCATCACCAGGTAGGTGCTGTGCCGGTACCCGGCCCGCTCGAACGGCGCGGCGCACGCCTCGCCGAACTCCCCGTCCAGCACGGACACGATGCGGAACGGCCGCTCTCCCATCACCTCGTCGACGAGCCCCGGCAGGGTGTCCGGCTCCGCGTCCGTCCGGTCCACGACGACCTGGTTGTTCGACCACGAGCCCGCGAAGCGGTCGTCGAACACCGCGAACCCGCCCGGGAGTTCCACCGTGCGCTCGGCCCGTCGGCGGGCGAAGCCGGCCAGGAAGGCGTTGATCCGCCGCAGTTCGTCGTCCGACATACCACGCACTCTACGGGTTCCCGTCCCGTGCACCGTAGTTGGCGATCGAACACGACACCCTACCGGTACGGACGCGGACGTCGGGCCAGCCCGGCGCGCCCAGGTAGACCTCGTCGGGAGCGGTGGTGCGCCGACCATGGCGTACCGCAGGCTGCTGATGTCCGCCGTGCTGACCGGGCACTGGGCGAGTACTCAGCGCAGCGGCAGCAGTCCGGGCACCGGGCCGCCGCGGCGGGACAGGCGGCGCAGGAAGGTGGTGACGCCGGGTGTGCCGACCGCCCATGCGCGGGCCTCGACGTCGGGTTGCCGGCCGGCGAAGACCGGCCGCGTCGGCGGGCCGCCGGCGCGGGTGAGGACGAGGTGCGCGAGGTCTTCGGCGGCGGTCCAGTGGCGCGCGTCGCCGGTGGCCACGGCCAGGTCGACCAGGAGGTCCCCGACGCCGGCCAGGCCGCAGCAGCGGAAGACCTCGGCGGTTCTGGGGGCGAGTTCCCGGCAGGTGTCGGCGGCTTCGGCGGCCAGGGCGATCAGGTCGTCGTCGCCGTACCGCAGACCGGCCTGGACCAACAGGGTGCCGAGTCCGGCGAGTCCCCGGCACCACGCGAGGTAGCGGCGGGTCGCGCCGGGCCGGCGGGCGGCGTCCGCGATCCGGGGGAGGTCGGCCGCGAGGCCGTCGACGATCCGGCGGGCGGTGCGCTGTGACGCCTCGTCGGGCATGGCGAGCAGGAAGTGGGCGACGCCCGCGCGGCCGTGGGCGAAGCCTTCCGCGAGGGCGGCGGTGCCGGGGTTGGGCGGGTCCTCGGGATGGTCGAGCGGTCCGGTCGTCAGCCGGACGGCGCAGCGGGCGGCGACCGCGCGGTACCGGTCGGCCTCCGAGCTCACGACCTCCGACCCGATGACCTCCGACGCGCCGGCTCCCGAGCCGACGGCCGCGATCAGCAGGTGCCCGGTGCCGATCCCGGCCGCACCGGCGATCTGGTCCGTCCCCACGCCCGTCCCCACGCCCGGTCCGGACGGGAGCGGTGCCGTCCCGAGCGCGGCCGCCGCCTCCGCGAGGAACAGTTCGACGCCGGTGCGGCCCTGGTACAGCGATGCGTCCAGGTGGACGAGGGCCGGGTGGCCCGCGGTCCAGCGGGCCAGGTCGGTGGCGGCGGAGCGGGCGTCGGGGCGGTCCGGGTGCTGCAGCAGTTCGAGGCCGAGCCCGGCCGCGCCGTCGTAGAGGGAGAGGAGGGTACGGGGGCGCTCCGCGCCTGGGTCGGCGGTGACCAGCTCGCGGGCCATCCGTACACAGGTGGTGACGGTGTGCTCGAGGGCCTCGTCCAGCAGCGCCCGCCCGGGCCGCTCCGCCCGGCGCCGTACGAGTGCGGCAACGGCAGCGCCGCCGCGCAGTCCCGCTGCCGCCTTGGCGCGCTGCGCCGGGTCGAGGCTCAGCAGCCCGGCGACCAGGCCGACCAGCGGGTCGGTCTCGGCCTCGGGCAGGGCGGCGCGCAGGCAGGCGAGCGTGCGGTCGCGGTTGGTCGCGGGGTCGGGGTCGATCACGACGGGGTCGAGGCCGGTGAGGGCGTAGTGCAGGGTGGTGCCCAGCGCGTAGTGGTCCTCGGTCGGGTCGTCGCCGGTGGCGCCCGGCAGGCCGTATCCGGCGGTGGCGCCGGGTGGGCGGTCGCCGGCCAGGGCGCTCACCCCGAAGTCGACCAGGCAGGCGCGGCCGTCGTGGTCGAGCACGACGTTCGCGGGTTTGAGGTCGCAGACCACCACGCCGCGCGCGTGCACCGCGTCCAGGATCCGCAGCAGCCCGCGTGCCAGCCGCCACCCGTCGCGGCCGGAGGCATCCGCGGCGGCGGTGTACGGACCGGAGGTCAGGACCTCCCGCCGCAGGTCGCGCCGCCCGCAGGCGCCGCTGACCAGGTACTCGTCGGTGCCGTGCCGGAAGTAGTCGACCAGCGGCGGCACCCCGGGCACCCCGGCCAGTGCGGCGAGCACCCGGCGTTCGTGCCGCAGTCGGCCGCGGGCGTCGGTGCCGGCGCCGTCCTCGGCGACGAAGGCCCGGGCCTGCTTGACCACCACCTCGCGCCCGGTGGCGAGTTCGATCGCGCGGTAGACGTGGCCGCTCGGGGCGCGGGTGATGCCCGCGGTGATGCGGTAGCGCCCGTCGCCGACCCGGGTGGTCGCCGTCCGGGCGGGGGCGTCGTGCGGTGTGAACGGGTCGTCGGCCCAGGGCGGTTGGCGGTAGCGGGCCTCGGCCAGGCCCGGGAACAGCGAGCCGTCGGGGCCGGTCATGCCGCGCTCCGCCTTGTCCTGGGTGACCCGGAACGGACCGTAGCGGAGGTAGACCGGGGAGTCCGGCCGGATCCGGCGGTCGCTGACCACCCCGGGGCCGGCCCATCCGGTCAGCGCCTGGGCCAACTCCTGTCCCAGCGCGTGGACTTCGTCCTGCCCGGGGTAGACCGTCACGGCCTTCCCGACGGCGGCGGCGCCGTGCCGGCCGCTGTTGAGCTCCTGCAGCACTGCGGCGCTGTGCGCGAACTTCAGGTCGCAGGTGTGGCGCAGCAGGATCGGAACCACCACGTCCAGCAGGTCCGCGAGGGTGCCGGGGCGGGTGGAGACGTGCAGCTTCCAGCCGTGGGCCGGGTCCGGCATCCGCGGGTCCCGGAGGTACCACCACTGTCCGTCGGTGCGCAGCGGCCCGCGCGGGACGGCGGTGGCTGCGGCGAGCGCCTCGACGCGGCGCCGCAGCCCGTCGGCGGAGCCGGGGTCGGGTGGTGCGCTCAACGGTCCGCCCCTCCCCCGGTTCCGCCTGCTGCCTGTCGGATCGCCGGGATCAGAAGTCCGGGTTGCAGGGGAAGCGGGTCGGGACGTACGTGACCCACGGGTCGGCGAGACACGCGACCGGCGTGAGGTCCGCGTCGAGCTCGTCCTCGAACACGATGGTGTCCTCGTCGATGTCCAGCAGGCCGGCGTCACGGATGTCAGTCACCACTACGCACATGGCTGTCCTCCCTATGGTTCTTGTCGTTGGAACCTGTGGTGGAGCTGCCTCATGCTAGCCACGCCCGACAGGCCGTCACAGGGCCGCGACGGAGCCGACGATCCGTCTACGTCAAAGGGTGGTTCCGTTTGTGGACACCGCGTGTGTCCGCGGCTACGACGCGAACGGGCCGGCCCGGTACCCGAGGGGGTGGGTACCGGGCCGGCCCGTGCCGCGGGCGATGACGGGTCAGCGCGCGGCGGTCTTGCGGGTGCGGCGGGAGACGGAGTCCAGGACGACGGCGGCGAGCAGGACGGCGCCGGTGATCATGTACTGGATGGCCTGGTCGACGTGGACCAGGTCGAGGCCGGTGATGATCGACTGGATGACCAGGATGCCGAGCAGCGCGGACCAGGTCTTGCCGCGCCCACCGAACAGGCTGGTGCCGCCGATGACGGCCGCCGCGATGGAGTTCATCAGGACGTTGCCGCCGCCGAGGAGCTTGTCGGCGGAGCCCTGCTGCGAGGCGATGAACAGGCCGCCGAGGGCCGCCATGCCGGCGGAGATCATGAAGACCGAGATCCGGATCCAGGCGACGTTGATGCCCGCGCGGCGGGCCGCCTCCACGCCACCGCCGACGGCGAAGATCTTCCGGCCGTAGCCGGTGCGGCGCAGGACGAAGTCGGTGATGACGACGACCGCCAGGAAGACCAGCAGGGGCAGCGGCAGGCCGCGGTCCTGGTTGAGCATGTAGGCGGTGGTCAGCGCGAGGACGGCCAGGACGCCGGTGCGCAGCGCGATCTCGCTCATGGGGCGCGCGGCGAGCCCGGCGGCGGTGCGGCGGCGGGCGTCCAGGAGCTGCCCGGCGGCGAAGAGCGCGATGCCGAGGACGGCGAGGCCCCAGGTGTAGGCGATGTCGCCGTCGCCGAGGAAGTAGGTGTCCAGGTTGGCCAGGACGCCGTCGTTGACGACGTTGACGGTGCCCTTGTCCCCCAGCACGTACTGCTGCAGGCCGCTCCACGCGAGCAGGCCGGCGAGGGTGACGACGAAGGCCGGGACGCCGATCTTGGCGAAGAAGAAGCCGTGCAGGGCGCCGATGGCGACGGCGGCGGCGATCGCGATGAGGCAGGAGAGCCACTCGTTGTAGCCGGAGCGCGCGGACAGCACGGCGGCTATCGCCGCGGAGACGCCGGCGACGGAGCCGAGCGAGAGGTCGATCTCACCGAGGAGGAGCACGAAGACGATGCCGACGGCGATCAGACCGGGGCCGGCGATCCACTTGGTGATGTTGGTGAGGATGTCGGCGTTGAGGAAGTCGCCGGTGATGCTCTGGAAGATGACGCCGATGAGGATCAGGCCGAGGACGACCGGCACGGAGCCGAGGTCGCCGTTCTTCATCTTCCGCTTGAACTCGGCGAGGTAGCCGGCGAATCCGGCCTCGCGGACCAGCAGCCGGGGGTCGACCGCGGGCGCGGCCGGGGCGGGCTGGTCGGCGGGCTGCTCGGCAGGCTGACCGACGACCTGGTCGGTGGTGTTCTCGGTGGTCACTTCGCTTCCTCCGCGAGTCGTGCCTGGCGGCGGGTGACGGCGTTCTCGGTGGCGCCGGTGATGGCGGAGATGATCTCCTCGTGCGAGGTGTCCGCCACCTCGAAGACGCCGTTGTTGCGACCCAGGCGCAGGACGGCGACGGTGTCGGCGACGGCCTTGACGTCGGCCATGTTGTGGCTGATCAGGATGACGCCGAGGCCGCGGTCGCGCAGGCGCTCGACGAGGTCGAGGACCTGGGCGGTCTGCTCGACGCCGAGGGCCGCGGTGGGCTCGTCCAGGATGACGATCTTGGGGTCGCCGACCAGGGCGCGGGCGATCGCGACCACCTGGCGCTGGCCGCCGGAGAGGGCGGCGATGGGGATGCGCACGCTCGGGATGCGGATGGAGAGGGTGTCCAGCAGCTCGCGGGCGCGCTTCTCCATGGCGACCTCGTCGAGGGTGCCGAAGCGCTTCAACTCGCGGCCGAGGAAGAGGTTTCCGACCACGTCGAGGTTGTCGCAGAGCGCGAGGTCCTGGTAGACCGTGGCGACGCCGAGGGCCTGGGCGTCGTGCGGGCGGCCGATGGAGACCGGCTGCCCCTCCCACTCGATCGTCCCCTCGTCGATCGGGTGGACGCCGGCGATGGTCTTCACCAGCGTGGACTTTCCGGCGCCGTTGTCGCCCACCAGGGCCACCACCTCGCCTGCGTGGACCTCCAGGTGCACGTCGGTCAGTGCCTGGACCGCGCCGAAGCGCTTGTGGACCCCGCGCAACGCCAGTACGGGCGCGCCTGTCACGTGAACCATCTCCTTCTTCCCGCGCGCGCCGTGATGGTGGGTGGGCGGCCGGGGTGGCCCGCACGCCGGGCGGGGCGGGCGGGTGAGCGTCGAAAAGGGGTTGCCGGGGCGGGCACTGGGCCCGCCGCCCGGGGCGGGCGGTGCTCCCCGGGGAGGTGGGGAGCTCCGCCCGGCGGTGTTACTTCAGGCCGGCGGCGGCGCAGGCGGCGGCGTAGTCCGCGGTGCAGATGTCGGCGACCTTGTAGAGGCCGTCGGCGATGACGGTGTCGTTGATGTTGGCCTTGGTGACGACCTTGGGGTCGAGCAGCTTGGCCGGGATGCCCTTGTCGGTGGCGCTGTCGACGCTGGAGGAGGCCACGGACTTGACGTCCTTGCCCTGCAGGAGGTCGACGGCCAGCTCGGCGGCGTTCTCGGCGAGCGGCTTGTACGCCTTGTAGATGGTGTAGGCCTGGTCGCCGCTGACGAGGCGCTGGACGGCGTCGAGGCCGGCGTCCTGGCCGCCGACCGGGACCTTGATGCCCGCGCCCTGGAGCTGGGTGATGATGGCGCCGGCCATGCCGTCGTTGGCGGAGTAGACGGCCTGGAAGCCGTCCTTGCCGAGCTCGGTGATCGCGGCGCCGATCTTCTGGCCGGCGACGGTGGGCTTCCACTCGCCCGACTGCTCGTAGACGACCTTCTTCACCTTGCCGTCGAGCACCTTGTGCGCGCCCGCCTTGAACTGGCCGGCGTTCGGGTCCGCGTCGTCGCCGTTGATCATGACGACGTTGGCGTCGGCGGCCTTGCCCGCGAGGGCGTCGACCAGGGCCTGGCCCTGGAGTTCGCCGACCTTCTCGTTGTCGAAGGAGACGTAGGCGGCGACCGGGCCGGTGGCCAGGCGGTCGTAGGCGACGACCTTGACGCCCTTGGCGGCGGCCTCCTTGACCCAGGCCTGGGTGGAGGTGGCGTCGAAGGCGTCCAGGACGATGACCTTCACGCCCTGGGCGATCAGGGTGTCGAACTGCTGCTTCTGCTTCGACGCGCTGCCCTCGGCGTTGTTGTAGAGCACCTTGCAGTCCGCGCACAGGGCCTTGACCTTCGCCTCGATGAACGGGCGGTCGAAGGACTCGTAACGGGTCGAGGACGCGTTCTCGGGCAGCAGCAGGCCGATGGACTTCGTGTCGCCGGAGGCGGCGGAGTCCTTCTTGTCGCCGCCGGCCTTGCCGCAGGCGGCCATGGACAGGGCCATCGAGACGGCTGCGGTGGCGATAACGGCGCGACGCATCGTTGCGTTCATGGTGGGGGTGCCTCCCTGACGTCGCCGCGACAGTGCGGCGGGGTGGGAGGAGTCAACCCGCACATGCCAGATGGAGTCAAGAAGTAAATCCAAGACGTGATCACGTGGGACATTTTCGTTATCTTCCTGAACACAGGCACCACAGATGCGGCCTCTCCGGATACGCAGCGACGCCAGGGCGAGACGTTCGGTGACGACAATCGCGTCCAGGACACGTGCAGGACACGCGCAGGACAGCGCGCCTGTCGCCCGCCACGTCCGGATTCGGGCGCGGCAGGCACTGGACGACGGCCAGGGGGGTGGATGCGTTCAAGATGTGTCGGCCGGGGTAGAGTTCGCCCACCGGACCCGCCCCCGGTCGCGATCTCGCGGGGCGGCCGTCCCCGCCCGCTCCCCGCTGCGGACCCGATTCACCTACCCGGACCGGCTTCTGACGAAACGTCAGCCATGTGACGCGCGTAGACGACTGCGCCCACAGGTCGGCGGACACGACCGGTCCCGTCAGCCGCGCAGCCGCCGGGCCCGGAGGTACTCCCGGGCGAGCAGCCGCAGCGCGGCACCCTTGGCGGGGCTCGCGGAGCGGCGCAGCAGCGCGCCCCGGTCGGCGCGGGCGGCGGCGCTGACGAGTTCGTCCACCCCGACGATGCACCGGACCATCGGCCGGTGGGCGGCCGGCACCAGGTCGACGACCTCCCGGCCCTCGGCGAGGGTGCGGTCGACCCGGTCGAGCAGCCGGCCGAGCAGCGCCCGTACCGGCGGCAGGTCGCGGGCCTGTTCCAGGTCGTCCCGGGTGACGCCGTGCTCCCTCAGGGTCTGCTCGGGGATGGTCAGCCGCCCCTCGGCCAGGTCCTCGGCGAGGTCGTTGACGAAGTCGAGTCGCTGGCTGGCGTCGATGTAGGTGCGGCAGCGGGCGCGGTAGGCGCTCTGGTCGCCGTCCGGGCCGAGCAGTGCGGCGACGACCATGAAGCCGGGCAGCGAGTACCCGTCCACGTAGGCCTGGTACTCCTCCTCGGTGGCGAACCCGGTGAAGTCGAGGTCCGCGTCGGTCGCGGCGAGGAAGTCCAGCACCCGGTCGCGCAGGACGGGGTGCGCGCCGATGCTGTGCAGCAGGGGGCGCAGCTCGGGGTTGTCGGTGCGCCCGGCGACGAGGCTCGCGGTGACCTCCCGCTGCCAGCGGGCGGACGCGGCCCGGCGCTCGGGGAGCGGGCCGCTGTCGAGGAGGGTGTCGGTGCGGTGCATGAAGGCGGCTGCCGCGATCACGGGCGGGACCATGCGGTCCGGCAGCAGCAGGCCGGCCGCCAGCGTGACCTCCCGCTTGTACCGGGTGACCTGTCGGCGCTGTCGGTCGTAGTCGGCCCGCAGCCCCGGGTCGTGTACGTCGGCCGCGTCCAGCGCCCGCTCCCACCTGCTCACTCGGTCCACCCCATCGTGTGTTCGATCGGGATCGAGCGTAGTAGGTGGGAGCCGGACGGCCTATTCGGGCCCCGTCCGGGGCGGCGCCCGCGCGGCCGGGGCGGGTCAGCGCTGGCGGATCGTGGAGAAGCCGCAGGCCGGGGTGCAGAGGGTGACGATGCCGCTGTAGCGGTAGGTGGTACGCCCCTTGGTGACGCTGTGGACGGTGAGCTTCTCCCGCAGGTTCAGCTCCCGGCAGCGCGGGCAGGCGGCGCTGACCGGGGTGCCCCAGGGGCGGTTCGGGTTCAGCTTGTTGAAGGAGACCGCCATCAGGACGAGGGCGAGGGCGGCGCCGCCGAAGCCGACGACCCGCCACGTGCCGTTCGAGGACTCCCGGCGGTCGATCATCTCGTCGTAGGAGTAGGTGCCCCCGCCGCCGTGGTTGGACCAGATCCGGCACTCGCTGTGCCGGGTCATGGTGTGGCCGTCGCAGGTGGGAGGGGAGTCCGGGTCCGACTTGCCGACCACCAGGGCCAGGAAGAGCCCGACCGCGGCCAGGAGCCCCAGGACGACCACGGCGGTGGTCCGGCTGCGGCCGGTGTGCAGCCGCTTGCGCTCGTTGTACGCCGTATCGATCACAGCCTGGGCCATGTTGCCCCCGTCGACCGCCACCACGTGTCTCCTGTTGTCCGTCTGTCCGTACCGCTCGTGTTCCGAGCCGAATACCCCCTTCGGTGAGGGGTTGACACGAACCCACCATGATCGACGTGCCTTCGCACGGGACTTGGGAAGATTTGACCGTTCGGTTATCGGATCGGTTGCCGGCTCATCCCTCCCCCGTGACCGAGGCCAGGTAGGCGGCCGCCTTGTCCGCGTCGAGGTACCACCGCTCCACGTCCGCCGGGTCGTTGAAGTTGTTCGCGAACCGGTCGGCCACCGCCTGGTGTCCGCCCGCCGCGACGAGCCGGTCGAGGACGAACGGGGGCGGCGGGGCGAGCATCGCGTTGGACCAGGTGGTGACCGGGCCCGCGGTCTCCCAGAAGGCGTCGAAGGCGGCCTGCTGGAAGTCCCGGTCGAAGGGCTTGTCGCCGTGGGCGAGGATCGCCTCCAGGTAGACCGCCGCGCACTTGGCGGCGTTGTTGGCGCCCTGGCCGGTGATCGGGTCGTTGGTGACGACCACGACCGCGACGCCCAGCACCGCGCCGCCGCCCGGCAGTTCGCCGACCGGGCGACGGACCACCGGGGTGAAGCGGCCGGCCAGGATGCCTCCGCTGTCGGTGAGTTCGACACCGGACCGGGTGCGGTCGCACTCCGAAGGTGTGAAGGTCTTCATCAACTCCAGCGTCACCCGCAGGTGTTCGGCCGGGTCTCGGACCCCGTCGAAGGCGTCCGCCGGGCCGCCCGGCACGGCCTCCCAGAGCACGATGTCGCAGGGGCCCGACATGGTCAGGGCCGGCATCACGAACAGCTCGCCGATGCCGGGCACCACGTTGCACCGCACCGCCGGGAAGTCGTTTCCGAACGAGCCGGCGACGGACCGGCGAGCGATCCGGCCAGCACCAGGCCGGCGGCAGTCGCGCAGAAGGACAGCTTCCAGCCAGGCATATTTTCTAGTTATGGCCCGGGGGACGGCCTGCGGCCCTCCGACACACCTTCCGCAGGGTGTCGATCCGCACCGACCACACGACAGCGGTAACGGCAGCGGGAGGGCTGTGGATCCTCCGGGGGTGGTCCACGATGGGGCGCGTCCGTCGGATGACCGTACGGTCGACGGACGTCAGCCCGTGACCAGGCGGCGGCCGCTGATCTCCTGCGGGCGGATCCGCACCCAGCGCGGCCGGTCGCCGCCCGCCCACGGCGAGGCGCCGGGGAGACCGGCCAGGCGTTCGAGTTCGGCCGGGTCGTCCACGTAGTGGGCCGGGCCGAGGGCGAGGACGCTCCAGCCGCGCCCGAGGTACTCGTCGATGCGGTCGACCTGGAAGGAGACCGCGCTGCCCTCGTCCGGGGCGGTGGCGTCGTGCTCGCCGGTGCGGTAGGCGAAGGACGCCTGGTCGACCACGTAGTTGACGGGCAGGACCACTGGGCCCGGCTCGACGGACAGGCCGATCCGCCCGACCCCGTGGGTGCCGACCAGCTCCCAGCACTCGGCATCGGTGAGGTTCTGCAGCCGGGGGCGGGGCCCGGGGCCGCCTTCTCCCGGCGGGGCGTCGGCCCGCCCGGACAGCAGCTCGTCGCTGCTGCTGCCGAGGGCGGCGGCGATCCGGACGAAGCCCGCCGGGTCGAAGCCCGGACCGGCTTCCAGCAGGTGCCGCAGGTAGCGGGGAGCCATCGCCGCCCGACGTGCCAGCTCCTCCTCGCTGAAGCCCAGCTGCTCGCACCGTTCGGCGATCCGGCGGGCCACGACGGCGGGGTCGGGGGTGTCGTGCACGGTGGTGACTCCTCGGCTTGCCGGGGCGTTCGGGCCGCGTCCGGGCGGAATCCGGTACGGGTCCGTCCGGTTGACCAGGGCGGACCCATCCAAGCGCCCGGCCTGCGGCAAGTCGAGCAACAGCACGGCCCGTGCGTGTCGTTGCGCACCGCCCCGGATCTCGGAATCAGTGCGGCGGCTCGTCCCCTTCCCCCGTGAGCTCCGCGGCGAGCGCGCCCAGGCTCTCGCGCAGCAGCCGCAGCAGCGGGTCCTGGTCCCGGCGCGGGTGCCAGACGAGGTTCGAACGGCGCCGTGCGCACCCGGTGTTCCCGCTCGCGCTGCTGCGCCGCCCGACCTTCACCGCCGCCACGGTCAGCGCGGTGCTGGTCTTCGCGATCCTGGCCGGCTTCCTGTTCGTGTCCAGCGCGTACTGGCAGCAGCAGCGGCACGCCTCCGCGCTGGAGACCGGGCTCGCGCTGCTCCCGGCGACGCTGGCGATCGTCGTGGTGTCGCCGCTGAGCGGCCGGATGCTCCACGTGGTCGGGGCGCGCCGGCTGCTGGCGGGCTCCGGGCTGCTGCTGGCCCTGGGCTCCGGGCGGCTCGCGCTGGCGTCCGGGGGCGACGCCTACCTGCCGTACGCCGCCGGGTACCTCGTGCTCGGGCTGGGGATCGGCCTGGTCAACCCGCCGATCACCCACACCGCGGTGACCGGTCTGCCGCCGCAGCAGGCGGGCGTGGCCTCCGCCCTGGCCACCACCTCCCGGCAGCTCGGCAACACCCTGGGGGTGGCCGTGCTCGCCTCGGTCGCGGCCGGCCCGCACCTCGACCAGCGGCGCGCCTGGCTGGTCGCGCTCGGCCTGGGCCTGGCCGTCGCGGCGCTCAACGCGGTGGCGGGCCGACCGCGCCGCGGCGAACCGGCCCCGGCCCCGGCCGTCCGGGAGCCCGAGCGGGCCGCCGCCCACTGAGGGCCACCGGCGACCGGGGAGCCCTGCCGGCCCCCGGGAGGACCGGCCCGCCGAAAATCCGTCAAAACCCCTGCGCACACGCCTGTCACGCCCGGCACCCCGAGCGCATACTGTCCTGCGCGGCTCGCACCGTGCGACAGGGCCACTCCGGTCCCGGCCCGGCTGCGCCGCGACGGGGGGAGGTCGGAATCGTGCCAGTTGTCGTGATCGTCGCCGTGGTGCTCCTGCTCTGGCTGGTGACCGGCGTGCGGGTGGTGCAGCAGTACGAGCGCGGTGTGGTCTTCCGGCTCGGCCGGGTGCGCGGGCGGGTCCGCGAGCCGGGCCTCACCATGCTGCTGCCGGTGCTGGACCGGATGCGCAAGGTCAACGTCCAGGTCGTCACCATGCCGGTGCCCGCGCAGGAGGGCATCACCAAGGACAACGTGTCGGTCAGTGTCGACGCGGTGCTGTACTTCCGTGTGATCGACCCGATCAAGGCGACCGTGGACGTGCAGAACTACGCCTTCGCCATGCTGCAGGTCGCCCAGACCTCGCTGCGCTCCATCATCGGCAAGAGCGAGCTGGACGACCTGCTCTCCGGCCGAGAGAACCTGCACCAGGGGTTGGAGGTCATGCTCGAGAGCCCGGCGACCGGCTGGGGCGTGCACATCGACCGGGTGGAGATCAAGGACGTCAGCCTGCCCGACTCGATGAAGCGCTCGATGGCCCGCCAGGCCGAGGCGGACCGCGAGCGCCGGGCCCGGATCATCACCGCCGACGGCGAGTTCCAGGCCGCGGCCAAGCTCGCCGAGGCGGCCACCAAGATGGCCGAGACTCCGGCGGCGATGCAGCTGCGGCTGCTGCAGACGGTGGTCGAGGTCGCGGCGGAGAAGAACTCCACGCTGGTGCTGCCGTTCCCGGTGGAGCTGCTGCGCTTCTTCGAGGCCTCCGCCGCCCGCATCACCGACGGCGGAACCGGCGGCGGAACCGGCGGCGGAACCGGCGGCACCGGCACCGCCGTACCGGCACAGGCCCCCTCCGACGGGAGCTGAGGACGCCGCGCGGTCGGCCCGGGCACCCGCCCGGACCGGCCGCCCACCCATAGGTCCTCTCTATGACGTCATAGACCGGAACCGGCTACACCCCCGCCCCACCTCCGGGTTGGCTGCAAGGGTCCAGACCACCTCCCGCTGCGCCCGACCGGAGGACCCCGCATGCCCCGCCCGATCAGAGTCGCGATCGTCGGTGCCGGCCCCGCCGGCATCTACGCCGCCGACGCCCTGCTGAAGTCCGACGCCGCCCAGACGCCCGGCGTCTCGATCGACCTGTTCGAGCGGATGCCCGCCCCGTTCGGTCTGATCCGCTACGGCGTCGCGCCCGACCACCCACGCATCAAGGGCATCGTGACGGCCCTGCACCAGGTGCTCGACAAGCCGCAGGTCCGCCTGTTCGGCAACGTCGACTACCCCTCCGACCTCGCCCTGGACGACCTGCACCGGTTCTACGACGCCGTGGTCTTCGCCACCGGCGCGATGGCCGACCGCGCGCTGGACCTGCCCGGCATCGGGCTGGACGGCTCCTACGGCGCGGCCGACTTCGTCTCCTGGTACGACGGGCACCCGGACGTGTCGCGCACCTGGCCGCTGGAGGCCGAGAAGGTCGCGGTGCTGGGCGTCGGCAACGTCGCGCTGGACGTGGCCCGGATCCTCGCCAAGACCGCCGAGGAGCTGCTGCCCACCGAGATCCCCGCGAACGTCCACGCGGGCCTCCAGCGCAACCGCGCCCGCGAGGTGCACGTCTTCGGCCGTCGCGGCCCGGCCCAGGCCAAGTTCAGCCCGATGGAGCTGCGGGAGCTGGACCACTCCCCCACCATCGAGGTGATCGTCGACCCCGAGGACATCGAGTACGACGCCGGCTCGATCGCCGAGCGCCGCGCGGTCAAGCACGTCGACCTGGTCGCGGCGACCCTGGAGAACTGGGCGATCCGCGACACCGGGGACCGCCCGCACCGGATCCACCTGCACTTCTTCGAGTCCCCGGTGGAGGTCCTCGGCGAGGACGGCCGGGTGGTCGGGCTGCGCACCGAGCGCACCGAGCTGGACGGCACCGGCAACGTGCGCGGCACCGGCCGATTCACCGACTGGGACGTGCAGGCGGTCTACCGGGCCGTCGGCTACTACTCCGACGAGCTGCCCAAGCTGCCCTTCGACCCGGTCTCGGGCACCGTCCCGCACGAGGCCGGCCGGGTCCTCGACGGCGACGGCTCGCACCGCACCGCCACCTACGTCACCGGCTGGATCAAGCGCGGTCCGGTCGGCCTGATCGGCCACACCAAGGGCGACGCCAACGAGACCGTCGCCTGCCTGCTGGCCGACCACGCGGCGGGCCGCCTGCCCGGCGCCGTCGAGCCGGACCGGGCCGCGGTCGAGGAGCACCTGCGCGGCCAGGGCGTCCGGTACACCACCTGGGCGGGCTGGCAGCTGCTCGATGCCCACGAGCGGGCACTCGGCGAGGCCGAGGGGCGCGAGCGGGTCAAGGTCGTCGAGCGCGAGGAGATGCTCCGCCACAGCGGGGCGTGAACACCGGAGCACCGCTCACGGCACCGTCAGGGGCGGACGATCGGCAGCAGCACCTCGTCCACGATCTCCTCCGGGTCGAGCTGCACCACGTCCCCGCCGCACATCTTGATCCGGTACAGCATCAGCGCCGGCACCACGTCGGTGACCAGCGGGGTGACCGCCCCCGGGCGGACCTCGCCGCGCGCGATGCCCCGGTCGAGCACCTCGGCGATCAGCGCGGTCGTCGGCTCGACCACCCGCTCGAAGACGATCGCCACGAAGGCGTGCGCCCGCTGGTGGTCGAGCTCGCTCATGATGGCCCGGACGGCGGCGCCCAGCTCGCTGAACATGGCGGCACGCAGCCTGGCGACCACCTCCAGCAGGTCCCCGCGCAGGCTGCCGGTGTCGGGGGCGGGCCCGCCCGGCGGCAGGCTGGCCCGCAGCGCGTCCATCACCAGCTCCTCCTTGGAGGACCAGCGCCGGTAGAGCGCGGCCTTGCCGGTCTGCGCCGCGGCGGCCACGCCCTCCATGGTCAGCCGGGCGTAGCCGTCGGTGGTGAGCTGCCGGAGCACCGCCTCGTAGATGGCGCTCTCCAGCGCCTCGCCGCGGCGCCGCAGTGGGGCGCCCGTCACCGGTCCGCGCACGGCGTCCGTTTCAGCGATCATGGCTGCGCACCTTCTTCGGTCACCCTTCCTGGTCCCAGGCTTTCCCTGGTCACGGGGCTACTCCCGATGCTAGTGAACGAACCCGTTCCCCTCCCAACCCCGCGCGCCGCGGCAGCCGAGTTGCGGCACGTGTCCGCGCGGATACGCTTCGAACAGAGGTTCCCACCGTCCGGCCCCCGTCACGTACCGTGACCGCGCACTCGCTCGGCGGGACCGGGACGGGACCGCTGCCCCGTGTGGACGGGGCGGCACCGGCGGTGGCATGGAGGAGCAGGTCGGAGCCGACCGGCCTGCGGAACCCCCGTGGAGTCACCATGCCCCAGAGAACGGCCAGTGCGGCACTGCTGGCGGCCGGCGCCGCGGCGGTCTTCGCCGCCGTCAGCCTCGCCGCCGCGGTCCGCGCGTGCAAGTGCCCGATCGGGAGCAGCGAGGGCGGCCCCGGACCGGGGCGGCGGTCCCGCCTCGCGCACCCGCGCACACAAGCCCCCGCCGGCACCCGGCCCACCCACAAGTGCCCCAACCCGCCCAACTGCAACTGACGGCGCGCCGATCACCCCTGTCCCCGCTGAAGGTCCGGCCCCCGGCCGACCCCCGTCGTGCCGGGGGCGGGCTCCTGCCGCCGGGCCCGGTCAGCCGCTCGCGGGCCGGCGCGGGAGCACCGCGTGCACCCGGGTGCCGCGGTTCAGGGCGTCGACGGTGCAGCTGCCGCCGATCTCCGCGGCCCGCTCGGACATCGACC
The DNA here is from genome assembly GCF_055560835.1 of Kitasatospora sp. NPDC023120. NCBI lineage: Bacteria > Bacillati > Actinomycetota > Actinomycetes > Kitasatosporales > Streptomycetaceae > Kitasatospora > Kitasatospora sp. NPDC023120. Next base: position 159,991 of record NZ_JBVHHY010000012.1, on the reverse strand, counting down.
GCAGCCCCACCCCCGGGTGCGCCGGCCAACTGCGCCCCGGGCCCCGTCCGTCGTCCTCCACCACCAGCTCCAGCGCCCCGGTGTCGACCCGGACGGACACCGTGGCACTGCTCGCCCGGGCGTGCCGCAGCACGTTGTTGAGCGCCTCCGCGGCGATCCGGTACACCGCGACCTCCACGGCGGCGGGCAGCTCCGGCAGCGGGTCCGGCTCCAGCCGGGCCGTGACGGCGAGGTCGGCGCCGCTGAAGGTCTCCGCGAGCCGGCCCAGCGCCCGGGACAGCCCGTAGTCGCCGAGCGCCGTCGGCCCGAGCCGGTCGGTGATCCGCCGGACCTCCCGCACCGCCGAGGCCAGGTCGTCCCCGACCCGCTCCAGCGCGCCGGAGAACAGCGCCGGGTCGTCCACCGCGGCCGCCCCCTGCAGCCGCAGCCGCAGACCGGCCAGCATCGGGCCGAGCCCGTCGTGGATGTCGCGGCGCAGCTGCCGGCGCTCCTCCTCGCGGGCCGCCACGATCTGCTCGCGGCTGGCCCGGAGGTCCTCCATCAGCTGCAGGGAGGCGACGGCAGGCGCGGCCTGGTCGGCCAGCGAGCGCAGGATGTCGCGGTCGCTGTCGTCGAGGGTCTGCTGGCCGGGGCGCGGGGCGACGGTGAGCCGCCCGATCTCGGCTCCGCGGTGGACCAGGGCGAAGCCCTCCACGCTGCCCGAGCGGTCCCCGACGGCGGCCAGCGGGCGTTCGCCGCCGCGGGTGGAGACAGTCAACGCCACGCCGGAGAGCCGGAGTTCGTCCCCGACGGTGGCGCACAGCACGGCCGGAACGTCCTGCGGGTCGACGGTCTGGCTGACCCGTCCGGCCAGGCTGCGCAGCACCTGGTACGGCTGCGCCCGCGCGCCGTAGTACCAGCGGTCGACGACGCCGGAGGCCCAGCGCACGCCCCGGGGCAAGCCCGCCGCGAGCACGAAGACCACGGCGACCAGCAGCAGCGCCCCGGCGCCGCGCCGCCCGGGCATCAGCATGGTGGAGAGCACGCAGGCCACCAGCACGAACACCACGACCAGCCCGACGGCGACGAGCAGGCCGACCAGGACCCGGCGGGCCGCCCGGTCCAGCCGCCAGGAGCCGTCGCGGATGACGACGGCGGCCAGGGTGAGCGTCCACAGCGCGGAGGCGACCGTGAACGCGAGGTACGAGGACGTGCTCTGCTCGTCGAAGTAGTAGCCGAGTTCGGCGCCGTCCCAGAGCACGTAGACGCCGAGGCCGATCAGCACGTTCAGCCTCCGCTGCCGGGACACCCCGCGGGTGCGGACGAGCGGGACGGCGATCACCCCGACGGTCAGCACGACGAACACGATGAGCTGGGTGATGTGCAGCCGGTCGTTGAACGTCCGCAGCCAGTCGGCGACGGCGCTGTCCGCCAGCGGGTTGGGCCGGCCGAACACCGTGGGCTGGTAGACGTAGTAGCAGGACTGGGGAAGGATCCACAGGCCCACCGCGCCGATCGCGTACCACCACCGGCGGCTGGGCAGCGTCCCGTACGGCAGCCACAGCGGCAGGGCGTGCCACAGCGTGCCGCTGACGGTGTACCCGGCCGACACCAGGACCACCACCGCCCCGACCACCCGCGGGTCGTCCACCTCGACCCAGACCGGGGTCTGGACGGCGAGCGGGACGACCAACGCCGTCCCGTACACGAGCAGCACCCAGCCGAGCTGGTTGCCCGGGCGGTGGGCGTGCAGCAGCACCCCGCCCGCCACGGCGGCGAGCCCGGAGCCCAGGACCGCCAGGTGGTGGGCGGGCTGGGCGATCCCGGGCGCGCCCTGGTGGCTCAGGACGTAGCCGACCCACAGGCCGCCGGTCACCAGGCAGACGAGGGCGCACAGCCCCGCCAGCGCCAGTTGCCGCTCCGCCGGACCGGACCGGGGGCGCCACCAGGCTCTCCGCGCACTCTCCGCAGCCATGGACACCCTTCCTCACCGACGGACCCACCGGATGCCAGCAGTGTCCTGCACCCGGTGTCCCGGGCAACTGAGGCAGCGGCCCCGGCGAGGCGCAGCGCCCGCGGCAAGGGCCCGTTCGGCGGGGCGACCGCCCCGGTGGAGCACGGGCGGGGCGCCGGTGCCGCCCTCCCCCGTGCCGGTTATCCGGTGGTCCCGGAGCGGCGTCGCCGCTACCGTCCACGGCGGACTCGTTCACGTACGTCAACACAGCACGGAGGAGACGACTTCATGGTCGACCCGGACACGTCCGGTCAGGGCGGTGCACAGGAAACGGTCTCGGCGGCGCTCGACCGGGCCGCCGCGACCGCGCACCTCAACGCGTTCATCACGCTCGACGCCGAGGGGGCGCTCGCCGAGGCGGCCCGCCACGACGCCCGGAGCGATCGGGGCGATCAGAACGGGAACCCGCGCTGGTGCGTCGTCGTCAAGGACAACGTCCACGTCGCGGGCCTGCCCAACACCGCGGGCACTCCCGCGCTGGCAGACTTCGTGCCCGCCGAGGACGCGCCCGTCGTCCGGGCGCTGCGCGCGGCGGGGGCGATCGTCCTCGGCAAGACGAACATGCACGAGCTGGCGCTGGGTGCGACCTCCTGCAACCACACCTTCGGTGCCGTCGGCAACGGCACCGACCCGGCCCTGTTCGCGGGCGGCAGCAGCGGCGGTACGGCCGCGGCGGTGGCGGCGGGCGTCGCGGCGGCCGGGCTGGGCTCGGACACCGGTGGTTCCGTCACCATCCCGGCCGCTCTCAACGGGATCTACGGCCTGCGCCCCAGCACCGGCCGCTACCCCTCGGCGGGCCTCACCCCGCTGTGCCCCACCCGGGACACGCCCGGACCGATGGCGAACACCCTGGACCGCCTCCTGACGCTGGACACCCTCGTCACCGGGGAGACCGGAAGCCCGCGGGAACCGGGACGCCCGCTCCGGCTGGGCCTGCCGAGGCACGTGTTCACGGAGGACCTGGAGGGCCCGGTCCGCGCCGCCTGGGAGGCGGCCGTCGAGGGCCTCGCCGTGGCGGGGCACGTCTGGGTCCCGGTGGACACGGCGCACCTGGTCGAGTACGACGCCCGGATCGGATTCCCCCTCGTCTTCGGCGAGTTCGCCGCCGCCCTCGGCCGCTACCTGGACGAACACCGCGTCGGGCGCACCCCGGCCGAGGTCCTGGACGCGGTCGGCGATCCCGTCATCGGGGGAATGCTCAAGGCAACCGCGCTGCCCACCGGTCCGGGGTACCCGGGGACCGCCGCCCTGCAGGGGGCGCTCGCGCAGCGCCGGGTGATGCAGGCCGCCTACGACGAGCTGTTCGCTGGCAACGGCCTGGACGCCGTCCTGAGCCCGACCGTCCCGGTGTGCGCCCGGCCGCTCGGCCGGTTCGAGGACTCGCTGCCGCTGAACGGGCAGGACGCGCCCACCTTCTTCACTCTGATCCGCAACACCTCTCCCGCCGCCACCGCGGGCCTGCCCTCGGTGACGGTGCCGCTGCCGGTCACCGTCTCCCCTCCGGTCGGTCTGCAGCTGATCGGACGTCGGATGGGCGACCGGGACCTGCTGTCCGCGGCGGTGGAGGTCGACGCCCTGCTGCGGCACGGGCAGCCGGGCGGGTAGCCGCCCCCGCGTGCGTCACCGGCTTGACGCCCGCTCAGGCTTCCACCACCCTTCCACTAATCGAATAGTGAAAGGGTACTTTGCCGATGCCTCTGGCCCTCTCCCCGCACCGCCCGCCCCGGCCCCTGCCGCCCGCGCCTCCGCTCCGACGCGCCGCCGGGCTCGCCCGGCTCGCGCGCCACCCCGCCGCACTGGCCTGGGGCCTGGCGGCGGGATTCGCCGCGCTCTACGTCTGCGTCGCCGCCAACCGGCACCGACGCGGCCTCACCAAGGCCTACGACCTGGGGATCTTCGAGCAGGCCGTCCGGGCGTACGCGCACCTCCGGGCGCCGGTCGTGCCGCTCAAGGGGCCCGGCTACGACCTGCTCGGGGACCACTTCCACCCGCTGATCGCCGCCCTCGCCCCCGCCTACCGCGCCTTCCCGACCCCGCTCACCCTGGTGGTCACCCAGGCGCTGCTCATGGCACTGGCTGTCGTTCCGCTCACCCGCTGGGCCCACGAGGTGGCCGGGCCGCGGGTGGCGCTGCTCGTCGGCTGCGCCACCGGGGCCTCCTGGGGGATCGTCCGGGCGGCGGCCGACGACTTCCACGAGATCGCCTTCGCCGTCCCGCTGCTCGCCTTCGCCGCCACCGCACTCGGCCGGCGCCGACCGCTGGCCGCCGCGCTCTGGTCGCTGCCACTGCTGCTGGTCAAGGAAGACCTGGGGCTGACGGTGGCCGCCGTCGGCCTGCTGGTCGCCCGGCAGGCCCGGCAGGACCGGCGAACCCCGCTGCCCGGCCTGACTCTCGCCGCCGTCGGCCTCGCCGCGACCGCGCTCACCGTGCTCGTGGTGCTGCCCGCCTTCAACCCGAGCGGGGGCTTCGACTACTGGCAGCAGCTGGACGGCGGCGGGCAGCCCTCACTCTGGGCCCTGCCGCTGCGGCTCGGCTGGCCGCCGGTCAAGTGGCTGCTGCTGTTCCTGCTCGCCGCCACGGCCGGCTTCCTCGGGCTGCGCTCGCCGCTCCTCCTGCTCTGCGTACCGACCCTGGCCTGGCGACTGTTCTCGGCCAACCCGCACTACTGGGGCGTCAGTTACCACTACAGCGCGGTGCTGATGCCGATCGCGGTCGCCGCCCTGGTCGACGCCCTGCGCCGCTTCGGAGGCCCGCGCGCCGTCGACCCCGGCCGGGCGCGGCGTGCCCGGCGGGCGCTCGCCGTCAGCGCCCTGGTGACGGCGGTGACGCTGCCGCTCTACCCGCTGCACGAAGTGGTGATGCCCGAGGCCTGGCAGACCTCGCCCCGGCTCACCGAGATCCGGACGATGCTCCGGCTGATACCCGACGACGCCGAGGTCGCCGCCTCCAACCGCCTGGCGGCGCAGCTCACCAACCGGGCCGAGGTCACCCTGGTGTGCCGGGAGCCGGTCCGGCCCGGCCCGGAGTGGGTGGCCGTCGACCTGCGCGATCCGAGCGTGCGGGCCCCGTGCGCCACCGCCGACACCGCCCGCATGCTGACGCGGTACCAGAGCCTCGGCTACCGCCGGCTGGTCGACCAGGACGGCCTGCTCCTGCTCCAACGCCCCTGACCGGGCCGGTTCCTCCCACCCCTCCCCCCGGGTCCGGCTTGACCCTTGCGCCGCCGTGGGCCACCATTCCACTATTGAACTAGTGAAAGGCCTGAACGCGGTGATCGAGTACCGCATCGAGCGGCGCAGCGGCGTCTCCACCTACCAGCAGATCGTGCAGCAGACCAAGCAGGCCCTGCGGCTCGGACTGCTGCAGCCCGGGGACAAGCTGCCGACCGCCCGCGAGGTGGTCGAGCTGACCGCGATCAATCCCAACACCGTCCTGAAGGCCTACCGCGAACTCGAACGCGAGGGGCTGGTCGAGCCCCGTCCGGGGCTCGGCACCTTCGTCCGGCGCTCGCTCGCCCGGCCGGAGGCGGCGGCGGACGGTCCGCTGCGCGCGGAGCTGGTCGGCTGGGTGGACCGGGCCCGGGAGGCCGGGCTGGAGCGCGAGGACATCGCCGCGCTGATGGCCTCCGTGCTGGAGCAGCGTTTCGACACCGGGGTCTCCCCGGCAACACCGAACTGAGAACTGTGGGGGGACCGGGTGGAAGACCCGACGACCATGACTCCCGCCCTGGAGGCCGTCGGCCTCGGCAGGCGGTACCGGGGCGGCTGGGCCCTGCGCGGCTGTGACTTCACCGTCCCGGCCGGGCGGATCTGCGGCGTGGTGGGCCCCAACGGCGCGGGCAAGAGCACCCTGCTCTCCCTCGCCGCTCGCCAACTCTCCTCCACCGAGGGTGAGTTGCTGGTGTTCGGCGAGCCGTCCGGCACCCCGGAGCAGCGCGCGCGGGTCGCGTACGTGGCGCAGGACAAGCCGCTCTACCCGGGCCTGAGCGTCGCCGAGACGTTGCGGATGGGCCGCGAGCTCAATCCGGTCTGGGACCAGGAGGCGGCCCAACGCATCGTCGACCAGGGCCAGTTGCGGCCGAAGGCGCGAATCGGCTCGCTCTCCGGCGGCCAGCGCACCCGGGTCTCGCTGGCGCTCGCCCTCGGCAAGCTCCCCGACCTGCTGCTGCTCGACGAGCCGATGGCCGATCTCGACCCGCTCGCCCGGCACCAGCTCATGGGCACCCTGATGTCGGCCGCCGCCGAGCGCGGCACCACCATCGTGGTCTCCTCCCACATCCTCCCCGAACTGGACGGCGTCATCGACCACTTGCTGCTCGTCGAGCTCGGCGGGATCCGGCTGGCCGGCGACCTGGACGAAATCCTGGACGGGCACCGGCTGCTCACCGGGCCCGCCGAGGCCGCCGCGCTCCCGGCCGAGCTGGTGGTCGAGCAGCGCGTCGGCGGCCGCCGGGCCACCGTGCTGGTCCGCACCGGGGAGCCGGTGGACGGACCGTGGGAGAGCGAGCGGCCGAGCCTGGAGGAGCTGCTGCTCGGCTACCTCCGCGCACCGGCCGACCCGCAGCCGGGCTCCCACCCCGCCGACGACCGGCACACCGACCACGAGGCCGCCGCATGAGCACGAACGTCCTGCCCGACCGCACCACCGCCCCGGCGGGCCCGCGCCCCGCCGCCCCGAGGCTGCGCGGAATGCTCTGGCTGGCGATCCGCCAGAACCGCCTGGTCCTCCGGACCTTGGCCGTACTGCTGGTCCTGGTGGCCGCCGACCTCCTCTGGCTGCACATCGTCTCCCGACACACCGTGGGCGTCCTGCGGCGCACCGGCTGCTACAGCCCCGAGACCTGGTCCGACACCGGGTGCTGGGCGCTGCTCACACCGATCGACCGGCCGAACTTCTGGTTCCTCTCCGTCCTCCAGCCCGCGGTCACCGCCGTCCCGCTGCTGATCGGCGTCTTCATCGGCGCGCCGCTGCTGGCCCAGGAGTACGAGCGCGGCACGATCCGGCTGATCCGCGCGCAGTCCGTCAGCCCGGTGCGCTGGCTGGCCGCCCGCCTCGCGGTTCCGGCGCTCGCCGTGCTGGTCTTCAGCGGCGTCATCGCCTCGCTGATGACCTGGGTGTGGTGGACGGACATCGTGCACGGTCCGGTCGCCTTCGACCCGCCGTTCCAGTCCTTCACGTACCCGGCCCTCGGGGTCGCGCCGGTCGCCTGGTCGCTGTTCGCGCTGGCGCTGGGCGTCCTGGTCGGCGGGCTGGTGCGCCGGACGCTGCCCGCGATGTTCCTCACCGGCGCGCTGGTCGCGGGCGTCCACGGGGTGATCCGCTGGGCCCGACCGTCCTTCCACCCCGTCGTGGACGCGGTGACCGGCCTGCCCGACAAGAACGGACTGGGCGTCGCGCAGCCCACCAACGCCTGGCTGATCGACCGGGGTGCGGTCATGGCGGACGGCAGCCGCGTCGATTCCGACGCATGTCTGTTCACCGACCGGTGCGACGGAGCCACCGGCACCTGGCTCCGGTACCACCCGGCCGACCACCTCGTGCCGATCCAGCTCGTCGAGGCCGGGATCCTGCTGGCGCTCACCGCCGTCATCCTGGTGGTCGTCTTCCGCCGATTCCGCGCCTGAGGCGGAACCGGCGGACGGGCGGGGCGGGTCAGGCCTTCCTGACCCGCCGGACGTCAGCCGCACCGTGCCGAAGCCCCCGACGCGCTCCTCGGGAGGCGCCGGTCGCGCCCACTGCCGATACTGGGGCCGCACCCGAGGCGGCCGGGCACCGCCTCGATCCACCGCGGAACCGAGGAGGACGCCATGACCGGATCCGTGGTCGTCGGCTTCGACGGCTCGCCCGAGAGCCTGGCCGCCACCGAGTGGGCCGCCGCCGAGGCGCGGCGCCGCGGCCTCCCCCTGGAGATCCTCGAGGCCTGGCCCTGGCCGAAGCACGACGTGGTCGGCAGCGACCAGCGGTACCAGCAGACCCTGGCCCGGCTCGCCGAGCGCGAGGCCGCGTTGCGCACCCTGGCACCCGGGGTGGCGGTCTCCTCCTCGGCCGTCACCACCGACCCCGCCGAGTCGTTGGAGGCCGCCGCCCGGGACGCCGCCGTGCTCGTGCTCGGCTCGCGCGGGCTGGGCACCCTGCGCGGCTTCCTGGTCGGCTCGGTCAGCCAGGAGGTGCTGCGCCGGGCCGCCTGCCCGGTGGTGCTCGTACGGGCGGGCGAGGAGGAGCCGGGCGGCGCGGTGACGGTCGGCCTCGACCTGGCGCACCCGGCGGAGCCGGTGCTGGCCTTCGCCTTCGAGGCCGCCGCGCTCCGCTCGGCGCCGCTGCGCGTCATCCACGTCTGGTCCCCGCCGGCCGGCACCGAGCACATGTCCTACGGCGCCATCGGCGGGCTGGAGGGCGAGGTGGCCGGGAACCAGCGGGCCGATCTCGCCGAGGCCCTGGAGTCCTGGCGGGCGCGCCACCCCGAGGTGGCGGTCACCACCGACCTCGTCCGGGGCAAGCCCGCCGTCGAACTCGTGGACGCGGCCGCGGCGTCCCGGCTGCTCGTCGTCGGCCGCCGCAGCCACCGGGCCCCGCTGCGCCGCCACCATCTCGGCCCGGTGGCACACGCCGCGATCCACCACGTGCACTGCCCGGTCGCCGTCGTCCCGTACGGCTGATCCGGGGTGCCTCCGCCCATCCCGACCGCCGTCGCCGTCCCCGTCGCCATCCCCGTCGCCCGGAGCGGCCCGTCAGCTGTCGCCGACGCCGCCCTCCCGCGCGAAACAGGGGTAGCCGGGCAGCGGGTCGACCTGCCAGCCGTCGGCGACCTCCCGCAGCAGCCGCCGCATGGTCTCCGTGAACGCGGGGTACCCGTCGAGGCCCGCCGCCGTCTCCCAGCGGTGCCTGAGCAGCTGGCGCCTGGTCGCCACCGGCCGCCGGGTGCGGTGCAGCGGACCGTCCTCGGCCGTGCGCGGCAGCAGGCGCGCGGTCGCGTCCACCGTCCACACGGCGACGGCCTGGCGCATCCCGGCCTCCCACACCGCGTCCTCGGCCAGCGCCGGGTAGGCCGCGACGACCTCGGCCCGGTACGCCTCCTCGACCCGCCGGGCGAGCCCAGCCGGCAGGGCGAAGACGCACCAGCAGGTGGAGAACGGCATCCGGCAGTACGCCGCGGTCAGGAACACCGACTGGTAGCTCGCGGCCTCGAAGTCGAGCAGCCGCAGGCCCTCCGGGGTGAGCAGGTTGTTGTCCGGACAGGTGTCACCCGGGGTGAACGCCGGGTACTCCTCCGCACCGGCCGTCCCGATCCGGGCGAGCTCCTCGCCGAGGCCGGGCGGCACACTGACGCCAGCGGCTTCGAGGACGCCGGGGAGCACGGCGGCGTTGCGCGCGATCCACGGCTCGTCCTCCCAAGTCGGCATGCCCTTGTCGTAGCGCTCCCAGAGCCGGGTCAGGTCCTCGCGCCGGTCCACCGACCGGACGGCCAGTCGGCCGAGCCCGCGCGCCCAGGCCAGCAGCCCCTCCTCGGCGGCCTTCGGGTCGTCCCCCAGCAGCACGTCGGCGAGGGTCGGCGCGTCGCCGAGGTCGGCCAGCACCAGCAGCGGCACCTCCGGGTCGACTCCGAGCACCTCCGGGCCGGCCAGGCCGAGCGAGAGCCCGGCGGCCTCCGCGGTGAAGCCGCGCAGGGAGTCAGGACCGCCGGTGTAGGCCTTGACGATGACGCTCCGTCCGTCGGCCGTCCGACAGCGCAGCACGCTGGTGCGGGGGCTCCCGCCCAGGTCGACGGGCTCGGACAGCCCGGTGTCCAGCAGGCGCTCGGCGGCGCGGATGATCTCGTCCATCAGCGCATCCTGTCACCGACCCACCGGTCCGCGAACCGTTTTTCGTCCGACAGCAGACGTCATACGTTCAACCCCATCCCCCCCGGCCCACCCGAGGAGTACGCCATGGCCGACCTCACCCGCACCCACCTGCTCGCCGCCCTCGAACTCGCGAACAGCGCGCGAGCGCACGGCAACCACCCCTTCGGCGCGCTGCTGACCGACCACGACGGGAACGTCCTGCTCACCGCCGAGAACTCGGTGCTGTCGGACCGCGACGTCACCGCCCACGCGGAGACCAACCTGGTGCGACAGGCCTCCCGCACCCTCGCCCCGACCCAGCTGACCAGGGCCACCCTGTACAGCAGCACCGAGCCGTGCGCGATGTGCGCCGGCGCGATCTACTGGAGCGGCATCCGGCGGGTCGTCTACGCGCTCTCCGCCACCGAGCTGAACGCCATCGCGGGGGTCGACCCGGACGAGCCGGTGCTCGAACTGCCGTGCCGGCAGGTCTTCGCGGCCGGCGGCAACACCGTGGAGGTGTCCGGTCCGCACCTGTTCGAGGAGGCCGCGGCCGTGCACACGGGGTACTGGGGGTAGCGCGCGCCGGTACAGTCCGGGCATGAGCCAGTCCGTACCCCCGCCCTTCGGCAACTTCCCGGCGGCCTTCACCGCCCTGTCGGTCTGCGACGACCTCGCCGGCCCCGTGGCCGACGCCCTGAAGAACTGGGACGACCGGGAAGCCGCCGCGTCCGTGCTCTACGTGGACACCGACCCCGAGAAGGCGGACACCGCGGTGTTCTGCGAGGCCTACGACGCGCCTCCCGAGCTCTCCGCGAACTGCGTGGTGGTCGCCGCCAAACGCGCCGGCGAGGTCACGCACGCCGGGTGCCTCGCCCTGGCCACCACCCGGGTCGACGTCAACCGGACGGTCCGTACCCACCTCGGCGCGCGCAAGGCGTCCTTCGCCTCGATGGACACCGCGGTCGAGCTGACCGGCATGGAATACGGCGGCATCACCCCCGTCGGCCTGCCCGCCGCCTGGCCGCTGCTCGTCGACGAGGCGGTGGTCGCGGCCCCGTACGTCCTGGTCGGCAGCGGTCGGCGCCGGGGCAAGCTGATCCTGCCCGGGTGGGCGCTGGCCCGGCTGCCGGGCACCGAGGTGCTGCCGGGCCTGGCCGGCTGAGCGGTCGCCGGGACGGTGGCCGCCGCCGTCACCCGGCTGCCGGACCGTACTGGCGGCGGCGTCGGACGGCCCGCACCGTGGGGAGAAGGGGCGTCGATCGACAGGACGGTTACCCATGGACGCTAACGACTCCGCTCCCCGCGTCGTGGTCGGCGTCGACGGCTCGCCGTCGTCGCACGCCGCACTGCGCTGGGCGGTCCGGCACGCCACGCTGATCGGCGGGGTCGTGGACGCGATCGGCGCGTGGGAGCCGCCGAGCCGCGTCGGCTGGTCGGCGCCGGTGGTGGACATGGCCCTCGACCGCGACGTCGCCGAGCGGCGGTTCACCGACGAACTCCACACCGTGCTCGGCACGGACCGCCCGGTGGAGGTCCGCTCGACGCTGGTGATGGGCGACCCTTCGGACGTTCTCATCGACGCGTCGCAGGGCGCCGAGCTCCTGGTGGTGGGCAGCCACGGCCACGGCGGCTTCACCCGCGCCCTGCTCGGCTCGGTCAGCACCCGCTGCGCGCAGCACGCCGACTGCCCTGTGGTCATCGTCCGCGCCCCGTGATCGGAGCGGGACTGCTGCTGGACGACGGCCGCCCGCTGGTCGCGGTCCTGGACGACCTGCAGTGGGCGGACGCCGCCTCGGTAGTGCTGCTCGGCCACCTGGGCCGGCGCGCCCGGCACGAGCCGCTGCTGCTGATCGGCACCTACCGGGACGTCGAACTGCCCGACGGGCATCCGCTGCCCGCGCTGCCGGGCGCCGAGGTGGTGCTGCTGACCTCCACCGAGGACGACCCCTGGCGCACCGCCCGGCACAGTGCGCCGTTCATCGCCTTCCCCGCCGTCGTCGCCAACCTCACCGGCGCTCCGGCGATGTCCGTCCCGCTGCACTGGTCGGGGGCGGGCCTTCCCGTGGGCGTCCACTTCCTCGGCCGGCCCGGCGGCGAGGCCACCCTGTTCCGCCTCGCCGGACAGCTGGAACGCGCCCGCCCCTGGTCCGGACGGGTGCCGGGCGGCTGCTGACCGGCCGCTCCCCCGAGGACGGGGAGCGGCCGCGTCTTGCCGTCACGCGGCGCCGGTGACGCCCTCCACGATGAAGCGCCGGTGGAGCGGGCTGAACACCACCTCGGGCTCGCCGGCGATTCCGGCCTTCTGCACCTCGGCCGCCAGCCGCTCGGCGAAGAAGGTCTCGAAGTCCTGCTGGGACTCCCACACGTCGGTCACGTGCAGGCTCTGATCGTCGAACCAGGCGACGTGCAGGTGTGCGCCGGCGGGCGCGAGTTCCTCCCAGCGGACGGCGTCACGCACGGTGTCGTACTGCTCGGGTGTCACCCCGGCCCAGCGCATCGACATCACCACAGCCATGTCACCGCTCCTTCGCTCTCGTCCCGGTTCGAAACCCCGGTGGTTTCCAGCCAACTCCCGCTGCTGCGCACGCGCACCTCGGCGACCCACCGCACCCGGCCTGCGGCAGTCCTCCCACGGCGGCTCCTACCCGCGACGCTCCCACCCGCGTGCCCGGGTGCCGCGCGAGCAGGAGACGGGTACCTGTGTACCTGTGGGGACGAACACCGGGGGGACCGACCGGCCCGCCGCGGCGAAGCGGTCGACCGGCATGCGGCCGTGGCGGTTCGTCGTCTGGTTCGGTGTCGTCAGCCTGCTCGCGGACTTCGTCTACGAGGGCGCCCGGTCCGTCACCGGTCCGCTGCTCGCCTCCCTCGGCGCGTCCGCGCTGGTGATCGGCGTGGTCACCGGGGCCGGGGAGGCCGCGGCCTTCGGCCTGCGGCTGGTGTCGGGGCCGCTGGCGGACCGCACCGGGCGGTTCTGGGCGCTGACCATCGCCGGGTACGCGCTGACCGTCGCCGCGGTGCCGCTGCTGGGCGTGGCCGGGTCGCTCACGGCGGCGTGCGTCCTGGTGGTGGCGGAGCGGATCGGCAAGGCCGTCCGCTCCCCGGCCAAGGACACCCTGCTCTCGCACGCCACCGCCGCCACCGGCCGGGGCCGGGGGTTCGCGGTGCACGAGGCGCTCGACCAGTTCGGGGCGGTGATCGGCCCGCTGACGGTGGCCGGGGTCCTGGCCGCGACCGGCAGCTACGCGCCCGCGCTGGGCGTCCTCGCCGTCCCGGGCCTCGCGGCGCTCGCCCTGCTGGTGTGGCTGCGCGCCCGGGTGCCCGAACCCGCCCGCTACGAGTCGGCCGCGGCGCCCGCCCGCCCGGTCGGAGGCCCCGGACGGAGTCGGCTGCCACGCGCGTTCTGGCTGTACGCGGCCTTCACCGCGGCCACGACCACGGGCTTCGCCACCTTCGGCGTGGTCTCCTTCCACCTCGTCCACCGCCACCTGGTGCCGGCCTCGCTGGTGCCGGTGCTGTACGCGGCGGCGATGCTCGCCGACGCCCTCGTCGCGCTGGCCACCGGCTGGCTGTACGACCGCGTCGGGCCGCGCGTCCTGGCGGTGCTGCCCGTGCTGGTCGCCGCCATGACCGCGCTCGCCTTCGCCGGCACGCGGGCCGCGGTGGTCGCGGGCGTCCTGCTGTGGGGAGCGGTGATGGGCGTGCAGGAGTCGACGCTGCGCGCCATTGTCGCCGATCTCGTGCCCGCCGCCCGCCGGGCCACCGCCTACGGCGTCTTCGCCGCCGTCGTCGGTGCCGCGACCCTCGCGGGCGGCGCCCTGACCGGGGCACTGTACGAGGTGTCCGTGTCCGCCCTGGTCGCGGCGGTGACGGTCGTCCAGGCGGCCGCGCTGCTGCTGCTGGTGGCCCTCCACCCCGGTCCGACCCCGCGCCGACCGGACGGGAAATCACAGGTTGATGACGGTCGAACAACCGATGACGCAGAATGAGGAAAGGCTACCCTTAGGAAGGTTAGCCTTTCCTCATGAACAGTCTGCTGTTGGCCGCGAACACGGCCGGATACACCGCGCCCCAGCTCTGGCGGGTCCTCACCAAAACCGGCTACTTCATCGGCCTCAGCGGCGCCATCGGCACCGCCGTCACGTACGCCACCACCGTCCGTCCCGCCCTCAGGGCCAGTGCCGCGAACGGTGGTACCGACGACGCCGCGGTGCTGAGATCCAGATCGGCGACCCACCTCGCCTGGGCGGGCGTGGTGCTGCTGGTCGCCGGCTACTTCCAGCTCGCCGCCCGCGTCGCCCGCTCCGGCAAGGGCATGCCCTTCGGCGAGGCGCTCGCCCCGGACAAGATCGCGGACTTCCTCCGGGCCCCCGCCGCCAAGGGCGCCTGGATCGCCCAGGGCACCGTCTACCTGGTCCAGAACGTCGTCCTCCTCGCCACGGCCGCCGTTCTCGTCGCCCTGTTCGTCCCGGCCGCCCGCCGCCACACCGACCGCATCGTCCTCGCCGTCCTGCCGGCCGCCCTCGCCGTCACCCTGATCGCCGCCGTACCGACCACCAAGCCCGCCGACCTCGACCGCTGGCTCGACCTGGCCCTCGACCAGGTCCACATCGTCTCCGGCACCGTCTGGCTCGGCGGTCTCGCCCTGCTCGTCTCGCTCGCCGGCACCCGCGGCCGCCTCGGCGACGGCGCCGGCCTGCTCTGGGCCGACCTGTGGCGCCGCTTCAGCCTCGTCGCCCTGGTCTGCGTCGGCGCCGCCCTCGTCTCCGGCCTGTGGCTCAGCTGGAAGCACGTCGGCGCGGTGTCCCAGCTCTGGACCACCGGCTACGGCATCGCCCTGCTCGTCAAGGTCGCCCTCGTCCTCGGCCTGGTCGCCGCCGGCGCCGTCAACCAGTTCTGGCTCATGCCGCGCATCGCCCGGGCCCGCCGCGCCGACGACACCGCCTCGCTGCGCCACCTCACGCTGCGCCACTTCCCGAAGGTCGTCTGGGGCGAGGTCGTCCTCGGGGTCGCGGTGCTGGCGGTCCTGCCCTTCCTCGCCGGATCAGCCCGGACCGAGGCCGGCAGCGCCAAGGCCGTCTCCTCCGGCAGCGTGTTCGCCGCCGGCGCCGCCCTGGTCGTCGCCCTCGCCGTCTCCCTGTACGCCACGGCCAAGGCCTCCGAGGCGCTGTCCCGCCGCCCGCCGGCCACCCCGGCAGCGGCGGTCTGACACCACTCCCGCGTTCGTCGTCGACCACCCCGGATGCGCCCTGCCGTGCGGGGTGGTCGACTCGAAGCGATGGGAAGTCTCGGGGTCGTCGCCGAGAGGAGTGGTACCGATGCCGAAGGTGTCCAAGGAGTCAGCGCCGCAGGTCCAGGAGTTCGGTCCGGTGACCGACCGCCGCGCGGAGATGGAGGGCTACACCGTCGAGTTCGTCTCCTTCGCCGCCGACGCCGACCTGGACGGGCCGCTGCAGGCGCTGCCGGAGGGATCGTGCCAGTGTCCGCACTGGGGGTACGTCATCGCGGGCCGGATGCGCTTCGTCGTCGGGGACGAGGAGGAGGTGTACGAGGCCGGCGACGCGTTCTACCAGCCGCCGGGACACCGCCCGTACGTCGACGCCGGCACCGAACTGCTCCAGTTCAGCCCGACCGACAAGCTCGCCCGCACCGAAGCGGCCATCATGGACTGGATGAGCCGGCAGGAGGGCGGCACCGCCTGAGCTCCGGGTACCAGGGCACGCCCTAGCCGGCCGGGCGCTGCGGGTGGGTCAGGTTGGCTCCGGTGCGGGGGTCGAAGACGTGGATCCGGGCGGTGTCAACCCGCAGCTCCAGCGGGGCGCCCTCGGTGGCGCGGGTGGCGGGGTTCAGCCGTGCGACCACGCGGTGCTCCCGCATGCCGGTGTCGGCCCGCCCCGAGTCGGCGGCGAGTTCGGCCAGCTCGGCGAGCTCCTCCGTCGGCGCCGGACCGCCCTGCTCGGCGAAGTGCACGTAGACGTCCGAGCCCACGGACTCCCGGACCTCGACGGTGACGGTGCAGGTGACCCCACCGGTGGGCCCGGCGTGCTCGACCAGGGCGGCGTCCTCGAAGTCCTCGGGGCGGATGCCGACGACCAGTTCGCGCGGGGCGTCCGCGCGTTCCAGGGCGCGCCGGGTGCGGTCGTCCAGCGGCAGCGCGCCCAGCGAGGTGCGCAGCGCGTTCTCCTCCAGTGCGGCGCCGAGGAAGTTCATGCCGGGTGAGCCGATGAACCCGGCGACGAAGAGGTTGACCGGCTCGTCGTACAGGTGCTGCGGGGAGCCGACCTGCTGGACGACGCCGGCCCGCATGACGACCACCCGGTCGCCGAGCGTCATGGCCTCCACCTGGTCGTGGGTGACGTAGACGGTGGTGGTGCCCAGGCGGCGCTGGAGCGCGGCGATCTGGGTGCGCATCTGGACCCGGAGCTTGGCGTCGAGGTTGGAGAGCGGCTCGTCCATCAGGAAGGCCTTGGGGTCGCGGACGATCGCCCGCCCCATCGCGACCCGCTGGCGCTGCCCGCCGGAGAGGTTGGCGGGCTTGCGGTCGAGGTGCCCGGTCAGGTCCAGGATGCGGGCGGCCTCCTCGACCTTGGCGGCGATGGTCGCCTTGTCGACCTTGGCCAGGCGCAGCGCGAAGCCCATGTTGTCGCGCACGCTCATGTGTGGGTAGAGGGCGTAGCTCTGGAAGACCATGGCGATGTCGCGGTCCTTGGGCGCGCGGTCGTTGACGACCTGTCCGGCGATGCGCAGGGTGCCTTCGGTGATGTCCTCCAGCCCGGCGATCATGTTGAGGGTGGTGGACTTGCCGCAGCCGGAGGGGCCGACCAGGATCACGAACTCGCCGTCGGCGATGGTGAGGTCGATGTCGTGGACGGCGAGGGCGCCGTCGGGGTAGCGCTTGGTGATGCCGTCGAGGACGATCTCGGCCACGGTCCGCCTTCCTGGTCCCGCCGGGTGCGGCGGGCTCAACCTTTGACTGCGCCGGCGGTGAGGCCGGCGACGATGCGGCGTTGGAAGAGCAGCACGAAGACCACGATCGGGATCGTGATGATCACGGCGGCGGCCGCGATCGAGCCGGTCGGCTGCTCGAACTGGGAGCTCCCGGTGAAGAAGGCGATGGCGGCCGGCACGGTGCGGGCCGAGGTGGTGGAGGTCAGCGAGATGGCGAACAGGAAGTCGTTCCAGCAGAAGATGAAGACCAGGATGCCGGTGGTGAACACGCCGGGCGCCGCCAGCGGGGCGATGACCAGCCGGAACGCCTGCCACGGGGTGGCGCCGTCGACCTTGGCGGCCTTCTCCAGGTCCCAGGGGATCTCGCGGAAGAACGCCGAGAGCGTGTAGATCGCCAGCGGCAGCGAGAAGGTCATGTACGGGATGATCAGCCCGGCCCAGGTGTCGAAGAGGCCGAGCGCCCGTTCGATCTCGAACAGCGGTGAGACCAGTGAGATCGGCGGGAACATCGCGATCAGCAGGGACACCCCGATCAGCAGCCGTTTGCCGGGGAAGCGCAGCCGGGCCACCGCGTAGGCGGCCATGGTGCCGAGCACGACGGCGATGGTGGTGGCGATCACCGCGATCCCGATCGAGTTCACCAGGGCCCGGGTGAACTCCGAGGTCTCGAAGATGCCGCGGTAGTTCGCCCAGGTCCACTGGCGGGGCACGAAGTTGCCGTCGGAGAGGGTGCTGGGGTCCTTGAAGGAGAGCGCCACGATCCACCAGACGGGGAAGAGCGCGTAGAGGACGACGACCAGGTTGGCGACGCCCCAGCCGGTCAGCGTGCGGGAGTGGCGGGTGGTCATGTGGCGGGTGGTCATCGGCGCTCCGGTTCGGCGCCCGGGGTGGCCGCGCCGAACAGTTTGACGAAGACCAGGGCGATGAGGGCGACGCAGACGAAGATCAGGACGGAGATCGCCGAGCCGATGCCGAGGTTGAGCGCGGTGAAGAGGTTGTCGTAGCCCAGGATCGAGACCGAGCCGGTGCCGTTGGAGCCGCCGGTCAGCACGTAGATGTTGTCGAAGATCCGGAAGGCGTCCAGGGTGCGGAAGAGCAGGGCGACCAGGATCGCCGGTTTCATCAGCGGCAGGATCACCAGGCGCAGCCGCTGCCCGAAGGTCGCCCCGTCCACCATCGCCGCGCGGACGGTCTCGTCGGGCACCAGCGCGAGGCCCGCGAGCAGGAGGAGGGCCATGAACGGGGTGGTCTTCCACACCTCGGCGAGGATGATCAGGCCGATCGCGGGCCACTGATCGGTCAGCGGCGCGCTGCCCTCGGGCAGCAGCGCGGCCAGGTAGCCGGTGCCGGGTGTCCAGGCGTACTGCCAGGAGTAGGCGGCGACGACGGTGACGATCCCGTACGGCACCAGGACGGCGGTGCGGACGGTCCCGCGTCCGAAGACGGCGCGGTGCATCACCAGGGCGAGCGCGAGTCCGAGGACCAGCTCGACGGCGACGGACACCGCGGTGATCAGCACGGTGACGCCGAGCGCCTGCCACCAGTACGTCGAGGTCAGCACGGCGCCGTAGTTGGCGAGCCCGACCCAGTGCGCCTGCTCGGGGAAGCGCAGGTCGTAGCGCTGCAGCGAGAGGTAGACGGCGTAGCCGATCGGGTAGGCGGTGACGGCGAGCATCACGACGACGGCGGGGGCGCAGAGCAGCAGGCCCAGCCGGCGTTCCTGGCGGGCGCCGCGGGACGGTCCGGCGGGCGCGGCCGGTGTCCGGGCGGCCCCGCCGCCGACTGCGGTGGAGGGTGTCACGGGATCAGCCCCTTCGAGCCGAGGGCGTCCTGGATCTGCCCGCGGAGGTCGGCCACGTCCTGCTCCGGGCGGATGTCGGCGGGCGGGGAGAGGGTGTGGGAGACGGCGATGGAGACGTTCTGGTAGGCCGGGGTCTGCGGTCGGATGCTCGCGGAGTCGAGGGCGGCGAGCACGTCGGCGGCGAAGGGGTAGCTGCTGGTGAGTTCCGCGGCCTGGTAGAGGCTGCGCAGCGAGGGCGGGAGGCCGCCCTTGAGCGCGTTGGTGAGCTGGTTGTCGCGGTCGCGCAGGCACAGGGTGGCTTCGAAGGCGAGGTCGGGGTGCCGGCTGTAGGCGCCCACCGCGAGGTCGATCCCGCCGATGGTGACGTGGGCGGGTCGGTCCGGGGTCACCGCGGGGTACGGGGCCCAGCGGAAGTGCGGGAACAGCTCGGGGCGGTTGGCCTTCATCGAGGGGTAGACGAAGGGGTAGTTGAGCTCGAAGGCGGCCGTGCCGGACTCCATGGCGAGCCGGTTCTGGTCCTCCATCTGGTTCGACAGCGAGGGGTCGGCGGCGGCGGAGGTCGCCAGGTCGTGCATCACCGTGGCGGCCGCGACGGCCGGTGGCCCGAGCGAGGGCGCCTGCGCGTCGGGGGTGAGGATCGAGCCTCCCGCACTGGAGACGAGCGTGTTGAACCAGACCGTCAGTCCCTCGTACTGGGCGCCCTGGATCTCCACGTAGTGCGGTTTGTCCGCGCGGGCGAGCTCCTCCGCCTTGGCCAGCATCTCGGCCCAGGTCTTGGGCGGTGTCTGGACCAAGTCGTCGCGGTACCAGAGGAGTTGGGTGTTGGAGTTGTAGGGCACGGCGTACAGCCGGTCCCGCCAGGTCGCGGTGCGCACCGCCGCGGCGAGGGTGTCGGCGGTGCCCCGGTCGCGCAGTTCCCCGGTCCACTCGCGGATCCAGCCGGCTTCGGCGAACTCGGCGGGCCAGGTGACGTCCAGGCCGAGGATGTCCACCTCGGTGTCGTGCGCCGCCATCCGGCGCACCAGTTGCTGGCGTTGGCCGTCCGCGCCGCGGGGCAGCTTGTTGTAGCGGATCGTGTAGCGCCCGCCGGACTGCTGCCCGCAGCGGTCGGCGGCCTGTTGGAGGGCGCCGGAGTCGTCCGGGAAGTTGTACCAGTTCAGCGTCACGGCACCGGACTGCCCGCCGCTCCCGCAGCCCGCCAGGGCGGAGGCGACCACGGCCAGCCCGGCGGCGGCGCTCGCCCACCGCGAGCGGAGACAGGGGACCCTCGGCATCGTTCTCCCGTACTGGGGCGGACCGGCCCCGCCGACCCTAGCTGGCCGCTACCGCCCGCCCCCGCATGCCGCGCCCTCGATCAGCCGGACGGGCGAACCCGCCGGGGCGTCGGCTCAGGCGAGGGCGAGGGCGAGGGCGAGGAGGCTGACGGCGAGCAGGAACAGCCGGGTGGCCCTCACACCGCCGCCCCGGAAGGCGACTTCCGGGGCGGCCGTGCGTGTCGGCGGCCTCGGGGCGCGGCGCTCAGGCGTGGAAGCGGACCTCCGGGGCGGTGGCGGTCGGGCCGTCGAGGAGCGGCTGCTCGACGCCCTTCAGCTGGAGGTCGAAGAAGGCCCCGACGTACCGGCGGGTGAGCTCGACGGCGCGCCCGGGCGAGATGGTGGCCCCGGCCCCCTGGGGGAGACCCAGCCCTTCGAGGAGCACCGGGAAGTCGGTGAAGCTGTGGTGGTTGGTGCCGTCGACGGTCAGCCAGCGCTTCCAGCCGTCCAGGTTGGGCCAGCTGGACTCCCAGCTGCTGTCATCGGCGTCGCCCTCCAGCGGGTGGCCCATCATCAGGTACGGCTTGCCGCCGATCCCGGAGGCGGGTACCAGGACGTCCATGGTGCCGTCGAGGTCCGCCCCGGCGCGGATCCGGTCGTCGGTGAGCAGGGCCGGGACGGTGGCCGCGCCGCCGGCCGAGTGCCCGGCCATGCCGATCCGGTCGCGGTCGATCATGCGGGCGTGGCGCCAGGCCGGGTGGGGGCGGTCGGTCAGCCGGTCGATGACGAAGGACACGTCCTTCGCCCGGCTCTCGTCCACCAGCGCCCAGTCCTTGGGCCGGCCGCACATCACGCACGGCAGCGTCCGTCCGTCCGGGAAGGTGGTCCCGGTGTTCTCGTAGGTGTGGTCGATCAGTGCGACGACGTATCCGCGGCTGGTCAGGTCCTCCGCGAGGCCGGTGAGCGAGGTCCGGGGCAGGGTGAAGCCGGGCGACAGCACGATCAGCGGGTAGTGCCCGCCCTGCGGGCGCGCACCGGACTCCGCCCAGGTGCGGGTTCCGGTCAGCGACTCGGTCGCGATGGTGTTGCCCGGCAGCTTCCCGTCCAGTAGCCCGCGGGCCGCCCCGGCGGTCATGTACGGGGCGGGGCTGCCCGTCCCGGCGTGCGCGGGGTAGTACATCGAGACCATCAGCCGGCGCGGACCGGCGGAGGGGACCCACGGGTCCGGGCGGTTCTGGTCGACCAGCTGCAGGACCTCCTGCCCGACCGCGAACGGCCCGGTCGGGCGCGGGAGTTCGATGCGGTCGGCGGTCGGGGGCGTCGTCGGGGCGGCGGCGGAGACCCCGGCCGGGACGCCGGGCGCAGCCAGGGCGGGCGCGGCGGCGGCGGTGAGCGGCAGCGCGAGCAGCAGCGCTGCAGCGGCGGCAGTGGTGGTGCGAAGTCGGCTCATGTCGGCGACCGTAGGCCGCGGGCAAGGGCCTTGACGTCCACTCAGCGATGGACTGATCCCCTCCGGGAAGGACCCGTCGCGACCCTTAGGGGGCCGGGAGCTGGGCCGTCCCCGTATCCGCCGAGCCGTTCGGGCGCAGGGCGTGGGCGACGGCCGAGGTCCAGTTCGCGGTGGCGCGGCGGGCCAGCGTGCTGTCGGGGGCGTAGCCCTCGAAGAGGTGGAACGCACCCGGCACCAGGTGCAGCTCGGTGTGGACGCCTGCGGCCACGAGCCGGCGTGCGTACTCCAGGGCCTCGTCGCGCAGGGCGTCGGCCTGGCAGATCTCGAGGTACGCCGGGGGCAGGCCGGCGAGGTCCCGGGCGCGCGCCGGGGCGGCGTACGGATCCGCGGCGGTGGAGCCGAGGTACGGCTTCCACATGCCGCGGGTGACCCGCCCGTCGACGATCCGGTCGTCGACGCACTCGCCGACCGACGGCAGGTCTCCTCGGTCGTCGAGTGCGGGGACGAGCAGGAGTTGGAACGCGAGCGCGGGTCCGCCGCGGTCTCTGGCGGCCAGGGCGACGGCGGCGGCGAGCGCGCCACCGGCCGAGCGTCCGGCGACGGCCAGGCGGGCGGGGTCCACGTCCAGGGTGTCGGCGTTCTCCGCGGTCCAGCACAGGGCGGAGTAGCAGTCGTCGAAGGCGGCCGGGTAGGGGTGTTCGGGGGCCAGCCGGTAGCCCACGGAGACGACCACGGCCCCGGCGGCGAGGCAGACGTCGCGGCAGTTGGCGTCGCCGGTGTCGAGGTCGCCGGAGACGAAGGCGCCGCCGTGGAAGTACAGCACGCCCGGGCGCGGCGTCGAGTCGCCGACGGCGGGTCGGTAGATCCGCACGTCGAGCCCGCCGACCGGCCCCGGGATCGTGGTGGTTTCGACGGTGATCCGCGGGTCGTCGTCCGGGCGGACCCCGGCCAGCAGGGAGCGCACGTACGCCCGGGTGGCCACCGGGTCGGCCAGCGGGTCGAAGGGCGGGACACGGTCCAGGACGTGGGCCAACTCGGGGTGCAGGCGCATCGGTGACTCCATAGTCTCATTGATACCGTTGAAGCACGGAGACGCTAACGGTCTCGGTGATACGGTGTCAACGAAACGACGCTGGAAGGAGCACCGGCCGTGACCGCCGACCTGACACCCTCCCAACTGGTGGTCCTCGGCCTGATCGCCCGGCACGGCCCGATGACGCCCTACGACCTCAAGTCCAAGGTCGAGACCTCGGTGGGCCGGTACTGGCCGATCCCGCACGCCCAGCTCTACCGCGACCCGCCGCGGCTGGCCGAGCTGGGCCTGCTGCGCGAGATCGCCGAGGAGCACGGCCGTCGACGCCGGGTCTTCCACCTCACCCCGGCCGGGCACCAGGCCCTGCGCGACTGGCTCGCCGACCCGGAAACCCCCGAGCCGGAAACCCGGAACCCCGCCCTGCTCAAGCTCACCTTCGCCGACCTCGGCGCGCCCGGACAGATCGCCGAGCTGGCCGCGGCCCAAGCGGACCGGCACCGGCAGTGGCGCGACGCCTACCTCGGCCTCCGCACCGGACTCGATCCACAGGCCCCGGACACCCCGGCCCGCGCCCGGCTGCTCACCCTCGGCATCGCCCACGAACAGGGCTACGTCGCGTTCTGGGAGGCGCTGGCGGCCGACCCGGAGGGCACCGGCGAGACGGGGCCGGAGCCCACCGGGTCGTAGCGGCGGAGGCCGCGATGGTCGTGGTCATGGTGCCCAGGTGTCGGCTGCGGGGGGCTCGGGGTCGTCGTCGTCCGCCTTGGCTCTGACGTCCGGCGGTGTGGGGGCGGTGATGTTCCGCTGCTCCGAGGAGCGCTCCCGCGTCTCCTCGTCGACCTCCGGTGCTTCCTTCTTCTCCTCGGGGGCGCTCACGACGCTCCTCCTTCCGTCGCGGGACGGGTCGGGTGGCGGCCCGGCCTCGGGAAGGCACGGCACCGCCAGGCCTCGCGTATCCCCGCCTTCCGCGAAGCTATTCACGGGACGACCCGCCGCGTGGCACCGAGGTTTCGCCGTGCCCGCTCCGGTTAGCCGCTCGGCGTAGGGCCAATCGACGAACCGAGGCTGCCATGACCGCGTTCGGCTACTTCCTGTCCTGCGAGGAGTTCACCCCCGCCCAGCTGGTCGAGCAGGCCACGCTGGCGGAGCGGGCCGGCTTCACCCGGCTGGCGATCTCCGACCACTTCCACCCATGGAACGACGCCCAGGGCAACAGCCCGTTCGTCTGGGGTGTGATCGGCGCGCTGTCCCAGGTCACCCGGCTGCCCGTGACCACGCTGGTCACCTGCCCCACCGTCCGGCTGCACCCCGCCGTCACGGCGCAGGCGGCGGCCACGGCGGACGTCCAGCTGGGGGGCGGGCTCCGGCTCGGGGTCGGCACCGGCGAGGCGCTCAACGAGCACGTCCTGGGCGACCGCTGGCCGCCGTTCGACCTCCGGGCGGACATGCTGGAGGAGGCCGTCGGGGTGATGCGCGAGTTGTTCACCGGCAGCCTCGTGACCCACCACGGCGTGCACTACACGGTCGAGAACGCCCGGCTCTACACGCCGCCGGAGGAGGGGCGGCTGCCGGTGTACGTCTCGGCGTTCGGACCCAAGGCCGCGGAACGGGCGGCGGAGTTCGCGGACGGGCTGGTCACCATGAGCCCGGACACCGAGCTGATCGGCCGCTACCGGGCGGCCGGCGGCACCGGGCCGGTGCTCGGCGGGGTCAAGGTCTGCTGGTCGGAGGAGCGCGAACGGGCGGTGAAGACCGTCCACCGGCTCTGGCCGACCGAGTTGCTGCCCGGTGAGCTCGCCCAGGTGCTGCCCACACCCCGGCACTTCGAGCAGGCCACCGAGCTGGTCACCGAGGAGATGGTGGACCGGTCGGTCACCTGCGGTGACGACCCCGACGCGCATGCGAACCGGCTGCGCGCATACGTCGGCGCCGGGTTCGACGAGGTGTACGTCGGGCAGATCGGCCAGGAGCAGGAGGGGTTCTTCGACTTCTACCGCGAGCAGATCCTGCCGAGGGTCGCCTGAGCCGGGGAGCGCGCCGTGAAGGCCTTCCCGCCGTGGAGCCTGCGCGAGTACGCGCTGCTCGCTGACGGTGAACGCGGCGCGCTGGTGGGCCCGTTCGGCGAGGTCGCCTGGCTGTGCGCGCCCCGCTGGGACTCCGAGCCGCTGTTCGCCGGGCTGATCGGCGGCACCGGCGTGTACGCGGTGACACCGGTCGGCCGGTTCGTGCCCGGCGGCTACTACGAGGACGGCGGGCTGATCCGCCGCAGCCGGTGGATCACCGGGGACGGGGTGCTGGAGTGCCGGGAGGCGCTGGCCCTGCCCGCTGATCCGCACCGGCTGGTGCTGCTGCGCCGGCTCACCGCCGAGTACGCGCCGGCCCGGTTCCGGGTGGTCCTCCAGCCGGGCACCGGCTTCGGCCCCCGCCGCGACCGCGGTCCCCGCCGGACGGCGGACGGCTGGTCGCTGCGCGCCGGACCGCTGCGGCTGCGCTGGACGGGCGCCGGGGCGGCCCGGCCCGGACCGGGCGGGCGGCTCGACGCCGAGGTCGTCCTCCGCCCGCGCGAGCGGCTGGACCTCGTCCTGGAGGTCTGCGACCACCGCCCCGACGGGCCGCCACCGGAGCCGGAGCGCTGCTGGCGGGCCACCGAGCGCGCCTGGCGGGAGGCCGTGCCGGACCTCGGGCACACCCTGGACGACCGGGACGCCCGTTTCTCCTACGCCGTGCTGCTCGGGCTCACCTCCCCCGCCACCGGCGGCATGGTCGCCGCGGCGACCACCAGCCTGCCCGAGCGGGCCGAGGCGGGCCGCAACTACGACTACCGCTACGTCTGGATCCGCGACCAGTGCCTGGCCGGCCAGGCGGCGGCGGCCTGCGGACCCTACCCGCTCCTGGACCACGCGGTGCGGTTCACCACGGCGCGCCTCGACGAAGACGGCCCCCGCCTCGCCCCGGCGTACACGGTGGCGGGCGGACGGGTGCCCGACCAGCGGACCGTCGACCTGCCCGGTTACCCGGGCGGACACGACCGGATCGGCAACCGGATCACCCGGCAGTTCCAGCTGGACGTCTTCGGCGAGGCCCTGCTGCTGTACGCGGCGGCCGCCCGGCGGGACCGGCTGGATCCGGGCACCCGGGCGGCGGTGCGCACCGCCGCCGAAGCGATCTCCCACCGGTGGCGCCAACCGGACGCCGGGATCTGGGAGTTGGGGGAACGCGCCTGGACGCACAGCCGGCTGATCTGCGCCGCCGGGCTGCGCGCGATCGCCCGCCCTGAGGCGGCCGGACCGGCCGGCGTGCCCGACGGGCTGGCGGCGCGCTGGAGCGCGCTGGCGGACCGGCTGCTGGCCCACACCTCCCGCCGCGCCCTGCACCCCTCGGGCCGCTGGCAGCGCTCCCCCGGGGACGCCCTGCCCGACCTCGCGCTGCTGCTGCCGCCGGTGCGCGGCACTCCGGCGGCGGACGACCCGCGGACGGTCGCCACGCTGCGCGCCTGCCGCCGCGAGCTCACCGACGGGCACTACGCCTACCGCTTCCGGCACGACGAGCGGCCACTGGCCGAGGCCGAGGGCGCGTTCGTGCTGTGCGGGTTCCTGCTGGCGCTCGCCGAGCACCAGCAGGGCGAGGGCGTCGAGGCGGCGCGCTGGTTCGAGGCGACCCGCGGGCTGTGCGGGTCGGCGGGGCTGTTCTCCGAGGAGTACGACATCGCGCAGCGCCAGCAACGGGGCAACCTGCCGCAGGCGTTCGTGCACGCGATGCTGCTGGAGGCGGCGGCGCGCCTGGCCCGGCCACCGGGCCGCTGATGCCGACAGGGCGCCCTCTCACGCGACGCGGTACTCGGCCGCCCGGGCGGGTGCCAGCCGAAGCCCGTGGCCCGGTGCGCCGTCGGCGCCGGGGGTGACGGTGCCGCCGGACGGGTCGAGGGTGCCGTCGAAGAGCATCCGCTCGATCCGGACGTGGTCGTGGAACCACTCCAGGTGGCGGCAGTTGGGGACGGCGGTGGCGCCGTGGGCGTGCAGGTGGGGCGCGCAGTGCGCGGAGACGTCCAGGCCGTGGGCCTCGGCGAGGGCCGCGGTGCGCAGCCAACCGGTGAGGCCGCCGCAGCGCGTGGCGTCGGCCTGCAGGCAGTCGACGGCGGGGATCATCCGGGCGAAGTAGGCGAGGTCGTAGCCGTACTCCCCCGCCGTGACGTCGGGTGGGACGGCGTCGCGGACGGCGCGCAGACCGGTGAGGTCGTCGGAGGAGACCGGCTCCTCGAACCAGGTGACGCCCGCGTCGGCGAGTGCGGTGCCGATCCGGACGGCCTGCTTGCGCCGGTAGCCGCCGTTGGCGTCGGTGTACAGCTCGACCCGGTCGCCGACGGTGGCGCGGGCGGCGCGGACCCGCCGGAGGTCGCGCCGTTCGCGGCTGCCCCGGGACTCACCGATCTTGATCTTGACCCGGGGGATGCCCTGCTCCTCGGTCCAGTGGCGCAGTTGGCGTTCCTGCTGCTCGGCCGAGTAGGTGGTGAAGCCGCCGCTTCCGTACACCGCGACCGGGCGGGCGGCGCCGCCGAGCAGCCGGGCGAGCGGGAGGGCGAGCAGGTGGCCGCGCAGGTCCCACAGGGCGAGGTCGACGGCCGAGATCGCGCCGGCGACCAGGCCGGGGCGGCCGGTGTTGCGCACCGCGCGGTTCATCGCCTCGTAGGCGCCGCCGGTGTCGTGCGGGTCGCGGCCGGTGACCAGCGGGGCGAGTTCCTCGGTGATCACGGCGGCGGTCGCGGGCGCGCCGTACGTCCAGCCGAGGCCGGTGTGCGGGCCGCTGACGGCCTCGACGAGGACGAGCGTGGTGTGGTCCCAGGCGAGGGTGCCGTCCGCCTCCGGGGCGTCGGTGGGGACGGTGTAGACGCGGACGCCGATCCGCTCGATCCCTGTCACGGTGGGGCTCCGATCCCTGTCACGGCGGGGCTCGCAGTCCGGAGCGCTCGCCCGCCGTGAGCAGGCCGGCGGCGCGGTCGACCAAGGCCATGATGGTGAGCGCCGGGTTGGCGCTGCCCTGGGTGGGGAGCACGCTGCCGTCGGTGATCAGCAGGTTGGGCACGGCGAAGGTGCGCAGCCGGTGGTCGACCACGCCGCTCAGGTGGTCCGCGGCCATCCGGCAGCCGCCGACCAGGTGCGCGTAGCGGTCGATGGTGATGACCTCGCTCGCTCCGGCGGCGCGCAGGACGGACTCCATGACCTCGCGGGCGGCGCGGATCAGCATGCGGTCGTTCTCGCACTGGGAGAAGGCGAACTGGGCGACCGGCAGCCCGCGCCGGTCGGTCTCCTCGGCCAGGGTGACCCGGTTGTCGGGCTGGGGCAGCAGTTCGGCCATCGCGCCGAGGGTGGCCCAGTGGACGTAGTCGCGGAGGTAGCGGCGCAGGTCGGCGCCCCAGTGGCCCTGGGCGATGACGTGCTCGGACCAGGTGATGGGCAGCGGGGAGATGTTCTGGATGGTGAAGCCGCGTTTGTACGGCTTGCCGGGGTCGGTCTCGTAGTACTGCTCGGTGGAGACCTCGGGCGGCGGTGCCTTGTAGGCACGGATCTCCTCCTCGAAGCGGCCCGAGGTCTGCGGCGCGCCCTGCACCATGACGTAGCGGCCGACCAGGTCGAGGTCGTTGCAGAGCCCGTCCGGGAAGCGGGGGCAGGCGGAGTTGAGCAGCAGCCGCGGGGTCTCGATGGCGTAGCCGGCGACCGCGACGGTGCGGGCCCGCTGGAGGTGTTCGCGGCCGTGGTGGAAGTAGCGCACGCCGCGGGCGAGTCCGTCGTGGTCGAGTTCGACGGCGGCGGCCATGCAGTCGGCGCGGATCTCGGCGCCGTGCGCGAGGGCGTCGGGAACGTGGGTGATCAGCGGCGAGGCCTTGGCGTTGACCTTGCAGCCCTGGAGACAGAAGCCCCGGTAGACGCAGTGCGGTCGGCGCCCGAAGCGGCCGTTGGTGATCGCGACCGGGCCGACCCTGGCCTGGATGCCGAGGGCGGCGGCGCCGCGCAGGAAGACCTCTCCGTTGCCGCCGACGGGGTGCGGCGGGTGCGGGTAGGGGTGCGGCTCGCCCCAGGGCCAGTACTGGCCGGCGACGGGCAGTTCGTATTCCAGGCGGCGGTAGGAGTCGCGCAGGTCGCCGTAGTCGACCGGCCAGTCGGCGCCGACGCCGTCGAGGCTGTGGGTGCGGAAGTCGGAGGGGTGGAAGCGCGGCGCGTAGCCGGCGAAGTGGACCATCGAACCGCCCACGCCCCGGCCGGAGTTGTTGGACCCGAGCGGGACCGGGTCGGTGCCGGAGATCAGGCGCGGCTCGGTCCAGTACAGGTGGTGGGAGCCGGCCTCGTCGCTGACCCAGTCGCCGAGCGGGTCCCAGAACGGCCCGGCTTCCAGGACGACCACGCGCCAGCCCCGCCGGGCGGTCCGCTGGGCGAGGGTCGCGCCGCCCGCGCCGCAGCCGACGATCAGCAGGTCGACCTCGTCGGCGTCCTCGTAGCGCCGCATGTTCTCCAGCAGGGTGCGGTCGAAGCCGTGCCCGTCGCGGGGCAGCAGCCAGGCGGAGGCGTTGTTGCGGCGGACCTCGCGTTGGGCGGCGGCGTTGGCCCGCACGGTCTCGGCGGCGGCGCGCAGCCGGGAGTGCCGGCCGGGGTCGGTGGCGGGCGGCACCGGGTGGGGCGGCTCGTGGTCGGGCGGCCGGGGCGGGTGGGAATGGGCGTCGGCGACCTCCCAGGGCTCGCGCAGTCCGGCGCCGAGGCGCAGGTAGCCGCGCGGGTGGGCGGGGCCGCCGAAGCCGATCTCGTTCCAGGCGGTGGGGGTGGCGTAGTAGGCGGTGCAGGCGTAGCGGGTCCACAGGCTCCAGACGTGGCGGGCGGGCAGGCCGTGCCAGCGTTCGCCGTGCAGCTCCTGGACGCGGCCGATCAGGGCCCGCTGCTGGACCTCGGTGAGTGCGGCGAACGGGCCGTCGGCGTCCTCGTCCAGGGCGTGCAGGGAACGCCGCCAGGCCTCGTCGTCCTCCGGCATGTCGGCGTAGTGCCAGCCGTCGGTCTGCCGCTCGGCGAGCCGGGCGTCGATCATGGCGAGCAGCGGGACGTCGGGGTGGTCCAGCAGCTGGTCGAGCAGGGCGCGGGCGGTGGCCTCCTCGGCGGGGGTGAGGAAGCGCAGCGGCGGCTGCGGGCCGGTGCGGGCGAGCACCACGGCGGCGGTTTCCTCGTCCCAGTACGGGAGTTGGCCGAGCACGTCGTAGCCGGGGAAGCGGTTCCGCTCACCGCCGGGGGCGGGGTCGTCGGACATCGGGTCCTCGGGCATCGGGTCCTCGGGCATCGGTTCGTCGGGGTCGTCAGGCATCCCGGGACTCCCGGCGCAGGACGGCGGCGACCAGGCCCATCCCGCCGACCAGGCTCATCAGCAGCGGGGCGAACAGCGGCGGGCCCATCTCGACGTTGTAGCGGGCCATCGCCCAGCCGCCGGGCTTCTCGGCGATCCCGCGCACGTGGAGGTAGGTGCCCTGCAGCCCGTTCGCGGTGATCGCCGCGGAGGCGACGGGGAGCAGGGTCTGCGCCGCGCGCGGGCTGAGCGCCCCGGCGACCCCGGCCGCCGCCCCGACCGGGCCCAGCCAGACCGGCCACCACATGACGCGGTTGCCGAAGCCGGCCCGGTCGTGCTCCAGGTAGATCTCGGCGGCGGTGATCACCGAGCCCGCGGCGGTGGCCAGGGCGAGCGAGCGCTGGAAGCGTCCGGTGCGGACGTTGCGCACCGCGAGGCCCACGGCGCGCCGGGCCGGCTCGACGGCGCGGCGGCCCGGGTCGGTGCCGCGGCGGGCCGCGTCAGTGATGGCCATGCCGGCCTCCGAAGGAGGGCAGGAGCTCCTGGATCTTCGCCTTGAAGCCCTGGCGGACCATCGCCACCCGGTCGGCGTCCCCGCGCAGGACGGACTCGGCGGCGGCCTGGATCTGCTCCCAGGTGGCGTGCGGCGGGATCGGCGGGACGGCCGGGTCGGTGCGCAGCTCCAGTACGAACGGGCGGTCGGCGGCCAGGGCGTGCTCCCAGCCGCCCGGCACGTCCTCGGGCGCGATCGCCCGCTCGGCGGCCAGCCCCAGGGTGCGGGCGAAGCCCGCGTAGTCGACGTCCGGGAGCTCCTGCGAGGGCAGGAAGCTCGGGGAGCCCTCCATCGCCCGCATCTCCCAGGTGACCTGGTTGAGGTCGCGGTTGTTGAGCACCGCCACCACGAGCCGCGGGTCCTCCCACTGCTGCCAGTACTTGGAGACGGTGATCAGCTCGGCGAGCCCGTTCATCTGCATCGCGCCGTCGCCGACCAGCGCGATCGCGGGCCGGTCGGGGTGGGCGAACTTGGCGCCGATCGCGTACGGGACGCCGGGCCCCATGGTGGCCAGGGTGCCGGACAGCGAGCCGCGCATGTCGCCGCGGAAGCGCAGGTGGCGGGCGTACCAGTTGGCGGCGGAGCCGGAGTCGGCGGTGACCATGGCGTTGTCGGGCAGCAGGTGGTCGAGCGCGTGGACGGCGAACTCGGGGTTGATCGGGTCGGCCTCGACGCCGGCCCGCAGCTCCATCACCTCGCGCCAGCGCTCGGCGTTGTCGCAGACGGTGCGCTGCCAGCCGCGGTCCTCCTTGCGGACCAGCAGCGGCAGCAGCGCGTCCAGCGTGCGCGCGGCGTCACCGACCAGGTTGACCTCGTACGGGTAGCGCAGGCCCACCATGGACGGGTCGAGGTCGATCTGCACACCCCTGGCCTGTCCGAAGTCAGGCAGGAACTGGGTGTACGGGAAGCTGGAGCCGACGGTGAGCAGGGTGTCGCAGTCCCGCATCAGCTCGTACGAGGGGCGGGTGCCGAGCAGGCCGATCGCGCCGGTGACGTACGGCAGGGTGTCGGGCAGCGCGTCCTTGCCCAGCAGTGCCTTGGCGACGCCCGCGCCGAGGAGTTCGGCCACCTGCTGCACCTGGCGGCGGGCGTTGCGGGCGCCCTGGCCGACCAGCATGGCGACCTTGCCGCCGGAGTTGAGCACGTCGGCGGCCCGGTGCAGCTCGGCCTCCTCGGGCACGACCGTCCAGCGGGCGCTGTCCAGGCTGGAGGGCACCATCTTGAAGGCGTGCTCCGGCGGGCTGTAGTCCAGCTCCTGGACGTCGGCGGGCAGGATGACGGTGGTGACGGTGCGGCGGGCGGCGGCGGTGCGCATCGCCCGGTCCAGGACGTTGGGCAGCTGTTCGGGGACGGTCACCATCTGGCAGTACTCGGCGGCGACGTCCTTGAACAGGTTGAGCAGGTCGACCTCCTGCTGGTAGGAGCCGCCCATCGCGCTGCGGTCGGTCTGCCCGACGATGGCGACCACCGGGACGTGGTCCAGCTTGGCGTCGTACAGCCCGTTGAGCAGGTGGATCGCCCCGGGGCCGGAGGTCGCCGCGCACACTCCGGTACGGCCGGAGAACTTCGCGTAGCCGACTGCCTCGAACGCGGCCATCTCCTCGTGCCGGGCCTGGACGAACACCGGGCGGTTGTCGGCCCGACCCCAGGCCGAGAGCAGCCCGTTGATGCCGTCGCCGGGGTAGCCGAAGACGTACTCGACCTCCCAGTCGCGCAGCCGTTCCAGGATCTGGTCGGAAACCTTCGGGGACACGGTGCTCCTCCTTCATGCCGACGGCCCCCCGCAGTGCGGCTGTCCACTGCGCGGCACCGGAAACACGGCCGGGGGCCGGAACCACGGCCGGGGGCCGGAACCACGGCCGGGGCACGGGAAACGGCGGGGCGCACCGGTCCCGTTTGCCCGGAGCGGTCGCGGCTATACGCACCACGGAGAGGAGGCGGAGGCGATCACCATGGCGGTACCGGACACGCGCCGTGACAGTGGCGCCCACCAACGCCGGACCGGACGGCGGGAATCGCCCGACGAGCGGGCGGACCGGCGCTGGACGGACCTGCTCCAGGAGGTGCGGGTCGCCCAGACCGGTTCGCAGGTGCTGTTCGGGTTCCTGCTGAGCGTGGTCTTCATGCCGCGGTTCGCCGTGCTCGGCAGCTTCGACCGGACGCTGTACGTGGTCACCGTCGTCCTCGGGACGCTGGCGACCGCTTCGCTGACCGCCCCGGTGGCCTACCACCGGATCTTCGCCGGGCGCCGCCTGAAGCCCCAACTGGTGGACGCCGCCGCCAGGTTGGTCGCCGCCGGACTGCTGCTGCTGGCGCTGACCATCGGGTCCTCCCTACTGCTCCTGCTCCGGGTGGCGACCGGCTCGGCGCTCTCGGGCTGGATCACCGGGGCGGTCATGCTCTGGTTCGTCTCCTGCTGGCTGCTGCTGCCCGTACGGCACCTGCGCCGCAATGGCGGACATCGCAGCCGCCCGCCGGACAGCCCGCCGCCGGACAGCGCGTAGGACTTCGGACAACTCCTAGGACACCCGCCATGACGATCCGCACGCACCCGAAGCCCCGCACCGTGGTCATCACCGGCGCGACCGCCGGGGTCGGCCGGGCCTGCGTGCGCGCCTTCGCCGACCCGGGCGACCGGCTGGTGCTGGTCGCCCGGGGCGAGGCCGGACTGCGCGCGGCTGCCGCCGAGGCGCGGGCGGGCGGCGCGCAGGTGCGCACCGTCCGGGCCGACGTGGCCGACCCGGAGGCCTGCGAGGCCGCCGCCGACCGGGCCGAGGCCGAGTTCGGACCGATCGACGTCTGGGTCAACGACGCCTTCGTCTCGGTCTTCGCGCCCTTCACCGAGATCAGTCCGGCCGAGTTCCGCCGGGTCACCGAGGTCACCTATCTGGGGTACGTCAACGCCACCCGGGCCGCGCTGCGCCGGATGCTGCCGCGCGACCACGGCACGGTCGTCCAGGTCGGCTCGGCGATCGCCTACCGGGGCATCCCGCTGCAGACCGCCTACAGCGGCGCCAAGCACGCCCTCCAGGGCTGGCACGAGGCGCTGCGCTGCGAGCTGCTCGCGCGCGGCTCGCGGGTGCGGGTGACCATGGTGCAGCTGCCGGCCGTCAATACCCCGCAGTTCGACTGGGTGCTCAACCGGCTGCCCGGCCGCGCCCGGCCCGTCCCGCCCGTCCACCAGCCCGAACTGGCCGCCCGCGCGGTCCGGTTCGCCGCCGACCACCCCGGGCGGCGGGAGTACTGGGTCGGCACGAGCACCGCCGCCACGCTGGTCGCCAACGCCCTGGCACCCGGCCTGCTCGACCGCTACCTCGCGCGCACCGGCATCGACGCCCAGCAGGAGGACCGGCGCCGGCGGACGGACGAGCGGTCCAACCTCTGGGAGCCCCAGGACACTACCGAGGACCACGGCGCGCACGGGCGCTTCGACGCCGAGGCCCGCGAGCACAGCGCCCAGCTGTGGGCCTCCCAGCACCACGGCCTGCTCGCGGCGGGCGCGGCGGCGGCGCTGCTGGGCACCGCCGCGGGTGCGCTCGCCCGGGGACGGTGATCCGCGCGCTCGCGGAGCCCTTCCACTGTTCGCGTGTGGAACCGCCCGGCCTGGGCAGACGCGGCGCGGGGGCACCAACCGCCCCGCCACCGAGAGGAGTCGGACGATGGGCACCGAGAACAAGATGCGCAACATGGCCGAGAAGGCCGAGGGCAAGATCAAGGAGACCGCGGGTCGGGCCACCGGCGACCGTGTCGTCGAGGCCGAGGGCCGGGGCAAGCAGGTCAAGAGCGACCTCAAGCAGGCCGCCGAGAAGGTCAAGGACGCCGGAAAGCACTGACCGTACCCGGGAGGCGAGCAGGATGAGCGACCAGGACCGGCCCGTACCGAAGGATCCACCGGTGCGCGTCGAGACTCCGGAGTCCCGGATGACCGGCGAGGGCGGGCCTCCGCCCGTACCGGAGGAGGAGAAGGGCCCGGAGGACGGCCCGGAGTACGAGGTGACCGAGCCCGCACATGAGCCGGAGCCGGCCGAGCCGCCCGACTGAAACCTCCGGCTCGACGGCCGGCCGAACCGCAGGCCCATCCGGCCCGGGCCGATCATCGGAGGTTCCGGTGCCGCGCTCCGGCGAACGGGTGGTCCGGCACGGCGATCCCGCGCGCGGCGGCGTTGCGCGCGGGACGCGGTCGCCGCCCGGGCGGTACACCTGGGGCCGCTCGCCGCGACGGCGGCGCGGATCCGAGGGCCGGGACGGGGGTGACAAGATGCGGACGGCGGTCGAACTCCTGCTCTGGTGGGGGCTGTTGCTGCTGCTGAACACCGTGCTGATCAGTTCGGTGTCGCCGCTCGAAGTGGCGGTGGGCGGCGGCATCGCCCTGCTCGGGGCCGTCGGCGCGGTCGCCGTACGGCGTGCCTCCGGCGCCACCCCGGGCGGAGCGGCCCGCCTCGCCTCGGCGCTCTGGGCCCTCCCGTGGACCCTGCTGGCCGACACCGGGCGGCTGGCGCTCGCCGTCGTCTCCCCCCGGCACCGGGAGGCCGGCTTCCGCACCGTCCGGCTCGCACCCGGCACCGGTCCGGCTTGGGCGGCCGCGCTGCTGTCCGCCACGCCCGGCGCCTACGCCGTGGACGCCGCGGACGGCACCCTGACCGTCCACGCGCTCGGCCGCCGAGCCTCCTCCCTGGAGCGGGCGTTGACGGCCGGTGCCGAGTGAACGCCTGGCTGCTCGCGGCGGCCCTCCTCGCCGTCGGCGGCATCGCCCCGTGCCTGGTGCTCGGGCTGTTCGGCGAGCCGCCGCGGCGGCTCGCCGGGCTGAACCTCGCCGCGCTGGTCACCGGCGTCGTCCTGCTGCTGCTCGCCCAGGGCTTCAGCCGCAGCTCGTACACCGACCTGGCGCTCGACCTGGCGGTGCTCGCACCCGCCGGGACGCTGGTGTTCACCCGCTTCCTGGCCGGCGAGGAGCGCTGATGGACCGCCACTCCCTGGCGCTGGTGCTGCTGTGCGCGGGCACCTCCGCCCTGCTGCTCGCCGCCTTCGCGCTGGCCGTGCTGCCCGGCCCGTACCTGCGCCTGCACGCCCTCTCCCCCGCCGCCGCGCTCGGCGCGCCGCTGGTCGCGTTCGCCCTCGCCGTGGACACCGGGCCGGGACGCGCGGCGGTCAAGCTGCTGGTGATCGGGCTGCTGCTGGCGGTCGGCGGCACCGTCACCACGATGGCCGTCGCCCGGGCCACTCGCCGCTCCGAGCGGGAGGCGCAGCGGTGACCGACGCCCTGATCGTGATCGCCCTGCTGCTCACCGGGATCACCGCCACCGCGGCGGCGCTCACCCGCGACCCGGTCCGGCAGGCCGCCGTCCTCGCCCTGCTCGGGCTCTGCCTCGCCGTGCTCTTCACCGTGCTCCAGGCGCCCGACGTCGCGCTCTCCCAACTCGGCGTCGGCAGCGCGATCACCCCGCTGCTCATCCTGCTCACCGTGCGCCGGGTGCGCCGCGATGAGCACATCGACGACCGCCCGGACCGCTCCGAGTGAGCCGGACCACCCGGCTGCGGCTCTTCCTCCTCGCGGCCGCCGTCCTCGCCGCCGGGCTGATCGCCGCCGTCGACCGGCTGCCCGACTTCGGCGGGCTCCGGCACCCGTACGGCGAACGCGCGGTGGCCGCCGGACTGGAGCGGCGGACGGCCAACATCGTCTCCTCCGTCAACTTCGACCAGCGGGCCTTCGACACCCTCGGCGAGGAGTCGATCCTGTTCGGCTCGGTCGTCGGCGCGGGCATGCTGCTGCGGCTGGCCCGGGACGAGCGCAAGCGCCGCCCCGCCGCCGAGCCGGTGCTGCCCACGACCCGGCTGTTCGGCGCCACGCTGCTGCCGATCGCCGTCCTGACCGGCGGGTACCTCGTCGCGCACGGCGCGTTGAGCCCGGGCGGCGGCTTCCAGGGCGGTGTCGCGCTCGCCACCGCGCTGCACCTGGCGTACGTCGCCGCCGACTACCGGGTGCTCAAACGGGTCCGACCGCTCGCCGCCCTGGACGTCGCGGACGCGCTGGCCGCCGGGGCGTTCGCCGCGCTCGGCCTGGTCGGCCTGGTCTCCGGGGCCGGCTACCTCGCCAACACCCTGCCGCTCGGGACGTTCAACCAGCTCTCCTCCGGCGGGCTGGTCCCGGTGGTCAACGCCGCCGTCGGGGTGGAGGTCGCCTCCGGCGTGGTGGTGCTGCTCGCGCACTTCCTGGACCAGGCGGTCGAGGTCGTCCCCCGGAGGAAGTCATGACCGTGCTCCCGTACCTGGTCGCCGGGTGGATCCTGCTCGCCGGGCTGTACGGCCTGGTGACCAGCCGCAACCTGGTGCAGGCGGTCGGCTGCCTGGCCGTCGCGCAGTCCTCCACGTACGTGCTGCTACTCGCGGTCGGCTACCGCCGCGGCGCCACCGCCCCCGTCTTCTCCGACCTGCCGACCGACGCCCCGGTGGTGGACCCGGTGGTCCAGGCCCTGACACTCACCGACATCGTGGTCGGCGCCACCGTGACCGCGCTGCTCCTCGCCCTGGTGATCCAACTGCGCAAGCGGCACGGCACGGTGGACCCGGAGGAACTCACCGGGCTGCGGGGGTGAGCCCGGTGGACACCGCCGATCTGCTGCCGCTCGCGGTCGCGATCCCGCTGCTGGGCGCCGCCCTGGTGTCCGTCGCCGGGCGGTGGCTGCCCCGCTCCGGCCGCGACGCCCTCGCCACCGCCCTGGCCGCCGCCGACCTCGGCTGCCTGGCCCTGCTGTGGGCGCGGACGAGCCCGGACGGCCGGGCGGTGTCCTGGCTCGGCGGCTGGACCCCGAGCGACGGGCACAGCGTGGGCATCGTGCTGGTCGCCGACCGCCTCGGCTGCGGCCTCGCGCTGCTCGCGGCGGTCCTCGTGCTCGCCGTCCTCGGCTACGCCTGGCGGTACTTCGACGAGCCCTCCGGCGAGCACGGCGGGATGTTCCCCGCGCTGGTGCTGCTCTTCGAGGCCGGGATGTGCG
The DNA here is from genome assembly GCF_055560835.1 of Kitasatospora sp. NPDC023120. NCBI lineage: Bacteria > Bacillati > Actinomycetota > Actinomycetes > Kitasatosporales > Streptomycetaceae > Kitasatospora > Kitasatospora sp. NPDC023120. The sequence goes on along the minus strand of NZ_JBVHHY010000012.1, from coordinate 122,828 downwards.
GGTTCGCGCTCACCGGGGACCTCTTCGACGCCTTCGTCTTCTTCGAGCTGATGGGCGCCGTCGCCTACGCGCTGACCGGCTACCGGATCGAGGACCCGCGCCCGCTGCACGGCGCGCTCGCCTTCGGCCTGGTCAACTCCGCCGCCGCCTACCTCTCGCTGCTCGGCATCGGGCTGCTCTACGCCCGCACCGGCGAGCTGGGCCTGGCGCAGATCGGCGCCGAGCTCGACCGGCTCGCCGCGCCCGGGCACGGCCCGGACGCCCTGCTGGTGCTCGCCTTCGTCCTGGTGCTGGCCGGTCCGCTGGTGAAGGCCGCGACGGCGCCGTTCCACTTCTGGCTACCGGACGCGCACGCGGTCGCGCCGAGCCCGGTCTGCATGCTGCTGTCCGGGGTGATGGTCGAACTCGGCGTGTACGGCGTGGCCCGGATCCACCGGGTGGTCTTCGCCGGGGCGGGCGGCCTGCCCGACGCCGTCGTCCGGGACACCCTGCTGGCCGCCGGGGTGCTGACCGCGCTGGTCGGTGCCGTGATGTGCTGGCAGCAGCGGCACCTGAAGCGGATGCTGGCGTTCTCCACGGTAGGGCACATCGGGCTGTTCCTGATCGGCACGGCCCTGCTCACCCCGGCCGGGCTGGCGGGCTCGGCGGTGTACGTGGCCGGCCACGCGGGCGCCAAGGCAGCGCTGTTCGGGCTCACCGGCGTCCTGCTCGACCGGTACGGCTCAGTGGACGAGCACGGGCTGCACGGCCGGGCCCGTGAACTGCGGCTGCCCGGGCTGTTGTTCGGCCTGGGCGCGCTGGCACTGGCCGGGCTGCCGCCGTTCGGCACCGGGCTGGGCAAGGCCGTCGCCGAGGAGGCCGCCGGGCACGAACTTGCCTGGCTGCCCGCCGTGTTCGTGCTGGTGTCGGCGCTCACCGGAGGGGCGGTGCTGCGGGCGGGCCTGCGGGTCTTCGGCGGGTTCGGCGCGCCGCCGAAGGAGCACCCCGAGGTCACCGACACCACCGGCGAGGGCGAGGAGCCCGAGATCCGCTCACCGGGCCGACGGCTGCCCCCGCCGATGGTGCTGGTGCCCGGGCTGCTGCTCGCCGGCTGCCTGGCCGTCGGCGTGCTGCCCGGTGTCGGCCGGGCGCTCGCGGCGGGGGCGGCGGCCTTCACCGACCGCGCCGGCTACCTCGCCGACGCCCTGGGGCAACCGGGCGCGTCCGTGACGGCGCCTGCGGCAGCGGTGCCCGAGGCCTGGTGGACGGGCTCCGGCGTCGGACTCGGACTGCTCTCCGCCCTGCTCGCCGCCGCCTTCGCCACCGCCGCCGTCCGCCGGGACCCGCGGCGCGGCACCGGCGGGCTCCACCGGGCCACCATCCTGCCGCTGCGCCGGTTGCACTCCGGGCTCCTCGGGGACTACGTGGCGTGGCTGGCGGTGGGGCTCGCGGCACTGCTGGTCGCGCTCACCGCGCAGCTGTGACGGCGGCCCCTGGCTGCGGGTCGGAACCCCGCACCGCGAGGCGGGCGGTGCGGAAGATTGTCGAGATGGTGTGCAGGCCTGTCCGAAGCCTTGTGCCGCGCCACCGGCCTGCCCATACTTCCGGGCAGCGCCTGTCAGGGGCAGATCATCCGCGGTGGCTCCCATGAGCAACTGCGTGTGTGTGCGCACTCCCTGACCGCGCCTCACGGCCCCTCCGACCCTGAGGGGCCTCTCACTCCCAGGAGGAGACCAGTGAGGACCACGCGCACCATCCCCCACACCCGCACCGCGAGGACCACTCGGCTGCTCGCCGCCGCCGTCGGCCTGCTGTCCGCCACCGCGGTCGCCGCGCCGAGTGCGGTCGCCGCCCCCGCCCGGTCCGCCGGTCCGGCCGCGCTCGCCGCGGTGAGCGACGCCGTCCAGCGGACCGACGTCAACGGCATCGCCTGGTACGTCGACCAGGCGGCCGGCCGCGTCGTCGTCACCGCGGACGGCACCGTCTCACCCGCCGCGATCGCCAAGATCAAGCAGGCCGCGGGCTCCGACGGCACCAGACTGCGGATCCAGCGCACGCCCGGCACCCTGCGCCCGCTGCTCGCCGCCGGCGACGCCATCTACGGCGGCCAGTACCGCTGCTCGCTCGGCTTCAACGTGGTGAGCGGCAGCACGTACTACTTCCTCACCGCGGGGCACTGCGGGAACGTCGCGAACACCTGGTACACCAACTCCGGTCACACCACGCTGATCGGAGCCACCGTCAACTCCAGCTTCCCGGGCAACGACTACGCGCTGGTCCGGTACGACAACAGCTCGCTGAGCCACAGCGGCGGGTTCTCCTCCGCCCCGAACGCGTACGTCGGGGAGTCAGTCAAGCGCACCGGGTCGACCAGCGGCACGCACGGCGGCACGGTCACCGGGCTCAACGCCACCGTGCGCTACTCCGACGGCGGCACCGTCCGCGGCATGATCCAGACCAACGTCTGCGCCGAACCCGGCGACTCGGGCGGCCCGCTGTACGACGGCACCAAGGCCCTCGGCATCACCTCCGGCGGCAGCGGCGACTGCAGCAGCGGGGGCACGACCTTCTTCCAGCCGGCCAACGAGGCGCTCGCCAGGTACGGCGTCAGCGTCTACTGACCCCGACCGGGACGCGACCCGATCCGAATCCCGGGCGAGCCCCCTGAGGGGTGCTCGCCTGGGACCGTTTCAACCAACGTTCGTCTCACCGGCCCGTCTCCGTCGATAGTGGGTCCTGCCCTTCGCGGAGTTCCCGCAGGTGGCCATATCGCACCAACGGCGGCGGCCGGCCCGGGAGCCGTCGATGAACAGCCAGCCGCAGTGCCCGCCGGAGCAGACCCGGGTGCGTTCCAGCGGCAGCGCCCGGAGCAGGTCGAGGGCCTGGAGGGCGAGTTCGTGGTCGAGGTAGTCGAGCCCCGACGCCTCGACGCCGACCCGGAGGTGCGGCGCGTTCCCGTGGATGGTGAGACGCGCGGCGGCGACCGCCCGCTTCCAGTGGCCCTCCACCCTCTCGACGACCTCCGCGGGAGGCGGCGCGTCCCGGTGGACCAGCGCCGTGATCAGGTCGTGCAGCGCCTCGCGCAGCTCGCGGACGCGGTCCAGGGCCAGCGCGGCCGGCCCCGGCTCGGCGTCGGCCAGCCGCTGTAGAGCGGTCAGGTCGGCGGGGGCGAAGTGACCGGTGAGGGCGGCCCACTCCAGCAGGCGCGGGTAGCCGTCGAGCCGGTCGATCGGCTCGGCGTCACGCGCCGTGACCGTGTTCACCAGGTCGATGACGATGTGCCCGCCGACCAGGTCGCGGGGTCCGAAGGTGTGGGGCCGACTGGTTCCCGTCACGCATGACCGCCTTTCCTGGGCTCGCACCGGTTCCCGAGCCTGCCACGTTCAGGTGTTGCCCCAGTCTATCCAACCGGTGTACTGATGTTATCCGGTTGGATTTTCTCCCGGCTGACAGGAGTCACCCATGGCTGCCGCCGCCATCGAGCTCATCACCGCCCCCTGGAACCTCGGACTGCGTCCGCCCGCACCGGGACATGAGCCCGGAACCTGGCGAGCGCCGCAGGCGCTCCTCTCGGCAGGGCTGGAAACGCGTCTGCGACCGGCCCGGACGGTGGAACTCGACCGCCCGCCCTACGACTTCGACCCGCAGCCGGCCACCCGGATCCGCAACGGGGTGACCATCCGCGAGCACACGCTGCGACTCGGCGAGGCCGTCGAAACCGCGCTCGCCGCCGCCAGGTTCCCCGTCGTCCTGGGCGGCGACTGCAGCATCCTGCTGGGGTGCCTGCTGGGCGCCCGGCGCCACGGACGCTGCGGCCTGGTCCACCTCGACGGGCACAGCGACTTCCGGCACCCGGGGAACTCCGACACCGGCTGGTCCCTCGACTCGGCAGCCGGAATGGACCTGGCCCTGGCCACCGGCCGGGGTGAACTGCTGCTCACCCACTGGCCCGCGGTGGGTCGGCCGCTGGTCGCCGACGAGGACGTCATCCAGATCGGTGACCGCGAGGACGAGGCGACACCCCCGGTCACCCGGATCACCGCCCAGGAGATCCAGCGGATCGGCATCGCCGAGCTGGGCGAGCGGATCCTCCACCATCTGGAGCGGCGCGGGCTGGACCGGGTCTGGCTCCACGTCGACCTCGATGTGCTGGACGAACGCGTCCTGCCCGCCGTGGACTCCCCCGGCCGCCCCGGCCTGGACTTCCCCCGGCTGACCGAGCTCGTCTCGACCCTCGCCGCGACCGGCCGGGTGGTGGGGCTCGACCTCGCCATCTACGACCCGGAACTCGACCCGGACGGTGCGTACGCCGCCCCCATCGTGGACTGCCTCGTCTCCGCCGCGCAGGCCCTCGCCCCGCTCGCCACCGTGGAGGCCCACGCATGAAGACGCTCCTCGCCGACGGCCCCAGCACCCCGTACGCGACCGAGATGGAGCAGTTCGGACGGCTGACCGGCCACTGGGCGACCCGGATCACCTACCACCCCGCCGACGGCTCACCGGCCCGGAGCGTCAGCGGCGAGTGGGAGTTCGGCTACGCCTTGGAGGGCAGGGCGGTCCTGGACGTCTGGCAGTGGCCCGGGCGCGCGGAACTCCCCGCCGCCGGTCGTGCTCCGGACCAGGAGTGCGGCCTGTGCGTACGGATCTGGGATCCGCGCCTGCAGCTGTGGCGGTTCACCTTCCACGGCACCGCCCGGGGCGACCTGGCGCACCTGTACGCCCGCGAGATCGGCGACGAGATCGTCATGGAACGCGCCGCCGTCGGCGCCCTCGTCCGCTGGACCTTCAGCGACATCACCGCCGGCGCCTTCCGCTGGCGCAACGAACGCTCGACCGACGGCGGACGCACCTGGCGGCTCGACCAGGAGGTCGGCGCCCGCCGCCTGGGGTGACCGCGCGGCCGCCCGCGCCAAGCACCCCGAAGCCGCCCGAAGCGTCCTGCCGTCGATGGGGCGAGACTGGTCGAGGGGCCGTAGGACGGGAGTGTGCGGATGTCTGACGGCGGAGACGGCGGGTACCGCGCCCTGGTCGGCGAGCTGGCCGGTCTGGTGCGGCTGGCGCACACCGCGCTGGGCGGCGCGACGGCCGTCCTCACGGACCCGGCCGGTCGCGGGGACGGGATCCCGGCGGCGGAGAAGGCCCTGGCGGAGCTGCTGGACCGGATCGAGGAGGACGCCGCCGCCGCGCCCGGGGGCCGGGTGGGGGTCGTCGCGGGCGTCCACGTCGGGTGCGAGGTGGAGACCCTCGGACGGATGGCCGAGCGGCTGCTGGAGGCGGCCTGGGCGCGCCAGGGGCGGGAGCCGTTCCCGGAACCGCTGCGGGCTCCGCTGCACGGGCTCGCGGCGACGGCACTGGACCTGCTGGCACGGTCCGCGGACGTCCTGGAGTCCGGGGCCCCCGAGGGCGTCGCCGACCTGCTGACCTCGCTGCACGAGGTCGGCCAGCGGCAGCGGCTGCTGTACGAGCTGCTGCTGCACGAGGCCTGGTCCGACCCGGTCGACACCACCGACCTCGTGCTGCTGGCCTGCTGCTACCAGCAGTGCGCCGACCGCGCCGCGGCGATCGCCCGCCACGCCGTGCTGTTCTCGCACGCCCACGCCTGAAGCCGGAGCGGACAGCGGGATTGTCCGCCGGCTTCCCGGGTACGCGCGCCGTAGGGCCGGCGTCATGGTCGGGCCATTCATCAGAACCCGGGCGCGAACGCGCCCGGGTGGGGTCGGCGGAACGGGAGGTGCGGTGCTGCGGCTGCTGACCAGACTGCCGGCGGCCGGCCTGGGGCTGACCTTGGCCGTACCGGTCGCGCTGGCGCGTACGGCCGTCCCCACGGCCCGCGCCACGGCCCGGTCCGCCGCGCACACCGCGGTCACGGCTGCCGGTACCGCGCGGCGCGTGGGCCGGGTGGCGTGCAACGCTGCGGAGGCGGGCCGGGGCTACTGGCAGGCGGGTTCCCGGCTCCAGCTGCCGCTCCGCCCACGGCCGGGTGCCACCGGCCGGAGACGGAGCGTGGAGGCGGCGGCGCGGAAGGTGGCGCTCGCGCTGGCGAAGCGCCCGGACGTGGTCGCCGCCTACTGGGACGGCGGCCTCGGCCGGCTGGTCGTGCAGCTGACCCAGGACGCGGTCACCGAGCGCGTGGTGGACCGCGTCGGCGAACTCGCCGCCGAGGAGCGCCTGGAACGGGTGGCCGAGGAGGTCCTGGAGACCTCGCATCCCGGCCGGGCCGGCAGTGTGCGCGCGCAGGCGATCGCCCTCGCCTGTGACGCGGTGGGCCTGGCGACCGCCGTCGGAGCGCGGACGGTCCGGCTGAGGAAGCCACCGCGGCTGGCCACCGCCGTGACCGCCCTGGTGCGGGAGGACCCGGAGGTCCGCACCCTGCTCCGCCGCCGCCTCGGCGACACGGGCGCCGACCTCGCGCTGGCGGCCGCCGGGGCCGCGGCGTACGGCGTGGGGCAGTCGCCCACCGCGCTGGTCCTGGACGCGGTGCTGCGCACGGGTCGGCTGATGGAGACGATCGCCGGCGCCACCGCGTTCGACGCCGCCCATGACGCGCTCTGCGCACGCGGACGGCTGAGCGTGGCCGGCGAGGACACCGTCCGCCCGGCGCTGCGAGCGCTGCCCGGCGAGGAGTACGCGGACCAGGCGGTCGGCGGCACCCTCCTCGGCTCCGCCGCCGCCCTGCTGTTCACCCGCGACGCCGCGGAGGCGGCCGAGGGCCTGGTGGCCGGAAACCCGAAGGCCGCGCGCTACGGTCCGGCCGCGTTCACCGCCGTGCTGGGCACCGGACTCGCCCGCGAAGGCATCCTGGTCCGCAACGTGGAGCGACTGCGCCGACTGGAACTGGTCGACACCGTCGTGCTGCACTCCGACTCCCTGCGCGGCACGACGCGGACCGTCCTGGAAGTCCACCCCAATGCGCCGGGCTGGGACCACGACCGGCTCTGGCAGTCCGCCGCCGCTGCCCTGAACGCCCGGGACAACCGGAACGCCCGGGACGCCCGCGACGGGGACGACCGCCCGGAGCTCGAACTGCGCCACGTGCCCGATGACTCCGACCCGTCCGGCCGTCAGGACACGGGGACGGGCCTGATGGTCGCCGCCGCCGACGGGGCGGACGTGGGCACCGTCCTGGTCGGCTGGGAGATCGCTCCGCTCGCCGAGGCCGCGCTGGACGCCGCCCGACGCGCCGGACTGCGCGTCCTGGTGACCGATGACGGCACGCTCGGCGAGTTCGGCGCCCTCGCCGATCAACTGGTCGGCGCCGAGCGGCCGTTGGCAGAGGTGATCAGACAACTCCAGCACCGCGGACGGGTGGTGCTCACGGTGGCGCGCATTCCGGCCGACGGTCGTTCGGAACTCCCGGACAGCGCCCGGGAACTGCTCGCCGGATTGCTGCGCAGCGACCTCGCGGTCGCGGTCACCGATGACCGCAGCGCGGTGGTGTGGGGCGCGGACCTCCTCCTGACGGGTGGACTGGAGTCCGCGTGGCGGCTGCTGGCCGCGATCCCCGCCGCCCGTACCGTCGCCGCGCGTTCCAAGACCCTGGCCCAGGCGAGCGCCGCACTGTCCGGGCTCCTGGTCCTCGCCCGCGGGCGACGCCCGCACGGCATGATTCCGGTCGGCGTCCGCCTCTCGCCCGTCAACGCCGCGACCGCCGCAGCCCTCGTCTCGGGCGGGCGGGCCGCCCTGCGCATCAGCGTCCGCACCGCTCCCCATCCGCCGCCGCGCACGGCCTGGCACGCCCTCGCACCTCAGGAAGCGCTGGCCCGGCTCAAGGCCGTCCGCCGCCCGGCGCGCCCCGCCGGCCTGCGGACGCTGTCGGACGCCCTCCGGCGGGCCCGGCGGCTGCCGGCCTTCGCCCCGGTGCGCCGGGCGGGCCGGCTGGTCGGCGCGATGCGTTCGGAACTCGACGACCCGCTGACGCCGGTCCTGCTGGTCGGGGCCACCGCGTCCGCCCTGCTGGGCTCGACGGTGGACGCGTTGCTGGTCGTCGGAGCGCTGGCGGTGAACGTGCTGATCGGCGCGGTGCAGCGGACACGTGCCGAACGCGCCCTCTCCGCACTCGAGGTGACCCAGCGTCGGAACGTCCCGGTGGTGGACGGGGACCGGACCCGCTCGGTCAAGTCGACGGATCTGGCTCCCGGTCAGGTGATCGAGCTCAACACCGGGGATGTGGTGCCGGCCGACGCCCGGCTGCTCGACCTCGATGACCTGGAGGTCGACGAGTCCTCGCTGACCGGCGAGTCCCTCCCCACCACGAAGCAGCTCGACGCCACCCCGGAGGCGGCCGTCGCCGACCGCCGCTGCATGGTCTTCGAGGGCACCACGGTCGTGGCCGGACACGCCCGGGCCGCCGTGGTCGGCACCGGGGACGACACCGAGGCCGGGCGAGCCGAGCACCTCGCCGCCCGCACGCCGCCCGCGCCGGGCGTCCAGGCCCGGCTGCGCGAACTGACCGACCGCAGCCTGCCGTTCACCCTCCTCGGCGGAGCCGCCGTCACGGGCCTGGCGGTGCTGCGCGGGCGCCCGGTGCGCCAGGCCGTCCGGGGCGGGCTCGCGGTCGCCGTGGCCGCCGTGCCGGAGGGACTGCCGCTGGTGGCGACGGTCGCCCAGCTGGCGGCAGCACGCCGACTCAGCCGAAACGGCGTGCTGGTCCGTACCCCGCGCGCGCTGGAGGCGCTCGGCCGGATGGACACGGTCTGCTTCGACAAGACCGGCACGCTCACCGAGAACCGTCTGACGGTGGCCCGCGTCGCCACGGCCGACGGCGCCCGGCACCCCGCCGACGACCCCGCGGCGGCATCCGTCCTGCGGATGGCGGCCCGAGCCTGCCCGCCCGCCGACGACGACACCGCCGTCCACGCCCACCCCACCGACGAGGCGATCGTCGCCGCCGCCCCGGACGAGCTCGGCTGGACGCCCGCGCAGGTGCTGCCGTTCGAGGCCAGCCGCGGCTACGCCGCCGCGACCGGCACCGATGACGACGGTCGCGAACTGCTCGTGGTCAAGGGGGCGCCCGAGAGCGTCCTGCCGGCCTGCACCGGCGCCAGCGGTACCGGCACCGGCGCCGAGGAGGAGGGGACCGCAACCGTGGCCGCCCTCGGAGCGGACGGCCTGCGGGTCCTCGCCGTCGCCACGCGGACCCTCACCGGCGAGGGCTCCGGCGGCGAAGGCTCCGGCGGCGAAGGCTCCGGCGGTGGTGAAGCGATAGACCGGCCCTTGGAGCAGTTGGAGCTCATCGGCTTCGTCGCCCTGGCGGACACCCCGCGCACCGGCTCCGCCGCGCTGGTCGAGGGACTGCGACGGGCCGGGGTGCGGCCGGTCATGCTCACCGGCGACCACCCGGCCACGGCCCGCGCGGTGGCCGTCGCCCTGGGCTGGCCCGAGGACGTCGAGCTGGCCACCGGGGACGAGCTGGCCGATCTCGACCGGAGGGACCGCGCCCGGCGCCTGCGCGACTGCGACGTCGTCGCCCGGGTCGCACCGGAGCAGAAGGTGCTGGTCATCGAGGCGCTGCGGGAGGCGGGGCGGGTCGTGGCGATGGTGGGGGACGGGGCCAACGACGCCGCCGCCATCCGCTCCGCCGACATCGGGATCGGGATCGCCGCCCGCGGTTCGGCGGCGGCCCGCAACGCGGCGGACCTGGTGGTCACCGACGAGGAGCTGACCGTCCTGATCGACGCCGTCGAGGAGGGCCGCGAGCTGTGGCGGAGCGTCGCGGACGCGATCACCATCCTGATCGGCGGCAACGCCGGAGAGATCGGCTTCTCCGTCCTCGCCACCCTGCTGGCCGGCCACGCCCCCATGTCGACCCGCCAGATCCTCCTGGTCAACCTACTCACCGACATGTTCCCGGCGATGGCCGTCGCGGTCACACCACGGGAGGAACCGCCCTCCGAGGACGGCGTCCCGCGCGTGGGCACCGCCGCCCTCGACGCGCCGCTGGCCCGTCGGATCCGGCACCGGGGTCTGGTGACCGCCCTCGGCGCGACCACCGCCTGGCTCATCGGCGCCGCCACCCCCGGCTCCGCCCGGCGCACCGGCACCATGGCCCTGTGCGGGGTGGTCGGGGCCCAGCTCGCCCAGACCCTGACCGGGCGACGGCACAGTCCCCTCGTCCTCGCGACCGTCCTGGGTTCCGCCGCCGCGCTCGCGGCCGTCATCCAGACGCCGGGGGTCAGCCGGTTCTTCGGGTGCACCCCGCTCGGCCCGGTGGCCTGGGCGGGCGTCGCCGTCTCGATCGCCGTCGCCCTGGCGGCACCGCCGCTGATCCCCCGGGTCGAGCACCTCCTGCTGCTGGCCCTCGCCCGGATCGGGCGGCTACGGCCTGCCGGTGACCGTTGACCGAGGGGTCCTACGGAAGCCCGGCGGCGGCGGTCGCCGCCATCAGCAGCCGACCGGTCGGTTCGTGCCGTACGGCGCCGCGGTCGGTCACCAGCATCGGGCCGAGGACCGGGTCCGCAGCAGGTGACCCGGCTCGGGAGAGGCGGTCGAGCAGCGCGAGCGCGTTGTGGGCGTAGGCACGCGAGGCGGTGCCGGGCACCTGTGCCGCGAGGTCTCCGGCGCCGATCACCGTGACCCCGTCGCCCACCGACGTCGTGGTGTCCGGCAGGGCTCCCTCGACGTTGCCGCCCTCCGGACCGGCCGCCAGGTCCACCAGCACCGAGCCCGGCCGCAGCCGCGCCACCGTCTCGGCGTGGAGCAGGACCGGGGGCGTGCGGCCCGGCGGGGCGAGGGCCGTCACCACCGCCCGGTAGCGCACGGCGGCCGCCGCCAGGCCCGCCGTCCACGCCGTCCACGCCGTCCACGCCGTCCACGCGGCGTGCTCCTGGTCGAGGGGCTCCCAGAGCTCCCGGTCGTCCCCGACCGGCGGCAACCCGGGCAGGTCGAGCAGGCCGGCCCCGAGGGCGGCGACCGCCGCGCGCTCCCGGCGCCGCGGCTCGACCGCGTCGACCGGTGCGCCCAGCCGGCGGGCGGTGTCGACGGCCTGCAGGCCCGCAGGTCCCGCGCCGACCACCAGCACCCGGACCGGGTCGAGCAGCCCGTCCGGCGTGCCCCAGGGCGGCAGGCAGTGGTCCAGCCACGCGGCGGCGAGCAGCACCGCTCGGTAGCCGGCCACCCTGGCCTGGGAGGCCTCGGCGTCCAGCGGGTACGCGGCGAGCAGGTCGGGCGCCAGGTCGAGGCCGATCGCCGTCACACCCCGCTCCGCCCACTGCCGGACCAGGTACGGGATCCGGTGCGGTCGCAGCAGCGCGGCCAGCACCTGCCCGGGGCGCAGCTCGCGCACCGGGTCGACGTGCGGCGGGTGGATGCCCAGCAGCACGTCCGCACGGCGCAGCAGCTCGGTGCGCCCGGTCACCGCGGCCCCCGCGGCGCGGTAGTCGCCGTCGTGGTGGCCGGCCGGGGTACCGGCGCCGGGCTCGACCAGGACCGTCGCACCGAGCCGGGCCACGGCCGGTACCAGGTCGGGTACGAGGGCGACCCGGCGCTCACCGGACGCGGTCTCCCGCAGCACCCCCACCGTCGTGGCCGTCATCGCCGCCTCCAGGGTCGACCCCCACGGCCAGTATGTTCCGTTTGCCCCGGTCGTTCGCCCGGTCGGATACTCGTGCGCAGGGCTACTCGCAGGGCTGCGCGCAGTGCGCAGGGCCGCTTGCGCAAAGGACGCCGGGCGGGCACGGCGGAGGGAGCCGGTCATGGCCTCCAAGACGGGCCCCGGGGGCTGGCAGTTCTGGGTGGACCGGGGCGGGACCTTCACCGACGTGGTCGGGCTGGCGCCGGACGGGCGGCTGCTCACCCACAAGCTGCTCTCGCACGACCCGGCCCGCTACCGCGATCCCGCGGTGGCAGGCATCCGGGCACTGCTGCCGCCCGACGCCGACCTCGAGGCGGACGTGGAGTCGGTCCGGATGGGCACCACGGTGGCCACCAACGCCCTGCTGGAGCGCACCGGCGAGCCGACCGTCCTGTGCGTCACCCGCGGCTTCGCGGACGCGCTGCGGATCGGCTACCAGAACCGTCCGCAGATCTTCGCCCGGGAGATCACCCTGCCCGAGCCGCTGTACGCCCGGGTGGTCGAGGTGGACGAGCGGATCGCCGCCGACGGCGAGGTGCTGCGCCCGCCCGACCTCGACCGGCTCGCCGATGACCTGCGCGGATGTCTGCGCGACGGCATCCGCTCCATCGCCGTGGTCTGCCTGCACAGCTACCTGCACCCCGACCACGAGCGCGGGATCGGGCGCCTCGCCGAGCGGCTCGGCTTCGACCAGGTGTCGTTGTCCAGCGAGGCGAGCCCGCTGATGAAGCTGGTGCCGCGCGGGGACACCGCCGTGGTCGACGCCTACCTCAATCCGGGTCTGCGCCGCTACGTGCGGCAGGTGTCGGACGAACTGTCCGGGGTCCGGCTGATGTTCATGCAGTCCAACGGCGGACTCGCGGAGGCGGGGCACTTCCGGGGCAAGGACGCGATCCTCTCCGGCCCGGCCGGCGGCATCGTCGGCATGGTGCGGATGTCGGAACTCGCCGGGCACGAGCGGGTGATCGGCTTCGACATGGGCGGCACCTCCACGGACGTGTCGCACTTCGCGGGCGAGTACGAGCGGGTGGTGACCACCCAGGTCGCCGGTGTACGGCTGCGGGCGCCGATGCTGGCCATCCACACCGTCGCGGCGGGCGGCGGCTCGGTGCTGCGCTTCGACGGCGAGCGCCTGCGGGTCGGACCGGACTCGGCCGGCGCCGATCCCGGCCCCGCCTGCTACCGGAACGGCGGACCGCTGACGGTCACCGACGCCAACCTGCTGCTCGGCCGCATCCAGGCCGGGCACTTCCCGCGCGTCTTCGGTCCGGACGGGGACCAGCCGCTCGATCTCGACCTGACGAAGAGTCAATTCACCGACCTGGCCGAGGAGATCGGCGACCTCACGGCCGAGGAGGCCGCCGACGGGTTCCTGCGGATCGCGGTCGGCAACATCGCCAACGCGATCAAACGCATCTCCGTCCAGCAGGGCCACGACGTCACCCGCTACGCGCTGACCACCTTCGGCGGCGCGGGCGGCCAGGTCGCCTGCCCGGTGGCCGAGGCGCTCGGGATCCGCACCGTACTGGTCCCCCCGATGGCCGGGGTGCTGTCCGCCCTCGGCATCGGCCTGGCCGACACCACCGTCCTGCGCGAGCGGGCCGTCGAACGCCCGCTGGCGGAGCAGGAGATGGGGGCCGTCCGGGCGCTCGCGGACGAACTGGCACAGGCCGCCACCGGCGAACTGCTCGACCAGGGCGTTCCGCGGGAACGGATCCGGCTGACCCACCGGGCCCGGCTGCGCTACCAGGGCACCGACACGGCGATCGGCGTCCCGCTGGACGAACCGGCAAGGATGCGGGCCGAGTTCGAGGAGCGGCACCGGGCCACCTACTCCTTCCTGATGGACCGCCCGCTGGTGGTCGAGGCCCTCGCCGTCGAGGGCACCGGCCTCACCGAGCAGCCGGAGCTCGACGTGCTCTCCCCCGGCCCCGAGCAGCCCGCGGAACCCGTCACCGTACGGCTCCGCACCGGCGGCGAGTGGCGCCGGGTCCCGCTGCTGGAGCGCGAGTCGATGCAACCGGAGGAGACCCTGACCGGCCCGGCCGTGATCGCCGAGGCCAATGCCACCACCGTCGTGGACGACGGCTGGAAGGCGACCGTCACCGCCGCCGGGCATCTTCTCGTCGAGCAGGTCAGGGCGGCGGCCGAGGAGGCCGTCACCACTGCCGCCGACCCCGTGCTGCTGGAGGTCTTCAACAACCTCTTCATGGCGATCGCCCAACAGATGGGCGCCCGGCTGGAGTCCACCGCCCAGTCGGTCAACATCAAGGAGCGGCTGGACTTCTCCTGCGCCCTCTTCGACCCCGACGGCAACCTCGTCGCCAACGCCCCGCACATCCCCGTCCACCTCGGCTCGATGGGCACCACCGTGAAGGAGGTGCTCCGCCGGCGCGGCCCGCAGCTGCGCCCGGGCGACACCTACGCCGTCAACGACCCGTACCACGGCGGCACCCACCTGCCCGACATCACCGTGGTCACCCCGGTCTTCGACCCGGACGGCAGCGAGGTCCTGTTCTTCGTCGCCTCCCGCGGCCACCACGCCGAGATCGGCGGCACCGCCCCCGGCTCGATGCCCGCCGACAGCCACGAGATCCACGAGGAGGGCGTGCTCTTCGACGACTGGCCACTGGTGGCGGACGGACGGCTGCGCGAGGAGGAGACCGTCCGGCTCCTCACCGAGGCGCGGTACCCGTCCCGCGACCCGGACACCAACCTGGCCGACCTTCGCGCCCAGATCGCCGCCAACCGCAAGGGCGTCGACGAGGTCGAGGCGATGATCGACCACTTCGGCCTCGACGTCGTCCAGGCCTACATGCGGCACGTCCAGGACAACGCCGAGCAGGCCGTGCGCCGGGCCGTCGCCGACCTGACCGACGGCTCGTACCGCTACGAGACCGACTCCGGCGCCGTGATCGCCGTCTCCGTCCGCGTGGACCGCCGGGACCGCAGCGCCACCATCGACTTCACCGGCACCTCGCCCCAGCTCGACAGCAACCTCAACGCGCCCTCCGCCGTCGTCACCGCCGCCGTCCTGTACGTCTTCCGCACCCTCGTCGCCGACGACATCCCGCTCAACGACGGCTGCCTGCGCCCGCTGCGGATCGTCGTCCCACCCGGCTCGATGCTCGCCCCGCAATACCCGGCCGCCGTCGCCGCCGGCAACGTGGAGACCTCGCAGGCCATCGTCGGCGCGCTCTACGCGGCGCTCGGCGTGCAGGCGGAAGGCTCTGGCACGATGAACAACCTGACCTTCGGCAACGCCGAGCACCAGTACTACGAGACCATCGCCTCCGGCTCCGGCGCGGGCCCGGGCTTCGACGGGGCGGACGCCGTCCAGACCCACATGACCAACTCCCGTCTCACCGACCCCGAAGTCCTGGAGTGGCGCCTCCCGGTCCTCGTCGAGGAGTTCGCCGTCCGCCCCGACAGCGGCGGCGCCGGCCGCCGGCACGGCGGCAACGGCGCCCTGCGCCGGCTGCGCTTCCGCGAGCCGATGACCGTCAGCCTGCTCTCCGGCCACCGCCGCGTCCCCCCGTACGGCCTCGACGGCGGCTCCCCCGGCGCCCTCGGCACCAACCGCGTCCTGCGCGCCGACGGCACCACCGACGACCTGCCCGGCTGCGGCAGCACCGAAGTCGCGGCCGGCGACGCCCTGGAGGTCCGCACCCCGGGCGGCGGCGGCTACGGAGCCCCCGCGAAGGACACGGCGGCCACGCCGGACACCTGACCGCGGACGCCCGCTCCGCCCGCCGCCCGTCCGGCTGGCCGCGGACCGGTTCGCCCCCGGTGTCCGGAAATCACCGCTTGTCCGTAATGAACGGTTGTGTTCCCTATCTCCCGGAGCTAGTGTCGGTGTCAGTGAACGAATCCGTCCCCTGCCCGTCGTTCGCTCCCGAGCCATTGGGGAACCTGCCATGGCCACCTCGCGTGCCCTGGCCACGGCTCCGCCCGCGACCGCCCGTCGGGGCCAGCACCCAGGGATAGCCCTCACCGTCATCGCGGCCACCCAGCTGATGGTCGTCCTCGACATCACGATCGTGAACATCGCGCTGCCGCACATCCAGCAGGCGCTGGGGTTCAACACCACCGACCTGTCCTGGGTCATCAACGCCTACACCCTGACCTTCGGCGGGCTGCTGCTGCTCGGAGGGCGCGCGGGCGACATCCTCGGCCGACGGCGGGTCTTCATCGTCGGTGTCCTGGTCTTCAGCCTGGCCTCGCTGCTCGGCGGGGTCGCGCAGTCCTCCGCCTGGCTGCTCGCCGCCCGGGCCCTGCAGGGGCTCGGCGGCGCGATCGCCTCGCCGACCGCGCTCGCGCTGATCGCCACCAACTTCAAGGAGGGCCCGGAGCGCAACCGGGCCTTCGGCGTGTACTCCGCCGTCGCGGGCGCGGGCGGTGCGATCGGGCTGCTGCTCGGCGGCATGCTGACGTCCTGGCTGTCCTGGCGCTGGGTGTTCTTCGTCAATGTGCCGATCGGCCTCGCGATCGCGCTGCTGGCGCCGCTCTACATCAACGAGTCCGAGCGGCACCCCGGGCGCTTCGACCTCACCGGCGCGTTCACCGCCACGGCGGGCATGGTCTCGCTGGTCTACGGCTTCATCCGCGCCTCCGAGCACGGCTGGACGGACACCGTCACCCTGACCGCGTTCAGCCTCGCCGCGGTGCTGCTGACGGCGTTCCTGGTCAACGAGCGGCGCGTGCCCCAGCCGATCACCCCACTGCACCTGTTCCGCGACCGCAACCGCTCCGGCGCCTACGGGCTGATGCTCTGCGTGGCCGCGGCGATGTTCAGCATCTTCTTCTTCATCACCCTGTTCGTGCAGGAGATCCTCGGGTTCAGCCCGCTGCGGGCCGGCTTCGCCTTCCTGCCGATCAGTGCCGCCATCATCGCCGCCGCCCAGTTCGCCGCCCGCAACCAACTGCGGTACGGGCCCAAGCCGTTCCTGGTCACCGGCTCCGTCCTGGTGCTCGCCGGAGTCACCTGGGCGACCCAGATCGACATCGACACCACCTACGTCGGCGGCGTCCTCGGCCCGACCCTGCTCTTCGGCTTCGGCATGGGCTCGATCTTCGTCCCCGTGATGCTCACCGCCGTCTCCAAGGTCGCCCCGCACGAGACCGGCGCCGCCACCGGCATGCTCAACACCACCCAGCAGGTCGGCGGTTCGCTGGGCCTGTCGATCCTGGTCACGGTGTACGGCACCGCCAGCCGCAACGAGGCCGGCCGGCAGGTGAGCGCGTTCCTCCAGCAGGCCACCCCGCAGGAGGCGCTCCGCTTCAAGGCGACCGGCCGGCTGCCGGAGCCCTACTCCTCACAGGTGCTGGTGCACGGCATCGCGAGCGCGTTCCAGATGGGCCTGGTCTTCGCCGCGCTCGCGGTGGTGATCGCCGTGTTCGTCATCAAGGTCCGGCGGGTGCCGGTGCCCGAACCGGCAGAGAAGACCTGAGCCGTCAGCCCTCCGAGGCGATCAGCGGTCGAGGATGTTACAGCCCTTCGGGGGAGGCCGCTTGACAGGGCGTCGGGCGGACCGGGAGAGTCTTTCTTGCAATGGTTTTCATCTTCGATAGCTGTTGCGGGTGGCTGCTGCCCACCGATGCCCGCACGCTCCGCACACCCCCGAAAGAGGACACCCATGTCGCTCGACGTTTCCCCCGCCCTCCTCGCCCAGGCCCGGGAGGGCCGCGTGGACGAGGCCGAGTTCCTCGAGACCGTCCGCGCCTCGCTCCCGTACGCCTACCGGGTCGTCGCCGGTCTCAGCACCGAACTCGCTGCCGGCGACGAGGAGTTCACCACCGACAACACCACGCCCAGCGACGAGGAGCGGGCCCAGCTGCTGCGCGCGCTCGCCAGCAACGCCATCCGGGGCAGCCTGGAGGACCACTTCGGGGTGAAGCTCGCCTTCGTCAACTGCCACCGCGTCGGTGCCTTCCGGCCCGGCGCCGAGGACAGCGCGGCGTACCGAGAGTTCACCTCGCTGCACAACCAGATCCGCAACCAGAGCCCGGAGCTGCGCAGCTGCTGACGACCGGGCGGCCCCCTGCCCCTCCGGGCGGGGGCCGCCGCACGCCCGCCGCACGCCCCGTCGCATGTGACGCCGCATTGCGCCCCGTTGCGGAGCATTGCGCCCGGTGACCGGATGGCGTGCCGATCTTGTCGGGCCGGGAGGCGGTTGCGTACGTTCGGAGGGCACCACCGGACCAGCCCCTCCCCCGGGGCCGCCTCACACCCCGCGGAGCCGCCCACCATGTCGACGGACCCTCGCCCACTGCGGAAGCTCGGCTTCCTGACCATCGGCCTCTTCGACGAAGCCGACCCGCGCCGGGGCCACGAGTCCACCCTCGACCTCATCACCCTGGGCGAACAACTCGGCTTCGACAGCGCCTGGCTGCGCCACCGCCACCTCCAGTACGGGATCTCCTCCCCCGTCGCCGTCCTCGCCGCCGCCACCCAGCGCACCAGCCGCATCCAGCTCGGCACCGCCGTCACCCCGCTCGGCTGGGAGAACCCGCTGCGGCTCGCCGAGGACCTCGCCACCGTCGACGTCCTGTCCGGCGGGCGGCTCAACCCCGGCTTCAGCGTCGGCCCGCCCACCCACTACGAGCGCGTACGCGGCGCGCTCTACCCCGACACCGGCGAGCAGGAGGACTTCAGCCCCCGCCGTGCCGAGCGTCTGCTCGCCCTCGTCCGCGGCGAGGACGCCTCCGACTTCGCCGGCACCGAGGGCATCGAGGTGTACTCCCGCCGGGTCCAGCCGCACTCCCCCGGCCTCGCCTCCCGGCTCTGGTACGGCGCCGGCAGCCTGCGCTCCGCCCGCTGGGCCGGCGAGCAGGGGCTCAACCTGCTCACCAGCAGCGTGGTCAAGGCCGAGACGGACGACGCCCCGCCGGACTTCGCCGCCATCCAGGCCGGCCAGATCCGTGCCTTCCGCGAGCGCCACCCCGACGGCGAGCACGCCCGGGTCTCCCAGGGCCTGGTGGTCATCCCCACCGACACCGCCACGCCCGAGCAGCGCGCCAAGTACGAGGCGTACGCCCTCTCCCGCACCACGCGCACACTCGGCCCGCAGGGACCCGCCCGCCTGCTGTTCGCCGCCGACCTGGTCGGCAGCTCCGAGCAGCTCGTCGAGCGGCTGCACGCCCACGCCGGATACCGGGAGGTCGACGAGGTCGCCTTCGCGCTGCCGTTCACCTTCGAGCACCGGGACTACGTGCAGATCCTGACCGACCTCGCCACCCGCCTCGGACCGGCACTCGGCTGGCAGCCGGGCCGGGACTGACCGGGCCCACCGCCCGCCGGGCCCCTCCGACCACCGGGTACGCGAGACGCGACCACGGGCGGGCGGAGGGATCAGAACTCCGCGGTGTCCAGGTCCAGTCCGAACGGTTCGGGCAGTCGCACCGGAACCCCGAACGGATGCGGCCCCTCCATCCGGGTGTACCCGAGCGAACCCGGCTGGGAGAACAATGTGCACGTCCGCTCCTGCCGGTCCACCAGCAGGTAGAGCGGCGCACCGAACTGCGCGTACCGGCGGCGCTTGACGGTCCGGTCGGTATCGCCGTTCGAGGGCGAGGTGACCTCGACCACGAGAACCGTCTGGTCGGGCAGCAATGCGCCTTCCACTTTTGCCAGTTCGCGTGGCACGACGGCCATGTCAGGCACGTAGAAGTTCTCAGTTCCCGGCAGATCGAGATTTCCGGAGCCAGCGCGGAGATCCAGCTCACGCATGCGCGACCCGATCTGCTCACGGACGAGGTCAACGGCGCTCTCATGCGCCCAGGACGGCGACACCGGGGTGATGACTCCCTCGATGATTTCCACGCGGTCACCCGAGATGTGCTGGATGGCGTACTTGAGTGCCTGCTCCGGGTTCGGAACTCGGCTGTAGTCGCCCGGGCCGATATGCGCTGCGCTCACGTTGTGCTCTCCTGTCCGGCGCCGGTGTCCGCGCTCAGGGGGCCGCCCGACGCAAAGGCTACCGCCGCCTCACGACTGCATCCGCGCACTTCACTGGCGCTCACCCGACTGGTTCCGGACAATGTCTAGTCATATGAATAAGCGCTTGCTTAGAATCGGGGCGTCGAGTTCCAGAGCCCGAGTGTGTATGACCAGGAGACGCCATGAGCGCAGTCAACCGTCAGATCCGTCTTGCCAGTCGGCCGGTCGGGGAGGTCCGGGCGGAGGACTGGGCGCACGGGAGTCAGGCCGTGGGGGTGCCCGGGGACGGGGAGTTCCTGGGGCGGACGCGGTACGTGTCGCTGGACCCGGCGATGCGGGGGTGGCTGGACGACCGGCCGTCGTACCTGCCGCCGGTGGGGCTGGGCGAGGTCATGCGGGCGGGCTCGGTGGTCGAGGTCGTCGCCTCGAACCACCCGAAGTTCCGGGTCGGGGACCACGTCGTCGGCGCCTTCGGGGTGCAGGAGTACGCGGTGTCGGACGGCAAGGGCGCTGTCACGGTGGATCCCGCGCTCGCGCCGCTGTCCACGTACCTCGGCGCCCTCGGGATGCCGGGTATGACGGCCTACTTCGGGCTGCTGGAGGTCGGGGCGCTCAAGGAGGGCGAGACCGTGGTGGTCTCCGGCGCCGCCGGGGCGGTCGGCAGCATGGTCGGGCAGATCGCCAAGGTGAAGGGCTGCCGGGTGGTCGGCATCGCGGGCGGTCCCGAGAAGTGCGCGCTGCTCACCGAGGAGCTGGGCTTCGACGCGGCGATCGACTACCGCTCCGAGGACGTCCGCAAGGCGCTGCGCACGCACGCCCCGGACGGCATCGACGTCTACTTCGACAACGTCGGCGGCCCGATCCTGGACGCCGCGCTGACCCGGCTCGCGATGCACGCCCGGGTGGTGGTCTGCGGGGCGATCAGCCAGTACAACGCCGAGACCGCCGTCGAGGGCCCGTCCAACTACCTGTCGCTGCTGGTGCGGCGGGCGCGGATGGAGGGCTTCGTGGTGTTCGACTACGCCCGCCGGTACCCGGAGGCGGCCGCCGAGATCGCGGGCTGGATCGGCGATGGCCGGATCAAGGTGAAGGAGCAGGTGGTGGAGGGCACCGTGGACGACTTCCCGGAGACCTTCCAGATGCTGTTCCGCGGCGAGAACACCGGCAAGCTGGTGCTCCGCCTGGCCTGATCCGTTCCTCCTGGTCCGTTCCGCCCGCCTCGACGCCGGCCCTGCGGGACGCCTTGGGCGGCTCCCCCGGCGCGCGGCCGGGCGCGGGGTGAGAGGCGCGCGGGTACGGGTGAGCGGTACCGACTCCGGAGGAGCCGTCAGCTCCCGGAATCGCTCCATGGGCGTGATCTTCGCACCGAGGACCGACAGCGGGGCCGCCGGCCGTCCGGGTCAGAGCCAGCCGCGTTCGTCCGCGACCCGCAGGGCCTCGGTACGGTTGCGGGTGCCGGTCTTGGCGATGGCCGAGGAGAAGTAGTTGCGGACCGTCCCCTCGGAGAGGTAGAGCTTCGCGGCGATCTCGGCCACCCCGGCGCCCGGGCGGGAGGCGTTCAGCACGTCGCGCTCGCGGGCGGTGAGCGGGGAGGCGCCCGCCGCGAGGGTGGCGGCGGCGAGTTCCGGGTTGACCACCCGCTCCCCCGCCGCGACCCGGCGGATGGCGTCGGCCAGCACCTCGGCGGGCGCGTCCTTGACCACGAAGCCGACCGCGCCGGCTTCCATGGCCCGGCGCAGGTAGCCGGCCCGGCCGAAGGTGGTGAGGATGACGACCCGGCACTCCGGCGCCTGCTGGGCCAGGACGGCGGCCGCCGCCAGCCCGTCCAGTCCGGGCATCTCGATGTCGAGGAGGGCGACGTCCGGCCGGTGCTCCCGGGCTGCCTCCGCGACCCGGTCGCCCCGCCCGACGGCGGCGACCACCTCGAAGTCGTCCTCCAGGTCGAGCAGGGCGCGCAGCGCGGTGCGCACCAGCTCCTGGTCCTCGGCGAGCAGCAGGCGGATCGTCATTGCGTCCCTTCGTACGGGGAGTCGGAGCCGCCCGGCGGCACGGTGACCAGCAGCCGCCACCCGCGCGGGGTGAGCGGGCCCGCCTCGACCGTACCGCGCACGGCCGCGACGCGTTCGCGCAGGCCGGTGAGGCCCTTGCCGTCCCCTCGGCCTTCTGCGGTGCCGCCGGTCCCGTCGTCGCGGATCTCCAGCGTGGTGGCGGTGAGCACCACCGAGCAGCGCGCGGCGCGGGCGTGCCGGACGGTATTGGTGATGCCCTCGCGCAGCACCCAGCCGAACAGTTCGCGGTGCTCCGGCCCGACCGCGTCCGCCGCCGTCGGCAGGTCGGCCACCACCCCTGCGGCGCGCAGCAGTTCGCGGGCGCGGGCCAGCTCGCCGGCCAGGGTCACCTCGCGGTAGCCGGTGACGGCGGCGCGGACGTCGGACAGTGCCTGCCGGGAGAGCGTCTCCACGCCCGCCATCTCGGCGACCGACCGGCCCGGGTCCTTGTCGGCGAGGCGCTGCGCCAGACGGGACTTGACGGTGATCGCGGTGAGCGAGTGTCCGAGGAGGTCGTGCAAGTCGCGGGCGATCCGGTTGCGTTCGGCCTCGGAGGCCAGCCGGGCCACCTCGGCCCGGGCGGCGACCAACTCCCGGTTGGTGGCGGCGATCTCGGCGAAGGCACCGCAGGTGAGCGCGGTGAACAGCAGGGCCAGCGCCTGGAATCCGCCCGGCCCGGAGTGCCAGGGGCGCACCGCCCACGGCACCAGGAACGCGGCCAGGGCGGCGACGGTCACCACCCCGGCGGCGTGCTCGCGCCACAGCACAGCGACCGCGGAGACGACCACGGTGGCGAGGAAGAAGGCGTCCGCGTGGGCGAACGGCAGCGCGGCGAGGAACAGGGCGGTCATCGCCGCCAACAGCGGGCCGATCCAGTGCCGTCGGTCGCTCTCCAGGGCGACGGCGGTGAGCGCGTAGCAGAGGCAGAACGCGGTGACCACGGCGTACCCCGCGACCGCCGCCGCCCCGTCGACGTTGCCGCTCACGGCGACGGCGGTGAGCGCCGGGAAGACGAGCATCCCGGTGCCCAGCAGCACGCGCCGCCAACCCCGCCCCCAGCGGTGGGCGGAGTCCGGCGCGGTATCGCGACCGAGGTCGGCCACCCTTGCTCCCCCTCCTCAGAGCCTGGCGAACAGGGTACGCAGGTGCCGCCCGTTGACCAGGACGGCCACGCCCAGCAGGGCGAGCCCGCACAGCCCCTGCTCGGCCTTCATCCAGAGCGGGAACACGCCCGGCAGGACGATGATCGTAGCGATCGCGGCGAGCATGACCGCCGAGATGATCCGCAGCCGCCGGAAGGCGCCCCGGGAGCCGCGGGCCGCGCGGACGGTGAACAGCAGGGTCACGGCGGCGCTGATCACGACGGCGGTGCCGCGGACCCAGACCGCCGGGGTGACGAGGGAGGTGTGGTCGCGGAGGACGAAGGCGACCGCCAGCGTGAGCATGCTGAGGCCGAGGTAGGCGAGGACGAACCGCCGCACGGTGCGGAAGGCCCGCCGGGTGTCGGGGTGGTGCAGGCCGGTCACGGCTTCGGCGTCGGTGTCGGCGTCGGTGTCGGTGGAGGTCATGGGCCCATCGTGGGCGCGGGACCGGTGCGCGGGGCAGTGTGCTCGCGCACCGGTGCGGCATGACAATTGTCAGCGCCCGGACACGTGTCAGTGCCCGGCCACTGTCGGCTCGGTGTCCAGCAGCCGCACCATGTGCAGCTTCGCGACGGCCAGCCCGTCCACCAGGACGGCCCTCGGCTCCCGGCCCCAGACCTCGAAGCCGCAGCCGGTGTAGAGGCGCAGGGCCGCCTCGTTGCCCTCCGAGACGGTCAGCAGCACCTGCCGCAGCCGCCCGTCCTCGGCGGCCGTGCGCAGCACCTCGTGCACCAGGGTCCGGCCGATCCCCCGGCCGGCGGCGCCGGGGGCGACGGCCATGCCGTACAGCGTGCCCTTGTGCCGCTCCTGGCTCCGCGGCGCCACCCGGAGTCCGGCGGTGCCGACCAGTGTGCCGGTGGCGTCGAAGGCCCCGAGCAGGGCTCCCGGCCCGTCCTCGGCCTCGGCCAGGCGGCGCAGCGTCGCGGCCATCGGCTTGGCGTGCTCCTCGGCGTGGCTGGAGGTGAAGGCGTCGGGTGTCGCGCGCAGGGCTTCCAGGCGGAAGGCCCGGTACGGCTCGGCGTCCGCGCGGCCCAGGCGGCGGACGGTGACGGAACGGGCCCCGGGCCGGTCCCCTGGCAGGGGCTCGGGCCGGTCCCCTGGCAGGGGCTCGGGCCGGAGCTCGGGCCGGAGCTCAGCCGAGGCGGACACGGGTGCACCTCGTCACGTACGGCAGGGCGATGGCGTCCCGGCCCCCCAGGTCGGGGTGGGTGGCCAGCAGGTGCTCGACGTCGGCCAGCAGGCGGGCGCGTTCGGCCTCCGGCAGCGCGATGACGTAGCTGCGCGAGGCGACCATGTCCACGATCCCGGCCCGCGTGGTCCGGTGCTCCCAGCGGATCTCCAGCCGCTCGGACGCGCCGAAGGGCGCCGGGAGGACGGGCCTGGTGTCGATCCGCTGCCGCGTCGAACGGTGCATCAGCGCGCCCAGTTCGGCGGCCCAGGGCTCGGACTCGTCCCGGACGTTCCACACCAGCGCGAGCGTCCCGCCGGGGGCGAGGACCCGGGCGACCTCCGGCACCGCGACCGCCGGGTCGAACCAGTGCCAGGCCTGCCCCACCACGACCGCGTCCACGCTCCCGTCCGGCAGCGGGATGCGCTCCGCCGACCCCGCCCGGACGGCCGCCTTGGGAACTGCCGCGGCCAGCTGGGCGCGCATGCCCTCGTCGGGCTCGACCGCCACCACGTCCAGGCCCGCGTCGACCAGCAGCCGGGTCAACTTGCCCGTACCGGCGCCCAGATCGAGCACCCGCCGGGCCTCCCGCGGCACCGCCGAGCCGACCAGCGCCTGCGGATAGCCCGGCCGCCCGGTCTGGTACGCGGCCGCCGCGACCCCGAAGGACCGTGCCCGAAGCCGCCCGGCCCAGCGTCGCGTCGCCCCCTGCCGTGTCATCCCGCAGGCGCGCCCGATCTCCTCCCAGGTCGCCTCGTGCCCGCGCCGCAGCTCCTCCACCAGCTCCGTCCGACGCTCCTCCAGCGCCTCGATCACCCCCGACAGCCGCCGCAGCCCCTCCACGCCGCCCGCACCGGCCACATCCTCCGCCACCCGCCGACCAAGATCGTCCGTCTCCATGGCCCCGCACTGTAGGGGCCACCGCCGCGATCCGTCAATGGTCGTTGCTTCGAAGAGCAACATTTGTTGCCCAACGCCGACGCCGATGCCGACATCCGCGCAGGCCCCGACCGTGGCACGGTCGGGGCCCGTCCCCTCACAGCGGACGGAGGGTCAGCGCGAACTGCGGTAGCGCCAGCAGGAGCAGGACGGTTCCGGTCTCGATCCAGCGGTACTTCGCCCGGATGATCGCGCTGGTCCCGGCCAGCGCGGCCAGCAGCGGGCCCGCCGGATCGCGCTCGGCCCGCTCGAAGGCGCTGCGCAGCCCGTCCGGACCGGCGTCCGGGGCGATGTGCTCGAAGTACCCCGGACCGGCCGGCCCGCCGTGCCGCCCCTTGCGGTGGCGCGGCACGAGCGCGGAGGCGAAGCAGGCGACGGCCAGCAAGGCGCAGGCCACGGCGGTCCACCGCAGGAGCCGGCTCCCCGGAGCGCCGCTGCCGCTGTCCAAGGGGATGAAGGTGGCGAGCACCGCGCCGGTGAACGCCAGGAACACGGCGGCCTTGGTGTCGGCCCGGACGAGCTCCGCGCTGTTGGACGCCATCAGGCGCTCCATCGCCGACAGCGAGGACGGGCCGGACGCCGCCGTCCGCACCGAAGCCCGGTGGCGCCGCGCCCGCTCACGCCGCACGCCGCACGCCCGGATCACCGCGGGCTCCCGTTCGGCACGGCACCGGGCTTCCAGCCGTCGGCCTGGGAACGGATCTTCACGAACTCCGGTCCCGGAGCCTGCGGACCCGGTCCGGGTCCGGGTCCGGGAACCGTCCGCCCCAGGGCGACGAGCCGGTCGCGCAGCATCCGGGAGAGCTCCTGCTGCTCCTGCGCCGTCAACGTGCCCAGCATGCCCGCCAACCGGTCCTGCCAGGTGGTCTCGCCGCGGAGCAGGTCCGCATGATTGACGGTCCAGTCCAGGACGTCGCGCACCTCGTCGGGCTTCCTGGCGAGCCAGAGCGCCGCGAGGGCGACCGGACCGTCCTGGACGTGCCGTCGACAGAACTCGTACTCCGCCGGGCTCGTGTCGATCCACAGGTCCGCCGCGTGGGGCTCCCCGAGCCGCGGCTCGGTTCCGTGCTCGCGCGCGGAGACGTCCGTGACGCGGTAGCTGAGCCCGTACTCGGGCAGCACGCGGGGGGCCGCCAGGTACTGCACCAGCTCGTCCGCGCCCAGCCGGGCCCCTGCGGCGGCGAATTGCTCCTTGAGCTGGTGCAGGCGCCGGTCGAGGTCCTTGCGGACGGGTCGCCAGCCCCGGCTGGTCCCGGTTCGCACGACCTGCGCCGCGTCGTGGACCCACCACAGGACGTCGACCTCCAGCGGCTCCGTGCCGTACGGGGTGGGGAGGCCCACGGCGCCGACGTTCGACCGCTCGTCCAGCTCGACCAGGTACGCCCGGTCGAACCCTCGCAGCCCCACCCGGGCCCCGGCTCCGCCGTCCTGGCCCTCGGGCACGCTCCGGCGGCGGGCCCCGAGCTGGTGGTGGTGCCCGTCCCGGTCCCGCAGGACGAGGACGCGGTCGCGCCGCCCGGACCAGCGGTGCCGGAGTATCTCCCGCCAGGGGGCACGGGTGGCCTGGGTGTAGACGGGAGAGTCAGTCTCATTGGTCATCAAAGCCTCCGAATGAACGAGCCGACCGGTACGGCCCGGGTTCTCCTCGCCGCCAGGCCTCCAGAGCGGTGTGCGCGATGTCGCGGCCGACCAGGTCGGGGGTGTCGTCGCCGTCGATCTCGACCAGCAGTCTCAGCTCGCCGGAGCGCATGTCCCGCGCGAGCGCGGTGAGCAACGTCTCCACGGCGGCTCGCAGCGGTTCGTCCCGGATCGCCTGGCGACACCAGTCGACCAGCGCCAGACTGGCATGGTCGAAGGTGCGGTCGTCGTTGAGTGTCCGCCGGACCAGAGTGATCACCGCCTCGGCGAACTCGCCGTCGCCGCCGAGCTGCTGCTGGAACCATGTGGGGACCAGCAGCAGCCCGGCGAAGACGTCCAACGAGAGCGTGGCGTGATCCCCCGGCTGGTCCGCCCACTCCACGAGTTCACCGAGGACGGCCGGCTGGTTGCCGTCCACGAAGAGCCTCTGCAGACCACCGCGCACGGCGACGGAAACCGTGCTCTCCTTCCCTTCCTCTCCCCGGTAACAATGCCGGAGCAGCAGCAGCGCGAGTTCCGGCCGTGAGACCCCGAAGTCCCCGCCGCAGGCTTCGGCCACGGTGGACCGCAGTCGCCAACCGCCTTGGCGGCTCCAGCTCCTGAGGCGGTGTTTCACCTCGGCCGCCAGGATCGGGTCCTGCGCCGCGACGCCCAGCGCGTACGCAGCGGCACTACGGCTGTGCACACGGTCGGACCGGCCCAGATCGTAGATGTGTCGAAGGGCCCGGCGGCCGCCCGTCCAACCGGCGGCCAGCCCCACCACGTGGCCCACCGGCTCGGCCAGCTCGGGCTCGGTCTCGGCGACCACGTTCATCCACTCGGCCAGCAGGGCCGACACCTCGCCGTACTGCCGCCAGACGTGGCGCAGCACCGACTCCGCCTGTCGGTGCCGTCTGAAACGGACCGGCTCCACCGTGTAGGCGTAGCCCCAGGTCCGCCGCGTCTCGCTGGGCAGGCACTCGGCGCGGACGGTCGCCAGCAGTGCGTCCAGCGAGCGTCGGAAGGCGAACCTCGGGTTCGCGCGAGGGGCTTCGCTGCGAACGGATCGCCGCTGGTCGCCGTTCTCGTCCACGCTCACCGGCAGCAGCGCGTCGAGGCGGCCGTCGGCCAGCCTGAGCAGCCGGTCGGCTTCGTCCCGCACGATCCTGCGGTCGAAGCCTTCCAGAACGCTCGTCACCAGGAGGAACGCAAGCCCGTCCGGGTCCTCTCGAAGCGCGTGCAGCAGGTCGGGGACCTCCGTCTCCGCGAGGAAGCTGAGCCGCTCACCGAGATCGGCCGGGTCGGGACCTTCGTCACCGGCCCGGCTCACCTCCGCGACGAGTTCGGCGACCTGGGCCGGCACCAGCCCGGGCGCCAGCAGACCGTCGAGGTCCGGCCCCAGCCGGTCCAGCAACGCCCGGCGTCGGGCGCCGTCGGGAACGGCGCCGTCCAGGCGCGCCTCGAAGACCGCACGCGGCGTCGGGGAGAGGTAGCGCACCGGAGTGATCTCCAGATCGCGGGCCAGGGCACGGAGACGGTCCGCGTCGTGCGGGAGCATCACCACCATGTAGGCGTCGGCGTCGTCCAACCGCCGTCGAAGCCTGGCGATCGCCGCCGGGCCGAGCCGGACCTCCGGTGAGAGGCCGTGCACCAGATAGCCGCGCGCCTCGCGCTGGGTCGGCCCCCACACGGACAGGTCCGAGTCGCTGTCGAGCGCGCGCAGGAGGGTGCTGTGCCCGCTGCACTCGAACAGCAGGTTGAGGGCCGTGGTGCGCCTCCCGGTGCCGGGTTCCCCGACGAGGAAGAGCAGGCGGGTACGAAGCTGCTCCAGCGCTTCGGGGAAGCAGTCCGGTGTTGCGAATCCGGTTCGGGCGGCCAGGATCTCCAGCGGGGAGATGGGCCCGTCCTGCGCTTCCACCGGTCGAATGCCAACGGGGACGGCGCCGGTAGTCTCGACATGCTGGTCCCCGTGGACCTCTCCGGTGTTGATGTTGCCGCCCGGAGCGTAGATGACGGTCTGCCGAAGACGGCCCCACCAGGAGCTGGATCCGTCGGTGAACTTATCGGCGAAGACCTCGAAGTCGAGCTCGTCGGGCGAGCCCCCACCGTCAGGGCTCACCGGTGGTGCTCGTTCTTGTCACCGTGGACGGTGTCGCCCTTGTTGCCGGCCACGAAGTCGCCGCCGAAGCCGCCGTAGGAGTCGCGTCCCGCGTTGGTGACGCTCTGTCCTCCGTGGACCGTGCCGCTGTTGATGTTGCCGCCGTCGGCCCGCTGGTTGACCACCGTCCGCCGCGCGCGGCGGTCGTCCGCGGGCTGGGCCGCAGGGGTGCTCCGCTCCTGCTCCTCGATGACCGCGTCGCCGAGGATCCTGCGGTCGTACAGGTTGCCGGACGGCGCGGGCACGTAGAGCCACGCCCGCTGGTCGAAGCGCTTGCCCTCGACCGTCGCCGGGACCTCGATGAAGTGGTCGGGGTGGCGTCCGGTGAACCCGCCGGCGACCGCGTCCTGGTAGCAGCGGTCGGAGAGGATGGCGGCGACCTGGGTGATGCTCTCGTTGGAGGCGGCCAGCATGGCCTTGACCGGACGGGAGTCGAGCAGGCGGTGGGTGTCGTTCCTCGGGGTGCCGTTGCCGTCGAACTCGCCGCCCGTGTCCGGGAGGGGGCCGATGTTGAGGCTGACCCGCAGCCGGATCCGCACCGTCCCGACCGAGTGCACGTTGAACTCGGTGAGCACATCCTGCAGGGTGTTCAGCCAGGGGTGGATCAGGAAGGGCATCCACGCCGGGTCGAAACCGAAGACGTAGCCGTCACCGGTCGAGTTGGGGAACCTCCGGTCCTTCCAGACCTCCGCGAGCCCCGCCTTCTCGAAGGACCACTGGAGCACCTGCGGGACGGCCTGGCTGATCACGCCGTGCTCGATCGCCGGGTACCCGGTGAAGTCCTTGGCGTCGACGGCGACGATCCCGCGGTAGGGCGGGAGTTGGCGGCTGCGGCTGTAGGGCAGGGCGCTGGCCCCGGGCAGTGGCTGGTCGAACTCCGTCATCTCTGCTCCTCGTCGTTCCCGAACTGACCTTGTGCCACCAAGCTTCGCGAGAAGGCGTCGCCCGGTGTGCTCGCTCAGTGCGGAAATCCGGTGACGGAGGTCACACCTGCCGACAACGTCAGCCGAGGGCGTCAGCCGTGGAGCGCCTCGGCGACGCGGCGCAGTGCGGGGAGGTCGCCGATGGCGATCGCCTTCCGTCCGGCCTCGACCCGCTGGGCCGCCAACCCGGCGAGCGCCGCGCTGACGGTGTTCCGGGACACGCCGAGGTGCTGGGCCAGTTCGTCACGGGTCAGCGCGAGTTCGACCCGCCCCTCCCCTGCCCTGCCCGCCGGTCCCCGGGAGACGTCGGCGAGCGTGACCAGTGCGGCCGCCAGCCGCGCCACCACGTCGCCGCCGGAGCGTGCGAGGTCCGACTCCCGCAGCCGGCCCATGGCGTAGCGCACCATCACGGGGAACAGGTCCCGCTCGGTGACGAAGCTCAGGAACGCCGCCTTGGTGAGCACCGCGACCGTGCAGTCCGAGGTCGCGTGCACGCTCGCCGAGCGGACGCCGTCGTCCAGCACCGCCACCTCGCCGAGCAGTTCGCCCGGGCCGCGGAAGGCCAGCAGCCGGACGTCCCCGTTGCGCTCCCGGCGGCTCACCTTGGCGACCCCGGCCAGCAGGGCGAGGACGTGCGTGCCCGGCTCGCCCTGCCGCAGCAGGGTGGTGCCGATCGGGTGCCGGCGCTCGAACGCGCCCTCCAGCATGCTCGCCCAGGCCCCGGGGCCCATCAGCCGGCGCAGGCTCTGACCCGGCTGATCCGTCCGGCCCTGCGGATCCGTCCAGCCCTGCTCATCCGCCCGGCCCTGCGGGTCGCCCGTTCGCCCCGGCGGGTGCGGGGTTCGACTGCCGTGATCGGTCATGCACGAACCCTAGGGCCTGCCCGACCCGCTCGTGGCCCCCCGTGCGGGTGGTGAACTGGCGGCGGGTTGACGGGGTTTCGGTGGTCCTTAGCACGAACTCTCCTCGCCACGCGGGGACTTGGCGCGAAAACCCTTCGCATGGGCGAATCCGGGCCGGGTTGGCGGTGCGGGGGCGGCAGGGCGAGAAGCCTGGTGCGGGGCGGCGTTCCGCCCGGAGTGGGACTGGCGTGCGAGATATCGGGCATGTCCGGCAAGTTGCCACAAGTCGGTTGAGAGACAGTATTTTTGAGCTTAGGTCAGGATTGTCCTGAACTTGGCTATGCTGCAGCACCACGCCGCCGGAGCCGGTCGCCGTCCGTCCCCGTACTGTTCCGATCGTTTGAGGATGCTGAATGCTTCGAGCTGGATCGTCACCCGCCAGACGGCGCCCCGCGCCTCTGCTCGGCTGGCTGCTGCCGACGGCCGTGATGGCGGCGGCCGTGGCGGTCGCCGCGGCGGTGGTGTCCGCCGGGGCCCGGGCCGGGGTGCTGTGGTGCGGGGCGACGGGCACCGTGCTGGTGGCCGTGGTGGCCGCCGAGTCGGCCCGCCGGGGGCGGGCGTTGAGCGAGCTGCGGGACCGCAGCGCCAGGCAGATGGAGGACCTGCAGCGCCGGCTGACCGGGCAGGAGGACGAGCTCGCCCGGCTGGCCGAGGTCGAGCTGCGCCGGGTGGTCTCCGGGGCCCGGTACGGGTACTCGATGGACGTCCTGCTGGACCCGATCGAGCAGCACGCCGTGTCCGTCTCGCCCAGGTTCCGCAAGTCCCTGGTGTCCGTCGCCCGCGGCGTCGCCGTCGCCGTCGACGACGAGGTCAGCCGGCGCGACTCCGCCGAGCGCGCCTTCGTCAACATCGCCCGCCGGGTCCAGGCGATCATCCACCGGCAGGCCAAGGACCTGCGGGAGATGGAGGACCGGCACGGCAACGACCCGGCGGTCTTCGACGACCTGCTGCGCCTGGACCACGGCAACGCGCTCACCGGCCGCCTCGCCGACAGCATCGCCGTCCTCTCCGGTGCCCGCCCCGGCCGTCAGTGGACCCGGCCGATCGCCCTCTACAGCGTGCTGCGCGGCGGCATGTCCCGGATCCTGGAGTACCAGCGGGTCGACCTGCACCCGGTGGCCCAGATCTCGGTCACCGGCCCGGCCGTGGAGCCGCTGATCCACGCCGTCGCCGAGCTGCTGGACAACGCCACCCGCTACTCCCCGCCGCACACCCACGTGCACCTGAGCGCCTCCGAGGTACAGAGCGGAATGGCGATCGAGATCGAGGACGGCGGCCTCGGCCTCACCGACGAGGCCACCGCCCGCGCCGAGCGCGCGATGCGCGAGGCCATGGTCTCCAAGGACTTCGACGACCTCACCGAGTCCCCCCGACTGGGCTTCGCCATCGTCGGCCGGCTCTGCCAGGCGTACGGCTTCCAGGTGTCGCTGCGCCGCTCCGCGTACGGCGGTGTGCGCGCGGTGCTGGTCGTGCCCCAGGAACTGCTCACCACCGCTCCCCCGACCGGCCGGGCGCACGGCATCGGTGCCTTCTCCGGCCCGCGCCCGCTCCCGCCGAACCCGCCCCGGCCCGCGGCGCCGACCCGGCCGTGGGGTGCCCGGACGACCTCGGCCGGGGTCGGCCCGTCGTACGGCTCGACCAACCCGTGGGGCTCCCCGGTCGTCCCGCCGTCCGCCTCGGCGGGGGCCGGGGACGACGAGGTGATCGTGACCGAGCGGACGGCCAACGGACTGCCGCAGCGCCGCCGCCACCGCCCGCTGCCCCGGACCGCTTACGGCGCGCCCGGTCGGGCCGCCGGCCAGCCGACCGGCCCGACCGCCGGTCCGACGGCGGGCCAGGCTCCCCGCCCCGCCAAGGAACCGACGCAGCCGGGCCTGTGGCTGGAGGCGTTCATGGGCGGCTACAAGGGCACCACGGCGTCCCTCGATGACGACGGCCCGGCCGCGGGCCCGACCGGACACACCAGTGAAGAGACGGCAGGGAAAGGCGAGCAGTGATTCCGCACCGCAGCAACATGGACTGGATCCTCAACGACCTCGCGGACAGCGTCCCGTACGTGCGCCACATCATCGTGCTGTCCGCGGACGGACTGCGGATCGCCCAGTACGGCGCCGACCCGGACACCGCCGACCGCCTGGCCGCCGCCTGCGCCGGGCTGCAGAGCCTGGCCGCCGCCGTCGGGCACGAGTTCCCGCACGGCGACGGCTCGATGCGGCTGGTGGTGATCGAGGTGGACGGCGGCTACTTCTACCTGATGGCGGCCGGCGACCGCGCCTACCTCGCGGTGCTCGCCGACGAGGGCGTGGACGCCGGGCTGGTGAGCCACCAGATGCGCGACCTGGTGGCCCGGATCGGCGAGCACCTGTCGACGCCGCCGCGCAATCCCGAGGTGGTCGCGTGAACCGGCCCCGGCACGCCCCGGTGGCGGGACGGGCACATGAACGAGCACAGTGAGGCGGTTGCATGACGGCAGAACAGGGCGGCTGGGACGGCCCCGAGCCCGACCGCCTGTACGTGATCACCCGCGGCCGCAGCGGTCCGTCCGGGCCGGGCGTCTTCGACCTGGTCACCCTGATCGTCTCGCGCGCGGAGCCGACCCCCGCCCTGCAGCCCGAGCAGGCGGCCATCCTGCGGCTGTGCCGCTCCCCGCTCTCGGTGGCGGAGGTCTCCGCCTACCTGGAGCTGCCCACGAGCGTGGTCACCGTCCTGCTGGCGGACCTGCTCGACGACGAACTGATCGAGGCCCGCGCCGCCGTACCCGCGGCGGAACTTCCCGACCGGGCCCTGTTGGAGGCGGTGATCCATGGACTTCAGCGGCTCTGACACGGTGGTGGGGCCGGCCGGCGCGGACCTGCTACCGGACACCGTCACCACGGCGGTCAAGGTGGTGATCGTGGGCGGCTTCGGCGTCGGCAAGACGACGCTGGTCGGCTCGGTCAGCGAGATCCGCCCGCTGACCACCGAGGAGACCATGACCCAGGCCGGGGTCGGCGTGGACGACCCGACCGGGGTCGAGCTCAAGACCTCCACCACCGTCGCCATGGACTTCGGCCGGATCAGCATCAGCGACCGGCTCGTCCTGTACGTGTTCGGGACCCCCGGGCAGGAGCGGTTCTGGTTCCTCTGGAACGGCCTGTTCGAGGGCGCCCTGGGCGCGGTGGTGCTGGTGGACACCCGCCGGCTGGAGGTCAGCTTCGAGGTGATCGGGCGGCTGGAGGAGCGCGGCGTGCCCTTCGTGGTGGCCGTCAACGGCTTCCCCGAGGCGCCCACCTTCCCGCTCGAGGAGCTGCGCGGCGCGCTCGACCTGCCGGCCGCGGTGCCGATCATCACCTGCGACGCGCGCAGCCGTCAGTCCAGCCGGGACACCCTGATGACGCTGATGCACTACCTGTACGAGCTCGCCGCGCCCCCGACCCGAACCCTGTGACCGGAGACCCTGTGACCACCCCGTTCCCCGACCACGCCGCACCCACCCCGCCGCCCGGCTGCCCGGCGCACGGCCGTGCCACCGACCCGATCGACAAGGACAGCCCGATCGGCCCCGGCGGCCTGCGCCGCCTGTACGGTCCGGAAGCCGAGGCCGACCCGGCGGGCCTCTACGAGAAGCTGCGCGCCGAGTACGGCGAGGTGGCCCCCGTGCTGCTGCACGGCGACCACCGGGCCTGGCTGATCCTCGGCCACGGCGCCAACATCACCGCGATGCGCACCCCCACGCTGTTCTCCCGCGACTCGCGGCTGTGGACGACGTTCCGCACCGGCGAGCTCCCGATGGACTCCCCGCTGCTCCCTGTGATCGCCTGGCAGCCGATCTGCGTGTTCGCGGACGGCGACGAGCACCGCCGGCTGCGCGGCGCCGTGCTGGACGGTCTGAACCGCTTCGACCGGCGCGGCATCCGCCGCCACGTCCGGCGGTTCACCACCGACCTGGTCCAGGTGGTCGGGCCGACCGGGCGGGCCGAGCTGATCACCCAGTTCGCCGAGCACCTGCCGATGCTGGTGATGACCAAGCTGCTCGGCATGCCCGACGAGTACGGCCCCCAACTGGTCGATGCCGCCCGGGACTTGATGAAGGGCACCGAGACGGCGATCGCCAGCAACGAGTACGTGGTGGCCGGCCTGCGCCGGACCATCGCCATCAAGCGCGAGGCACCGGGCGACGACCTGACCAGCCACCTGCTGGCGCACCCGGCCGGGCTGACCGAGGACGAGGTGATGGAGCACCTGCGGGTGGTGCTGCTCGCCGCCAACGAGACCACCGTCAACCTGATCGCCGACTCGCTGAAGATGGTGCTCACCGACCCGCGCTTCCGCGCCCACCTCTCCGGCGGCCAGATGACCCTGGGCGAGGCGCTGGACCAGGTGCTGTGGGACTCCCCGCCGATGTCCCTGGTGGCCGGCCGCTGGGCGACGGCCGACACCGAGCTGGGCGGGCAGCAGATCAAGGCCGGGGACCTGCTGCTGCTCGGGCTCGCCGCCGGGAACGTCGACCCGGTGGTCCGCCCCGACCTGGCCACCCCGCTGTACGGCAACCGCTCCCACCTGTCCTTCGGCGCGGGGCCGCACGAGTGCCCCGGCCAGGACATCGGGCGGCACGTCGCCGAGGCCGGCATCGACATCCTGCTCACCCTGCTGCCGGACGTGCGACTCGCCGTCCCGGAGGAGGAGTTGACCTGGAGCTCGGCCTGGATCTCCCGGCACCTGACGGCGCTGCCGGTGGAGTTCACCCCGCGCGACATCGAGCCGGACCCCGAGTCGGTCGCGGAGGCCGAGCGGGCGGCGGCGGTGGCGGCGGCCGCCGAACGGGCGGCGGACACCGCGCGGGCCGACCGGATCGAGGCCGCGTCCTCGGGCGCGGGCGGGACGGTCGGGGCCACGGCCCCGACCGTCCCGGCGCAGCGGCGCAGCTGGTGGGACGTGCTGACCGGCTTCTTCCGGCGCTGAACCCGCGCGGGACACGTTGAACCCGGGCGGGGCGGGCTGAGCCCCTCGGCTGAACCACGCAGCTGAACCACGCCGCTGAGCCTCGGCCCGCCCTGCCGGGGGTCAGTCGTCGCGCCCGACCCGCCCGTCGGTCCGCCGCCGGTACAGGGTGAAGGTGTCCACCGGGGTGAGGTCGCCGTGCGGCCCCTCGAAGGTGTAGTAGACGACCTTCATGGTGGTGGTGCCGCCGCGGCGGTCGCCGGGGTCGACCTCGAAGGCCGCGAAGCCGTGGGCGTGTTGGCGGTCCTGGACGGCGGCCCAGGGCGCGTCCTCGGTGAGCCAGATCGACTCCCGGTAGGGCGCGCCCGGCTTCGGGTCCTCCAGACCGATGACCACCCGTCCCTTGGGCTGTTGGAAGAGGTCGTCCTGGGTGGTGGCGGCGTTGCCGCCGGCACCGATGATCATGTGGACGGTCCCGCGTCCGGTGTCGATCATGTCGGTGCGGGTCTCGGTCGGCACCGGAGTGCGGGTGTCGTTGGGCAGGGTGCCGCGGACGGGGT
Source organism: Kitasatospora sp. NPDC023120 (assembly GCF_055560835.1). Taxonomy (NCBI): domain Bacteria; kingdom Bacillati; phylum Actinomycetota; class Actinomycetes; order Kitasatosporales; family Streptomycetaceae; genus Kitasatospora; species Kitasatospora sp. NPDC023120. Next base: position 86,964 of record NZ_JBVHHY010000012.1, on the reverse strand, counting down.
GTGAGCGCTCGTAGTAGTGCTCGTGGCCGCACACCACCAGGTCGACCCCGTAGGCGTCGAACAGCTTGCCCCAGGTCTCGCGGATGCCGAGGTCGCTGCCGGCGCCGTGCATGGAGCTGGAGATCATCGGGTGGTGCATGCACACCACGATCCAGTCGATCGCGCGACTGCTCCGCGCCACCCGCAACTCGCGCTCCAGCCAGCGCTCTTGGGCGCCGCCGGAGTAGCCGCGCAGGTAGATGTCGCCGGAGTTCTGGATCGCCACGTCGTCGTTGGCGAGGCTGATGAAGCGCACCGAGCCGACGGTGAAGGCGTACCACATGCCCCGGGTCTCCTCGTCAGAGGAGGCCGAGGAGTCGGGAAGCGCGAAGTAGGCCTGGTAGCCGAGCGCGCCGATCGGGCCGTTGCCGCCCTCGTTCTCGTGGTTGCCGACGCAGGGCATCCAGGGCCGCAGCCGGGTGGAGCGGCTGTTGTTGATGAACCAGTCGGCCCAGGTCGCGGTGCGGCTCTGGCCGTGCCGGCCGGCGTAGGAGGAGTAGCAGAGGTCGCCGTTGATGAGGTTGAACAGCGGCCCGACGCGTTCCACCGCGGCGACGATGTCGGCGGAGGCCGCGGTGCCGACCTGGCTGCTCATGAACACCGGGTACTTGCCGAGCGGCGAGGGCATGCCCTCGGGAAACTTGACCAGGCGCCGGAGATTGGGCGCGGCCTGGTCGCCGAAGCTGGTGAAGGTGAAGGGGGCGCGGCCGCGCGGGGCGGTGGTGAAGGTGCCGGTCTCGGGGTTCGCGCCGTCGTGGCCGGCGCTGTAGAGGTAGGTGGTGCCCGGGCGCAGGCCGCTGAGCCGGGCGTGGTGGACGTACACCTCCACCTTGTCGATCGAGTCCCGGTAGGTCTGGGTCTCGGCCTGGACGACCCGGCCGAGGCCGCCGTCCGGCGTGCCGTAGCGGACCAGCGGGCGGCGCACGGACTGCGGGGTGAGCCAGGAGACGGTCATCTCCGTGCTGGGGTCCGTGCCGAACTGCAGGTGCAGGCCGATGACGCCGGCTGCTCCGCTGCGGTGCGGGGTGGACTGCAGGAGGGGGCTGCTGGGGGCGTCGTCGGCCGGTTGGGCGGCCGCGGGTTGCGCGGCCGCCGTCGAGCCTGCTGCCACCAGGGCGGCTCCGGCCGCCGAGGTGCTCTTGAGGATGGACCTGCGTGCAATGGTCATGGGGACTCCGCTTGCCGAGTGGGGGTTCGACAGGCAGTCACTGTAATGACATGTGCACGTAAAGACGATCGTTTCGACAAGCTCCGGTTTTGACGGTCGTCAAAATGACGGAATATCGGCGGTGGCGGGACCGTTCGGGCGCGGATGCGCCCTGGCAGCGGCCGACTAGACCTTGCGGCCCACTCCCCCGTACACCGGGACCTGCTCGTCGGCCAGCATCGGGGACGGCGCCTCGCCCAGCTCCGGGTGCCAGCGGTTGATCAGGACCACGCCCGGGTCGTCCAGTTCCAGCCCGGTGAAGAAGCGCTCGACGCCCTCGTGCGAGCGCATGTGGACCTCGATCCCGGCCTCCGCGTAGCGGCGGGCGCCGATCTCCGCCCGGTCGGGTGCGGTGTCGCCGGTGCCCGCGGTGAGCGCGAGGAAGCTGCCCACCGGCAGGGCGTCCAGGAGCTTGCGCACGGGCGGGTGCGCGGCCTCGTCGGAGAGGAAGTGCACGATGTTGATCAGCGTCAGCGCGACCGGCTCGTTCAGGTCCAGCGTGCCGGCCACCGCTGGGTCGGCGAGGAACAGCTCCGGGTCGCGCAGGTCGCCCTGGACGTAGGCGGTACGGCCCTCGGGGGTGCTGGTGAGCAGCGCGCGCGAGTGGGCGAGCACGATCGGGTCGTTGTCCACGTACACCACGCGGGATGCCGGGTCGATCGACTGGACGATCTCGTGCAGGTTGGGCGCGGTGGGGATGCCGGTGCCGACGTCGAGGAACTGGCGGATGCCGTGCACCTCGGCGAGCCGGCGGACCATCCGGCGCATCACCGCGCGGGCGGCGGTGGCGCCCTCGCGCGCGCCGGGCAGGTCGGCCAGGACGCGGTCGCCGACCTCGCGGTCCGCCGGGAAGTTCGTCTTGCCGCCGAGCAGGTAGTCGTAGACCCGGGCGGAGTGCGCCCGGTCGGTGCGCAGGTCGACCTGCGGCGGCTCCTCGAACCCGGCGTCGGTCAGCCAGCTCTCGGATGCGCCGGTGTCGAATGCGTCGGTATCGAATGCGTCGCTGTCGAATGCGTTGCTCTCCGCAGCGCTGTTGCCCGGCGTGTCGGTGTCCACGCGCGCCCTCCCCGTTCGGCGTATGTCCGGAACACTCAACCACAGTCGATGATCGCCCGTCAGGTGGATCCCGGTGAACGCCGGGTCACGGTACCGCCGTTCCGGACGGCGGCCGCGAAGGAGGGCACCTTCATCGCCGTCAGCAGTCCGAGGGCCGGGCCGATCGTGCAGACGGTGACGTACCCGGGGATCACGCCGAGCCAGTGCCGGCCGTTCAACCACTCGGCGAGCAACGGGAAGGTGCCGCCGAACGCGGCGATGGTGGCCGCGTTGACCACGCCGAGGCCGACCGCCCGCACCTCGGTAGGGAAGAGCAGCCCGGTGAAGACGTTGAGCGTGCCGAGCACCGTCGCCACCAGCATCCCCAGCAGTACGGCGACGACCTGGAACGGCAGCCAGCCCTGGCGCAGCCCGGCGAGCAGCACGCCCACCAGCGGGATCGGCAGGCCGAACCCGATCCGGGCGACCGGCAGCAGGCCGAAGCGGTCGGCGGCGGCGCCGGTGAGCAGCATGGTGACCAGCACCACGCCGAGCACCACGGTCATGAAGGAGGCCGCCTCCTCCTTGTCGATCACGTGGTACGCGGCGGCGTACTGCGGCAGGTAGACCAGCGCGAAGTAGTAACCGACCGTCCCGCCGAGGGTGTTGAGGAAGACGGTGAACGCCGCCCAGCGGTGCTCGCGGAGCGTGCGCAGGAACGGCGTGCGGGCGCCGTCCCGCGCGGCGGCCGCCCGGGCCCGGTGGAACTCCGCGCTCTCCGGCGCCGCCCGCCGCACCCAGACGGCGGCCAGCCCGAGCAGCGCGGCGACCACGAAGCCCCAGCGCCAACCACCATTCTCCAGGCCGGACTTGCCGATGGTGTGGATCAGCAGCGTGAGCACGCCGAAGGAGAGCAGCGAGCCGAGGATGATCCCGCCGTAGGAGACCGAGCTGAACGCGAAGCGGTGCCGCGGCGGGGCCGTCTCGGTCACGTACGCGGCGACGCTCGGCGCCTCCCCGCCGAAGGCGAGCCCCTGCACCACCCGGGCGAGGACCGCCAGCACCGCCGCCCAGACCCCGATGGTGCCCTGCCCCGGCACCGCGGCGATGCCCAGGCTCGCCGCCGCGATCACCGCCATGCCGAGGCTCAGCGCGAAGCGCCGCCCCCGGGTGTCGCTGAGCCGCCCGATCAGGTACGAGCCGACCGGCCGCGCCACGAAGCCCACCGCGAAGGTCACGTACGCCCCGAGCACCCCGCTGACCCCGTGCTTGCCGTGGCCGAAGAGGTCCGCCGCGAAGTACGGCGCGACGACGGCGTAGATGTTCCAGTCGAAGGACTCGACCACCGATCCCACCGTCGCGGCCGCCAACTCCCGCCGTCGCCCGCCGACTTCCGACCGGTCACGGAGCGAGGCGACCGCGCTGCTTTCTGTCATGGCCCCAGCATGGCACCGTTCGGGGCCCGGTGGAATCGGGAACTCCCAAGTCCGGTCCGGCGCGGCCCGACCCGCCTCGGTACGACCGCGAATTATCGATGTGACTGATGTGACAACCTGGTGATATTTGTGTGCGGTGCATTCGATGATCCCCCGGACCCCGCGGCGCGCCCTGCCCGCCGCCGTCGCCGCCCTCGCCACCGCCGCCCTGCTGGCCGGCTGCACCGGCGGAGGCGGCGGCAAGGCCGCACCCACGACCACCACGGCCGCCGCCACCAGCGCCGCGACGCCGAGCACCACCCCGACCCCGACGCCGACGGCCAAGCCCACCGGCGCCGCCGACCCGGCGCTCAAGGCCTTCTACGGCCAGCAACTCGCCTGGGCGCCCTGCCCGAAGGACCCACAGAACCAAGCCGACACCTCCGCCCTGCAGTGCGCCTCCCTGAAGGTCCCGCTCGACTACACCGCCCCGGCCACCGGCACCCTCGACGTCGCCGTGGTGCGCAACCCCGCCACTAAGGCCGACCAGCGGATCGGCTCGCTGCTGCTCAACCCGGGCGGCCCGGGCGGCTCCGGCGTCCAGATGGTCACCTACGACCCCAAGGGCTTCGACGGCCCGCTGCACGACCGCTACGACATCGTCGGCTTCGACCCGCGCGGCGTCGCCGGCACCAGCCCGATCAAGTGCCTGGACGACCAGGCCCGGGACGGCTGGCTCACCACCGACACGCCCGGCGACGACCACGGCAAGCAGCTCGCCGACGCCTGCCAGGCCAAGTACGCCCAGGTACTCCCCTTCGTCGGCACCCGGAACACCGCCCGGGACATGGACGTGCTGCGCGGCGCCCTCGGCGACCAGAAGCTCAGCTACCTCGGGATGTCCTACGGCACCTACCTCGGCTCGCTGTACGCCGAGGAGTTCCCGGACCGGGTCGGCCGGCTCGTCCTCGACGGCGCCACCTCGCCGTCCTTCTCCCTGGTGCAGCACAACATCGAGCAGCAGGCCGGCTTCGAGCGCGCCTTGAAAGCCTTCGCCGCCGACTGCGTCGCCAAGGACCCGTGCCCGCTCGGCAACGACGCCGCCCGGGCCCCGCAGAAGCTCGCCGACTTCCTCGACGGGCTCAAGGACAAGCCGCTGAAGACGTCGAAGGGCCGCACCCTCACCTCCAGCGCGGCCTGGACCGGCGTGCTCAGCCGGCTCTACGGCGGTGAGAAGGCCTGGACCGGGCTGCGCAACGCGCTCGGCTGGGCGATGATGCGCGGCAAGGGCGACGACCTGCTGGCCCTCGCCGACGGCTACAACGGCCGTGACAAGGACGGCCGTTACGAGCCCTCGGCGGACGCCTACACCGCCATCCACTGCGCCGACGGCGCCACCGACGCCCCGGCGGGCGAGCAGCTGCAGGCCGCGCTCACCGACCTCGCCGCCAAGGCCCCGCTGGTCAGCAAGCACGACCCGCTCTCGGCGCTCTTCGACCCGGACTGCCGGATCTGGCCGTTCCGCGCCACCGAGAAGCCGCACGTCATCAAGTCCACCGCCGCCGCGCCCATCGTGGTCGTCGGCACCACCGGCGACCCGGCCACCCCGTACGCGTGGTCCGAGAAGCTCACCGCCGAGCTCGGCAACGCCGTCCTCCTCACCCGCGACGGCGAGGGCCACACCGGGTACGGCGCCAGCAAGTGCATCCGCGCCTCGGTCGACGCCTTCCTCCTGGACGGCACCGTTCCCGCCGCAGGCACGCACTGCGCGACGGACTGACCCGCCCTGGCCCACGACCGACAGCGGTCCCGTGCCCCCGGCCTTCGAGCCGGGCGCGCGGGACCGCTGTGCTGCCGCCGCCGGTCAGTGCCCGGCGTGGTGGACGAACCGGTAGGTGTCGCGGTCGAGTTCGGTGACCTGGACGCCGATCGCGGCGGGCCCGGCGATCCGGGAGCGGAGGACGGCGAGGACCCGGTCCGTCAGCTCGGCGCGCTGGGCGGCGGTGCGGCCGGCCAGGATCTTCACCTCGACCAGGAGGACGGCCTCGCCGGAGGTGCCGTCGCCGACCCGGTGGTGTGCGGCGGGCCGGAAGACGGTCTTGCACTCGGCCACGGTGGTGTCGATGACCCCGGTGATCGCCTGATGGACCTCGGCGGCCAAAGCCGCCCGGTCGAAGTCGAGTTCGGCCGAGTGGTCGACCAGGATCTGCGGCACGGGAACCTCCCGATAGTCGGACAGTACGACGCCGACGCTACCCTGCGCCGAAGGACGACGGGCGACGGGCGACGGGCCAGGAGGCCCGCCGCCCAGCGGCGTCACGGCGTCACGGTGTCAGCGCGTCAGCCGCGCGGCAGCACCAGCGACTGCACGGTCGGCAGCTTGCGCCAGTCGCTCGACACGATGCTCGCGTGCGCCTTGGCCAGCTGCTCGACGCGGGCCCGCGCCTGGTCGGCCGTCGGGTCGGTGCCGCTGATCTCCGGCGCGACGTTGTGGGCGTCCGTCATCACCAGCAGGTAGTGCGCGCCGTCGTACCAGGCGGTGTCGATGCCGTCGACGTAGGTGGCGGCGTCGCCGTCGAAGACCACGAACCACGGGCGGATCGAGGCGTCCGCGCCCGTGTACTGGCTCCGCGGGTCGCCGCCCTCGGCGCCCAGCACGGACGGGAACACCTGGGCCTGGCCGATCCGGCCCGCCGCCGCGAGGTCGCGCAGGTGCCGCCCGTACTCGACGTCGGTGTGCAGCGAGTCGAAGGGGTTGTCCAACTCGACCGTGCCCGGGATCGCGTACAGCAGCACCTTGCCGGCCAGTGCCGAGCGGCTCGGCCAGTTGCCCGCCCGCACCGCCGCGTCGAGGTTCGGGTAGGAACCGCCGCCCGGCTTCGCCAGCAGGTCGGCGGGGCGCAGCACGGCGGAGCCGAGGTGCTGGGCTATCAGCGTGTCCAGCTGGTCGGGGCCCATCCCGAGGTTGGCGGAGAAGCCCGGCTTGAGCTCCAGCTTGATGACCAGCGGCCCGGCCGCCGGGTGCGCGGCGAGCCAGACCCGGACGTCGTCCAGGCAGTTCTCCAGGTTCTTGTTGGTGCCGCCGCTGTAGAGCTGGGCGGGGGTGGTCGCGGCGGTGCAGTTGTTGGCGTTGCCGAGCGGGTTGGAGTGGCTGACCTTCCACTCCTTGGTCACGATGTTCGGCCAGAGGTCGAGCTCGATCATCCCGGTGCCGGTGTCCAGGCCCTGGGCCAGGTACGGGAAGGCGGCCGGGTCGTAGGTGTTGTGCAGGCCGACGGTGGTGGCGGAGCCGAAGGGCAGGTCGCCCGTCCCGCTCGGGGCGGCGTCCGCCGGGGCGGTCGCGAACAGTGCGGCGGCGCCGGCGAGCAGGCCGGCTGCCAGGAATCCGGACAGGGTACGGCGCATGGTCATTGGGAACCCCCCGAGGCTCGGAACGTGCAGGCGCCCTCCTCAGGGCGGCCTGACGAAGCATCGCCGACCCGGGCGTGCTTCGCGTGAAGAAGGCACGACAATAGCGTGACGGCTGTACTGCTTCTCCGCCGGTCCCCTCCCCGTCGTCCACATCCGCCACTCGCGACCCGACGGTCTCGTCGCCGCGCCACGCCCAACGGTGGTGACGGAGCCTCAAGGTGTCGGCCCAGCGGGTTAGCGTGGGCCCGCGAACAGGGTGCGGCCCGCCCGCACCGAGGCGCCGAGCGGCGGAGGAAGCCGATGTCCCTGGTCCGGGTCCACAATTTCTCGATCTCCCTCGACGGCTACGGCACCGGCGAGGGCCAGAGCCTCGACGAGCCGTTCGGCCATGCCGGCCACCGGCTGCACGGCTGGTTCTTCCAGACCCGGACGTTCCGGCGGATGCAGGGCAAGGAGGGCGGCGACACCGGCGTGGACGACGCGATGGCCCGCGCCTGGGGCGACGACATCGGGGCGGAGATCATGGGCCGCAACAAGTTCGGCCCGCAGCGCGGCCCCTGGCAGGACGAGGAGTGGAAGGGCTGGTGGGGCCCCAACCCGCCGTTCCACACCCCGGTCTTCGTGCTCACCCACCACCCGCGCCCGACGCTGGAGATGGAGGGCGGGACGACCTTCCACTTCATCGACGCGACACCCGAGGAGGCGCTGCGGCAGGCCCGCGAGGCGGCCGGCGGGAAGGACGTGCGGATCGGCGGCGGTCCGCGTACCGTCCGCGCCTTCCTGGAGGCCGACCTGGTCGACCACCTGCACGTGGTCGTGGTACCGATCGTCCTCGGGCGGGGCGAGCCGCTCTGGGCGGGGCTCGAGGGGCTCGAGGAGCGCTTCCGCACCGAGGCGGTGGCCGGGCCGAGCGGCGTCACTCACCTCACCTTCACCCGGCGGTAGCGGGGGCTCGAACGTACGGCGGCGGCCTCCCCACGTCCACGGGGAGGCCGCCGCCGTCAGCCGGGACAGGCCGGGATCAGACCCGGTCGGCCGCGATCAGCACGTACTGGAACGAGCCGTCCTTGTAGGACTCGATGAACGCCTCCTCGATGCCGGTGACCAGTGAGGTGGTGTTCCGCAGCTCCCAGTAGGGCAGGGTGTCCGGGGTCAGGTCGATGACGGCCTGCGGCACCAGGCGGTTGTCGGCCATCGCCCGCAGGTACTCCCGGCGGGAGTGGATGTTGCACTCGAAGTGGGCGTTGATCTGCGACACCCACTTCGACGGCTGGCCGTAACGGGGGTTCCAGCAGCCGGTGATGGTCACGTACCGGCCGCCGACGCTCAGCACCCGGGAGTGCTCGGCGAACAGGTCGTGCAGGTCGACGTACATGCTGGACTCGTTGTTCCAGGAGCCCGCGACGGAGCCGGTCTCGATCGGCATGTCCAGCATGTTGGCGACCCGGGAACGGACGAACTCGCCGATGCCGAGCTCGGCGGCGCGCTTGTTGCCGAAGTCGGCCTGCTGGGCGGAGAGGGTCAGGCCCTCGACCCGGCAGCCGAAGCGCTGGTGGGCCATCACCATCGAACCGCCGCGGCCGCAACCGGCGTCGACCAGGGTGCCGTCGGCCGGGATCTTGCCGAGGTGGTCGAGCAGCACGTCGGCCTGGGCGGACTCCAGGCGGTGCAGCTCGGCGATCACCTTCTTCTCGCGCTCGCTGTCGGCCGGCTCGCCGATCGCGGCCTGGTCGATCTCACCGATGCCGTAGTGGTGGTGGTAGAGGCCGTCCACGTCGCCCAGGCGGAGGTTGACCGGGCGTGCCTCGTGGTCCCAGTAACGTGCGATGTCGCCCTGGTAGGGAGTCGCCGGGCCGGGGATCGCGCTGCCGGGGGTGGTGATGTCGTCGGTCAGGGACATGCGGGTCAACTCCAGGATTCTCAAAGGTTCTTACGGACGGTGGTCGAAAAGTGGGCGACTGCCGGGTCGGGCGGTCACCAGAAGTCGGGCAGGGTGTAGCGGTGGGTGTTGGTCTGGTGCCAGTAGTGGTTGCCGTCGAGCCACACGGCGACGCCGCGCAGGAAGCGGACGAGGGTCGGCACCGGGCAGGCGACGGCCAGCGCGGCCGACTCGGCCTCGAAGGCACGCATCAGGTCGTTGTGGACCTCGACCGCCTTCAGGAAACCCTCCTTGCGCGAGACGCCCTCGCGCTCGGAGATCACCACGGGAAGGTTCAGGTGCACCCCGGGGCTGGACAGCTCCTTGGTGTACGAGTACAGGTCGTTGACGATCGTGGTGGCGTTGCCCGCCAGTGCGATCACCCGCTGCAGCGCGGGCAGCGCGTGCAGCTCGGCGGGCAGCTCGTATCCGCCGACGGTGTCGGTGATCGTCGGGCAGGGGCGGAAGTTGTTGAACTGGCGCATGGCCAGGTACTCCCACACCTCCGGGATGTGCTCCGCCTCCGCCCAGGACGCCTCCGCCAGGTACCCCATGTGCAGCCGCGCCATGTCGTGCCGGAAGCGGTCCGCCTGGGAGGGCGTGGAGGCGTGGACGAAGTACTCCATCGCCGAGTGGTAGGCGCGCCGGGGCGCGTCCGCGGCGAGCGAGGCCTCCCACGCCGGGTGGTACTCCGGCGTGGTGTGCAGCGCGTCCAGCGCGGTGTGCGCGAGCAGCAGGCGGCTGCCCAGACCGACGGGCGAGCCGCCGAGGTCCTCGCAGTAGCAGTCGTCCACCGCGTTCTCGGCCACCATCAGGCGCGCCGCGAGCATCAGGTGGTCGACACTGGGCGCGTCGGGGTGGCAGGCCACCATGTAGCGCCCGGTGGAGAAGCCGTCGAAGTCCTTCTCCCACTCCGGCGGGTAGAGCTCGACCTCGTCGATCGCCCAGGCCTTGATCTTCAGACTGAGCGCCTCCACCCGGGCCGGGTCGGGCTCGGCGATCGGGTGGTGGTAGAGGCCGGGGATGGGGTCGCCGGTCTTGGGCTTGCCGCCGACCGGCGCCTCGGCGGCCGGAGCCACGGTGGGCCGACCCGACCCGGGCGGGATCAGCCCGGACAGGGCGGGGACGGACAGGGCGGGAAGGGACAAGGCCGGTACGGACGGCGCCTCGACATCGGGGACCACGGCCTCGGACACCGGAGCCTCCGCAGCCGAGACCTCGGGGACCGACACCTCCGGGGCCGCGATCTCGGGCTCCCGGGCCTCGGGCACGTGCACCTGCGGCCTCAACTGCAGCCCGGACGTGCCCAGTCCGGTGGGACCGCGCAGGATCCGCTCGATCGCCGGGGTACTCATGGGCCCACCGCCGGGGCGGCAACGAGCCCGGGTGGTGAGTCCGGTCCGACACGCAGGGGCATGGAGCCTCCTCTGGAAAGGATCGCACGATATGACGGGCCGTCATCTCGACTGCCGCGAAGGGGAACTCCACGCGGCAGGCCCCCGTCTCGCTCGAGTCCCAACCGTAGGTGCGGGTATGCGTTCCGGAACGCAACGGACGATCTTCTACACCCGATAGGGTGAACGTTCATGCTGACGGCGTTCGGGAGCGCTCCTGTCATGCATCGGCCCGCCCCGCACCTGGGCGCCCCAGCCCCGAACCGGCCGACCCGGCCCGGCCCGCCCGGGTGCCGCGTCAACCTGGTGAACATTCCTCGTGTCCCGCCGCCTCCAAGCGCGTTGGGCCGTTTATGGCGGATGCTGTTCGAATACGAATGACCGACCGGCAGTCGTCCGCCGCGCATGGGATCCCACCCCCGCACCTCCCGAAAGGAACGCGCGCAGTGGCAGCTGTGTCGATGCCGGACTTCTACATGCCGTGGCCGGCCCGCCTCAACCCCCGCCTGGAGACGGCTCGGGCACACAGCCTGCTCTGGGTCCGCGAGATGGACATGCTCGAACCCGTCTGGAACGAGGCGCGGTTCAGCGCGATGGACTTCGCCCTCTTCGCCGCCTGGACGCACCCCGACGCGTCACCCGACGAGCTCTGCCTGATGAGCGACTGGTACACCGACTTCCCGGCCCGGACCACCCTGCCTGCCCGCCTCCTGCGCGGCCCCGCCGGGCCCGGCACCTCCGCCGCCCGCCTCGGCATGGCCCGCTAGCCCGGGCAGCTGCCCGGACCGCGGAGTGGGAAGTCGACCCGGTCGACTTCCCACTCCCCGACGGGATCAGGCCCGAACGAGAGGGCCTAGGACCGGAGTCCCGGTGGTCATCGGCCTGCGGGTGGAGGCGGGCGGCAGGCTGGGCCCGCACGATGGACGAGTCGATCTTCCTCCGCGTGCCCGGGCGCGCCCGGGTGCGTAAGGGGGAGAAGAATGGGCGCGGCGCCGTGGACGATCGGGGCCAGGAAGGAAGACCAGCGCATGGAGAGCCAGGCCCGCAGCCGTACCGCACTCGTCGAGGGGCTCATGGAGCGCTATCCCGACGTGCCCCGGGAGGCGGTGATCAAGGAGGACCTGCTGCGCGGCGGCATGGCCTTCGACGAGTCCGCGCTCAGCGGCAGCGCCGGCGCCGACGGGGGCGGTGAGGTCAAGCCGAAGTCGTACTTCATCTTCTCCTTCGACCACCGCACCCTGCCCGAGCTGGGCGCCGCCGCGCTCAACCGGCCGCCGGAGGAGGTCGTGCTGACCGGCGGGCCGTACGGGCTGCGCCGCACGGTGGTGTCGGTTCGGGTCAACCCGGACTCGCCGTACCGGGTCGGCGCGGGTGAGGACGGCACGCTCGGCCTCTACCTGGACGGCGCGCGGATCGCCGACGTCGGGCTGCCGCCGATGCCGGACTACTACCGGCACACGCTCGCCAACGGGAAGTCGGTGATGGAGGTCGCCCCGACCATCCAGTGGGGTTACCTGATCTACCTCACGGTGTTCCGGGTCTGCCAGTACTTCGGCGCCAAGGAGGAGTGCCAGTACTGCGACATCAACCACAACTGGCGCCAGCACAAGGCCGCGGGCCGCCCGTACACCGGGGTCAAGCCGGTCGAGGAGGTGCTGGAGGCGCTGGCGCTGATCGACGAGCACGACACCGCCCGGGCCTCCCAGGCGTACACCCTCACCGGCGGCGCGATCACCTCGCACGTCGGCGGCCGGGACGAGGCCGACTTCTACGGGCAGTACGCCAAGGCCATCGAGGAGCGCTTCCCCGGCCGCTGGATCGGCAAGGTGGTGGCGCAGGCGCTGCCGCGCGAGGACGTCCAGCGCTTCCACGACTACGGCGTGCGGATCTACCACCCCAACTTCGAAGTGTGGGACAAGCGGCTCTTCGAGCTCTACTGCCCGGGCAAGGAGCGCTACGTCGGCCGCGACGAGTGGCACCGCCGGATCCTCGACTCCACCGAGGTGTTCGGCCCGGAGAACGTGATCCCCAACTTCGTCGCGGGCGTGGAGATGGCCGAGCCCTTCGGCTTCACCACCGTGGACGAGGCGATCGCCTCCACCGAGGAAGGCCTGCGCTTCTTCATGTCCCACGGCGTGGTCCCGCGCTTCACCACCTGGTGCCCCGAGCCCACCACCCCGCTCGGCAAGGCCAACCCGCAGGGCGCGCCGCTGGAGTACCACATCCGGCTGCTGCAGACCTACCGCGCCACCCTGGAGGAGTTCGGCCTCTCCTCCCCTCCCGGCTACGGCCCGGCCGGCCCGGGGAACGCGGTGTTCTCGGTCAGCTCCTTCATGGACTCGCTGTCCGGGTGAGCCGACTGCTCGGCCGCTGCCGCTCGGGCGGCAGCGGCCGAGAGCTTCAACTCCCCTGCTGCGGGCGGACGGTGAGGATCTGCTCGGCACGGCCCACCGGGCCCTGCCCGTCGTGCAGGACGGTGCTGGTGACGCCGTGCCCGGCCGGGCCGAAGCTGACGCTGGTGTCCAGTCCGGTCCAGCGGCCCTCGGGGCGGCGGTGGAAGTGGATGGTCAGGTCGGTGTTGGGGAACATCCACTCGGTGGGTTCCTGGCGGACGGCGATGCCGTTGGCGGTGTCCACCAGGGCCACGAAGGAGGCGTGCGGGCTGCTGGGCTCCCCCGCCACCAGCCCGGCCCGGCTGGAGATCCAGGCGGCGGCGCGGCCCGGGGCCGTCTCGCGGCGGCGGACGTCGATCGAGGAGATGTAGCCGCCGCCCCAGACGCCGCTCATCGTCCAGGGCTCGAACTCCTCCGGCGCGGGCAGCCGACGGTCGTGGGTGCCGGCGACGGCGGCGGTGTCGAGCTCGGCGAGGAACCAGGCGCGGGCCCGGACGACGGCGCGCTCCCCGATCACCACGGTGGCCTCGACCAGCTCGATGGTGCGCCCGGGCCGGACGGTCTCCACCGTGACCTCGAACTCCTCGAGGGCGATCAGGCCGAGTATGTCGAAGCTGATCCGGGCCAGCGCGAGGCCGTGACCGTTGCCGCCCGGGCGCCCGGCGCGGTACTGGTCGATCGCGTGGACGATCAGCCCGCCGAGCGGGCTGAAGTGCTGCTCGTCGGGGTGCCAGGCGCCCTGGGCCTGGAGGGTGGGCTTGTAGCGGTTGTCGCCGGTGCGCTGGTAGTAGCTGTCGGGCGCGGTGGTGGGGGTGGACACGGGCGCTTCTCCTCGGGCCGATCGCTGGTCACCGGGCGGGCGCCGTCGGGGTGCGACGGCGCCCGACCTCGGCGTTCAGGATCGTAAGGGGCCGAACCGCCCCCGGGGCGTGACGGTGACGCATCCCACACCGCGCCCCGCCGCGCCCGTCACCGGCGGACCGTCAGTGCGCGGCCAGCGGGTAGTGGTCGGAGAGGTCGGTGTAGGTGTAGCTCTTGCCCCAACTGCTCACCGTCCAGGGCGCGCTGTGCACCCGGAGGACCTCGTTGGTGTACTGCTGCGGGCGGGCGTGGTCGGCGCGGTAGAGGACGTAGTCCAGGTCCTCCTTGGGCTCGCCCGGGTAGCGGTAGGCGGCGACGGAGTTGTCGACGGTGTCGAAGGAGTACGGCCAGCCGGTGCGGGCGGAAGCCGGAGCGAGGTTCCCGTTGGTCAGCAGCGCCTGGTACTCGGAACCGTGGGAGTCGATGTTGAGGTCGCCCGCGAGGACGATCGGCTCGTCGGCCGGGATCCGCTTGGTGTCCAGGAAGCCGCGCATCGCGGTGAGCTGCTTGGCCCGGATGTCCGCCGCCTGGCCGCTGGAACAGCCCGAGTCGGTGGACTGCAGGTGGGTGCCGACCACGTGGGTGCGGCGGCCGTTGACGTCCAGGACGGCGTAGGCGAAGCCCTTGTTGGACCACCAGTCGGAGCCGCAGGCGTCCTTGTAGACGTACTGCTCCTTGTGCAGGATCGGCCACTTGCTGAGCAGGGTGACTCCGCCGTCCTCGGAGGTGGTGGAGCTGTAGCTGCCGGAGGTGGCGTCCCAGCCGCTGGTGGAGCGGCCGACCACGGGCGTGTGGTACGGGTAGGCGGCCGAGGCCGAGGAGGTCAGCGCGTCGGAGGCCGCGTTGTCGAAGGCCTCCTCCAGCACGACCACGTCGTGACCCTGGAAGAAGTCCGCCGAGGCGATCGCCTGCGCCCGGTACTGCTGGCCCCAGTTGGGGTAGAGCGAGGTGCTCATCAGGAACACGTTGTAGGTGAGCACGTCGAGCGGGGGCGCGGTCGACGGCGCGCTCTCGGCCGAGGCGGGGGCCGCGCCGAGTGCGGTGAGCACGGTGGCGGCGGCGCCGGCGGCGAGGGCACGGCGGACGGACGGCAGCGGCATCTGAGCTCCGTAGAACATGTCGTGGACCCGTCGGGTTGCGGGATGTTGTGTATCCAACTTGCTGACCGGCACGGCTCGCAAGACTTCGGGCGTGCGTTCGGTGAACTCGTCGGTAACTCCCGCCCGAACCGGGACCGGCACCCGCTCTTCCGGACGCCGGGGGCTGCGGTCACACTGTCGCAAGCAGGGAACGGGCACAGGACACCGGCACGGCAACAGGTGTGGGACAGCACGGAAGACACACCGGAACGGGGGCTCCATGGCAGGCAGGAAGAAGCAGAAGAGACCGCTCGCCGAAGGAGTGGTCAAGCTCCCGAAGCGGGTGCGCAGGCGCCCGGCGGAGCAGCTGTCGCCCCGGACGGTCCGCCGAACCGCGTGGCTGGTCGGACTGCTCACCCCGGTGCTGATGGTTGCGTTGCTCGCGATCGCCAGCAACCCGGACTACCAACTCCTGTGCACCGTTGCGGCGTTCCTGCTGTTCTCGGCGGGCGTCATCGGCATCGGGTTCGTCCGGGCGCGCGGCTGGGTGATCTGGCCGGCCGTGCTGGTCGGCGTGCTGCTGATGATGCTTCCGACCCCCAGCGTCCGCGCGCAGATCATGGCCCGTCGCGCGGTGGAGACCGAGGTGGTGGTCACCGACGCGCACAGCGCCAAGGACCGCAGCGGACGGGTCAGCTGGACCTGCGACATCCGCCGCACCGACGGGCAGCCGCTGCCGCACGCCCAGGTCGGCGGCTTCGGCTGCGCGGGCAGGTCCGACATCGGCGACACCGTGACCGTACTGGTCGACCCGGCGGGCTGGGCCCCGCCCGCCTCGACGGACGAGGACCTGTCCTTCCGCGGCACCGGTGTCTACGTCACCGCCGTGCTCGCCGTCCTGTGGGGCCTGCTCACCCTGGCCGCGACACGCCGCACCCTGCGGGAGGCGGCCACGACCGCCGGTCGGAGCAGCGGCAGGTAGCGGGCGAGGACGTCCGCGCGGGTGCCGTTCAGGGCGCCGAACAGCAGGGTGGTGCCGAGCGCGTCCACGGCGGGCGCGGAGGACGCCCCGGGCGGCTGGGCACCATCGGCGGCGGCACCGACCCGCTCGACCCGGCCGGTCCGCAGGTCCCGCCGGAAGACGTCGGCCACGCCGTTGCTGTTACACGATTCCGCCAAATCCCCGACACCCCACACATGCACCGCGCGGCGCCGGGACTAACGCACCGCGGGGCCGGTCCAGCCGGTGGGCACGTGGCCGAGCCGCACGCGCTGCGGGTGGCGACCGACCGCGACCGAGGCGGTCTTGCGCCCGGTCGCGAAGTCGATCGCGGTGACCTGGTCCGCGCCGCTCTCCGAGATCAGGCAGGACTTGCCGTCCCCGCTCACCGTCGCCCAGTACGGCTTGGACGCGGGCACCAGCGGCCCCTCCTGGAGGGTGGCGCGGTCGACCACCGTCGCGTAGTCGTCCACCGTGCCGGCGACGCAGAGCCGGTCGCCCGACGGGCTCATCGACAGGCCGTGGTGGCGGGAGTCGTTGGGCCATGCGGTGCGGTCCGTCCCGGCGGCCGCGTTGACCGGCAGGGTCTTGACCCGGGTGATCCGGTCGGCCGCCACGTCGTACTCCAGGAAGCCGTTGAAGAACGACACCTGGAAGTAGAGCCGGGTCCCGTCCGGGGAGAAGACGGCGGGCCGGACGGCGTTGGACAGGCCGCCGAGGCCGGCGTCGTCGAGGCGCTTGCGCAGGTCGATCACCCGGATCGGGACGAGGGTGGCCGCGTCGACGACGGTGATGTGCCGATCGCCCTTCGTCCAGTCCAGCCACGGTGCGTCCAGGGCGGTTTCGACGTTGCCGATGGACATGTTCCACAGCTGCCGGCCACCGTCGGTGAAGATGTTCTCGTGCGGCTTGTCCCCGGTGCGGAACGAGCCGAGCTCGGCGCCGGTGCGGACGTCCAGGACGTGGACCGTGTTCGCGGTGGAGGCGGAGACCGCCACCCGGGTGCCGTCCGGAGAGAGCGCCATGTGGTCGGCGCGGTAACCCGCCACCGGGAAGCGCCAGTTGATCCGCCCGGTGGCGAGATCGAGGGAGACGACGTCGGCGAAGCTGGGCCGGGAGACGACCACGGCGGTGCCGTCCGGCGTGCTGTACATGTCGTCGACGAACTGGTCGTGGCCCTCGCCGGGGCCGAGCCGGACGCCGAGGAAGAAGGCGAGCTTCACGGGGTTGAGGTAGATCTCGGCGAGCCGCTGGTCCTTGTCGGGGATGACGTCGATCCGTCCGACCCTGGTGAGGGCGCCGGAGGACTCGATCACGTCGGCGGTGCCGTCCCAGTTGTTGCCGACGAACATCACCTCCCGTAGGGCCGGCGCGGCGGCGGCGCTGGTGCCGGCGGCGGCCGGGGCGAGCAGGCCGAGGGCGGCCGCGAGCGTGCAGAGGGATCGGACGCCGAGTCGGCGCCGGGGACCTGTCCTGGGCATCGTCGCTCCTTCGCGGGGTGGCACGACGTCTTGTGAGACGGACTGTCAGCTTGCGCCATTCGACGGTAGGGAGGGGTCGGGCCGCCTGGCAAGACATCGGCAGCGGATCGTGCCGACACGCGCCGTAGGCTCACCGGCATGACGGAGAAGATCAGGCAGCTCGTGGACCGACTGGCCGGTCAGGATTCGTAGCGGGCGTGCAGCGCGGCGGCGATACGCCTTCGACGCGTCCAACGACTGGTTCAACCGGGACTCCATGGACGTCGGTCTGCTGACGCTCACCCAGGACGGGCGTCGCCTGGCCGCCCTGGCCGCCACCGACTACGACGGGGGCTGACCTGCGAAGCACCTCCCACCCAGATGGGGCTATTGCGGCGCCACCGGCGGCGGATCCGCTGACGCACCACCTGCCGCGGCTGTGGCGCAGGGAACGTCCGCACCCCCCTTCTCCGCCCCGGAGCGCAGGCGTAATGTGCGCCGTGTGAACGAACTGATCTTCCGGGGGAAAGACCTGTTCCGGCCCTCGTGGTCGACTTTCCTCCCACTACTCCTGGTGATCGTGGTCCAACTCGTCGTCGGCGGCATGAAGATGGGCCCCTGGGGCGCGCTCTGGCTGGTCCTCGGGACACTGCTGCTCGCCGTCCCGGCCTTCGTCCTGAGCTGGCGCTCCTGGAGCCGGGTCGGTGCCGACGGCGTCACCGTCTGCTGGGGCCTCGGGCGCGGGCGCACCTACCCGTGGCACGAGATCCGCTGGGTCGACATGCGGGAGACCAAGGGCAACGGCTCGGTGTCGCATGCGGCGCGGATCTTCCTCACCGACGGGCGGCGCCGCTCGCTGCCCGGCCTGCAGACCAGCCCTGCCTACCAGACCCCGGACTTCGAGGTGAACTTCCAGCGCCTGGTGAACTGGTGGGAGTACAGCACCCACGCGACGCAGCGCATCCGGCCGGCCAAGCAGTTCCGGGACCGGCTGACGCCCACCGTGATCGGCGTGCTGCTCGGGCTCGTCCTCTGCGTCGTGGTCATCGCCATCGCCATCCTGACCCAGCCGTAGGGCGTGCCTGAAAGCCGATCGGCCCCGGCTCCCACGAAGGAGCCGGGGCCGAGGCGTGGTCAGCCCGCCTGGGGCGAGGTCACCGCTGCGGCGGGTACGGCTGGGCCGGAGCCGCCGGGTAGGCCTGCTGCGGCGGGTACGGCTGCGCCTGCGGAGCCGCCGGGTACGGCTGCTGCTGCGGGTACGGCTGGTGCGGCGGGTAGGGCTGGGCCGGGGCCGCCGGGTAGGCCTGCTGCGGCGGGTACGGCTGCGCCTGCGGAGCCGCCGGGTACGGCTGCTGCTGCGGGAAGGGCTGGCCCTGCGGGCCGGGGTACGGCATGCCCTGCGGTGCGAGCTCGAACGGCTGCGAGGACGGGTCGATCGACCCGGGCGGGAAGGCCGCGCTCAGCTGGTCCAGCTCCACCCGCCAGTAGCGGTGGACGTTCAGCCGGGTCGGCTTGTCACTGCCGGGCAGCTGCAGGTACATCGAGCTCCAGATCGAGGCCCGCTTGATCCGGTTGACCGGGAAGGCGTGCCGCGGGAAGACCGCGACCACCTCACCGGGGCGGTTGGTCCAGCGGCTGGCCGTGTTGACCACGATCGAGCTGTTGGTGAGCGTCAGGAAGTAGAACCGGCGGGTCAGCGCGACGATCAGGCCGAGCAGCGGCACCTCGTCGAAGACCATGTTGAGCCACGGGCTGGGTCCGGTCTCCACGTGCACGCACGCGATGAAGGTCTCCCCAGGCGGTGCCACCTGCGAGAGCTTCTCGATGACCTGGGCCTTCTGCTTCGCCCGGCGAATTGCCATGCTTTCGGTACCTCTTACCCCGTCATGTCCGCCGACCTTGCCCGGCAGGAAACCGGCTGAGGCTAGCAGGAGGTGCTCGGGCCCTGAACACCTCTTCTTGGCAAAGGTTCTGCCATCCTTCGGCATGGGGGTGCGTGGTTCGGTGGACGGATGCGGCAGCGCTACCATCACCGGCGGCAGCGAAACGATCCGGCCAGTGCGGGACGTTCTCGGCCATATCGGTTAAAGCCTGCACCAAATAATGGTGTGACTGCCTACTGATAATGTGATCACATGTGTATGCACTGTGGCGCTTCGAGCCACAGGGGAGGGAAGGCCCGGTCGTCCGATCGGGCCCAGTACCACAGGAGTTGCACCATCAACACCGCCATCCGCAAGGCCGCCCGCGGTGCGATGCCCGTCGCCGTGACCGCATCCGTCCTCGCCACCGGTCTCACCGCTTGCGGCACCGTCGAGCAGCTCAACGCCGCTCAGAAGGTGTCCAAGGCCTTCGGCAAGGTCGGTGACGGCAAGTCGGCCGGCTTCAAGCTCTCGATCGACGCCACCCCCGAGCAGATCATCGCCTTCGACAAGGCCACCGCGGACAAGGACGCCGAGAAGGAGATGACCGAGAAGGGCGCCAAGGCGCTGTCCGGTCTCTCGTTCACCGTCGCGATCTCCGCCGACAAGCCGCTCAAGGAGATCGAGGCGTTCAAGAACGCCAAGAGCCAGACCCCGAACAACGACCTGACGCTCGACAAGTCGGTGCGCGTGTCCTACGTGATCGCCGACCGGAGCGGCACCGCGCTGCTGGAGTACCGCCAGGTCGACGCCAAGGGCTACCTGCACGTCGACGCCAAGGGCGCGCTCAAGCTGATGGGCGAGGACCCGTCCGAGATCGACGCCGTCAGCAAGGACATGCCGGCGGACATGGGCGCGGTCAAGGACGTGCTGGCCGGCAAGTGGGTCCAGCTCGACCTCCAGGAGCTCGCCGACCAGGCGAAGAAGGACGACGGCAAGAAGGCCGCCCACAGCGCGAAGCCGACCGCCGACCCGGAGGCCGTCAAGCAGCTCGTCAACTCGCTCAAGGACGTGCTCACCCGCACCGTCACGTACGAGGACAAGGGCAGCAAGGACGGCACCGACCACATCTGGATGAGCGCCCCGGCCCGCCAGCTGGTGGACGAGATGTTCAAGGCCGTCAAGCCGGTCGCGGACAAGTTCCCGCAGCAGTTCAAGAAGTTCCCGTCCCAGGCCCCGAGCGACGTGCCGGACCGCAAGGTCGGCGTCGACCTCTACCTGAAGAACGGTGCCTTCTCCTCGGCCACCTTCGACCTCGCCCAGCTGCCGAGCAAGATCGACCCGGGCGTCAACTTCCCGGTGAAGCTCGCCTTCGACCAGGCTGCCCCGAACGTCCAGGTCCCGACCGACGCGGTCAAGCTGACCACCGAGGACCTGACCAAGGCGGTGCTCGGCCTCGCTGCCGGCCCCGGCGCGGGTCCCGGCTTCAACCCGGCGACCGCGGGCGGTCCGGCGGGCGGTCCGGTCACCACCGCCGCTCCGCTGACCGACGCGCAGCTCAAGGAGCTCGCCAAGCTCGGCGTCCCGGAGGCCCAGGCCCGTGCCTACAACACCCTCGGCATGACCTTCGAGGACATCAAGGAGATGACGAAGGAGGGCTGATCCGGCCCGACTCCGCCGCGAAGGGCCGACCGCATCCGCGGTCGGCCTTTCGCGTCTCCGTTTCGCGTCTCCGTTTCGCGTCTCCGTTTCGCGTCTCCGTCAGGCGTGGGCGGTGGCGCACTCCGGGTGGCCCCAGCTGCCGCCGACCTTGGTGATCTTGTCCCCCTTGGCGTACGGGCGGCTGCACGGGCAGGTGCCCGGGTAGCGGGCGGCGAGGGTGCGGGAGCTGCCGGAGCCGGTGCGCTTCGCGGCGGTGCCGGACGCGCCGGACGTACCGGAGGCACCGGTGCGGGTGCCGGTGCGGGTGCCGGTGCGGGTGGTGCGGGGTTTCGGGGCGGCTGCCGGGTCCGGCTCGGGCAGGTTCGCGCCGGTGCCGGAGGCGTCCTGCTGGGTGCGGGCGGCGTCGCTGGCGGCCTTGTCCGCGATGGCGTTCAGCGGGTCGCCGTCCACCTGGTGGGCCGGGACGTAGACGAAGGTGACGTCCCGGCCCTCCAGCAGCGCGTCGATCGCCTGGATCAGCTCCTGGTTGGCGACCGGCTTGCCGGCCGCCGTCTTCCAGCCGTTGCGCTTCCAGCCCTTCAGCCACTTGGTCACCGAGTCGCGGGTGTAGGTGCTGTCCAGCCGCACCTCCAGCGGGACGGCCGGGTCCGTCGCCGCCAACAGCCGCTGCAGCGCCGTCAGTTCGCCCACGTTGTTGGTGCTGTGCCCGAGCGCACCGGCCTCCCAGCGCTGGGGCGCCCCGGCGGCGTCCGCCACCACGTACGCCCAGCCCGCCGGACCGGGGTTGCCCTTGGCTGCTCCGTCACACGCTGCAATGACTCGTTCGACCATGCCCCGATCATGCCTGGTCGGACGGCCCGGAGCCAAAGCCGGCCGGCTCCCGCCTCACTCCCGCAGCAGCGGCAGCAGCAGCGCCGCCGACCAGCTGAAGTTGGTCGCGTTGCGCCCCTCCCCCGTCAGCGGGTCGTAGTTCCCCCGCAGCGGACCGTCACCGCCGAGCCCGGCGGCACCGGCCAGCTGGGTGAGCGACCAGCCGAGCAGGGCGCCGCCCGCATGGAGCGGATCCTGGACCGGCTGCCCCCGGTCGGCACCCGCTGAGGGGTGCCCCTCTGCTACAGGTAGGGCGCGAAGTCGGGGTTGGACTTGCAGCCGAGGTTCTCGAAGGTGCTGACCTTCGTGTCCGGGTCGGTGTAGGTCAGGTGGTACTTGCAGGCGCCCTTGAGGTAGCGGCCGCCGACCCCGCCGGGGAAGTCGATCTCCTTGTTCCACAGGTACGGGGACTGGTAGCTGTTGAGGCGGGCGGTGGCGTTGACGTCGATGCCGCCGGGGGCGTAGATCTCGTAGACCCAGCCCGTCTTGGCGGTCCCGTACGTGGCGAACTTCTGCGCCACCCACATCGCGCAACTGGTGCTGAGGTGCGCGCTGTTCTGCCCGCCGCCCTTGACGATGTACTCGGCGAGCGGGGTCACCGCCTCACCGCGGGGAGTGAAGCCGGCCTTGAAGATGTCCTCCACGTTCTCCCGGGTGTCGCCGCGCCAGAGCGTGTTGACGTCGTCGCGCCACTGCCAGTTCTCGTTCGTCGCGGTGGACGCGACCGTCTGGGCGATCTGCGGCTCGGTCGTCGTCCGCCACCAGTCCGAGGCGCGGTAGTCCCGGACCGGCCCGCAGGGACTGGTCAGGTCGTCGTCGGCAGCCGCCCGCACCGCGGGCGCCGCCGGCGAGGCGGCGGCGGCCGGGGCGACGGCGACGGCGGAGACGGCGGAAGCGAGCGAGACTGCGGCAAGCACCCGCAGAGCGGCCTGCAACATGGTGAGGGCCCATCAGTTGATCAACATGACGGGCCCCTTTATAGGCGCACCGACCGGCGCTCACCGGCATCGATACGCCGCTACCACCCGCAGGAGTGGATTAGTCGTACCGCGACACGGTCGCCAGACGATGGCGGCAATGCCGGGACTCCGCGGCATCCGGCCGTGCTCCGGCTACGCGGCCTACGTCCCTGGGCCGATTTCCGCCGCGACCCGGGTCCGATTGACGCCCGCCCCGTCCGGCGCGGCATGATGGCCCCATGTGGGGCAAGTGGATCGACTGCCGGGTCCGGCCCGGCGCGCGTGAGGTGTTCGCCGCGGGTCAGCGTCGCTGGGCGGTGGTCTCCGACCAGCCGGGACTGGTCGGGCAGACCGGCGGCTGGGCATCGGACGACGATCGGGCCCTCCTGCTCGCCCTGTGGGCCGACGAGCCCGCGTACGCCCGGTTCATGCGCGAGCGCCACGACCGGATCGCCGGCGAGGCGGCGCAGCAGGACAGTTGGACGTCCATCCGGGTCGACACCGGCCCGGTCGTCCTCGCCATGCCCGGCGCGGCCGCCTCCCTCACCGACGCCCTCGCCCGCGCCACCGCGCTGCGCGTCGCCGACTGCCGGCTCCGTTCCGGCCGCGCCAGGCACTTCCTGGACGTCCAACGCGGCGTCTGGGCCCCGGGGATGAGGGCAGCCGCGGGCATGCTGGCGGGCGCCGTCATCCGCCTCGCCGCCGACCGGTTCCTCGTCGCCACGCTCTGGTCCACTCCCGAAGCCCACCGCTCCTACACCGCCGACCACCTCCCCGCTCTCCTCGCCCGAGCCGACGTCCCGGCAGACGTCCGGTCCCTCACCGGGCACGTGATCCCCCTCGAGCCGACCTGGCTAGTCACCTAGGCGGGCTGCCCAAGCGGGTCGCTCAAGCCTGGGGGCTCAGGCGTCCGGTGGTTCGCGGGGTGGGGCCGGCCTGCTGGTAGAGCGTCACCAGGAGGCCGTGCACCGGCTCGCCCTCCGGGTCCTCCTCCGTCTCGTCGACCAGCTTGGCCAGCGCCTCGGCGAGCCGGGCCGCCTTGGCCGGGCTGAGCCGGAGGTGGCGCAGGGTCAGGAGGTGGTCGGTGGGTGAGCGGTCCAGCTCCTGGGCGACGGCGCCGAACAGCGCGGCGGTGCCCTCGGCCTGCGGCTCGTCGACGAGGAGGCGCTCCGCGGCCCGCCGGTAGTACTTCTCGGTGCCGCCGCGCACCTGTCGCGTTCCGGCGTCCTGGACCAGCCCCGCCTCGCACAGCACCCTCAGGTGGTGGGAGACGCTGCCCTTGTTCACCCCCAGTTGCGCGGCGAGCCGGCTGATCGTCGACGGCTGCCTGCTCAGGGCGAAGAGCAGGCGCTGGCGCAGGGGGTGGGCGAGTGCGGTGTGCTGCAGCGGGGTGCTGATCCGCTGGACGTCTTCATCCGGTTCATGGCTCACACCATCAAGCGTTAAATACGGTTGACGCTTTGGCAAGCCGGCTGGTCTACTCCCTCCCATGACTTCCACCACATCGCTGCCCGCACTGGACACCGTCGCCGTCGTCGAGTCGATCGCCGACCTGGTCTCCGAGCACTACGTCTTCCCCGACGCCGCCCGGCAGCTGGCGGCGCTGCTGCGGCGCCGGAGTGCCGAGGGCTCCTACCGGGTGGAAACCGCCGAGGAGTTGGCCGAAGCGGTCACCGCCGACCTGCGGTCCGTCAACGGCGACCTGCACCTGGCCCTCCATCACCACGCCATACCCGTGCCGCCGGAGCAGGGCGAAGCGAAGTTCGCCGCGGCGCGGCGGAAGTTCGACACCTCCCTGGGCGGCGCCCCGCGCGTGGAGCTCCTGGACGGCGGCGTCGCGGTGCTGGAGCTCGCACCCCTGCTGTTCCCGCTGGACTGGGCGGCGCAGCCGCTGGCCGCCGCGCTCTCCCTGGTGGCCCCCGCCCGCGCCCTCATCCTGGACCTGCGCGGCAACGTCGGCGGCGACCCGAACACGGTCGCCTTCGTCTGCGGCTACCTGCTCGACGGCCGCACGCACCTCAACACCATGCTCTCGAAGCAGGGAGAAGTGGCCGAGCAGTCCTGGACACCCGCGTTCGTCCCCGGCGCCCGCTTCGGCGGCAGCAAGCCGCTCTACGTGCTGACCAGCGGGAGCACCTTCTCCGCGGCCGAGGAGCTCGCCTACGACCTGCAGCAGCTCGGCCGCGCCGAGGTCGTCGGGGAGACCACCCGGGGCGGCGCGCATCCGCGCGACGGCTGGACGGTCCACCCGCACCTGGAACTCAGCGTGCCGGTCGCCCGCGCGGTCAACCCCGTCTCCGGCACCAACTGGGAGGGCACCGGCGTCCGCCCCGACGTCCCGTGCGAGGCCGGGGAGGCCCTCGACCGCGCACTGGCCCTGGCCGTGGAACGCCTGGCGTAACACCAACCCCATCGGACTGCACCGGGTCACCCGGACGGCCTGCGGCTGCGGGTCGGCGACCTGGAGGCCACCGACGGCACCCCGGTGCTGGACGTGAAGCCGGTCCTGCCGCGCAGCTCCGAGCGCTAGTGCCAGACCCTCAGGCGGGCCAGCGCAGCACTGCGCCGAGGCCGCCGGGCGGGCCGGGGACGGTGTCCGGGACGAGCAGCGCCTCGGCGCCGCAGGCCGCACCGGCGCGCAGCAGGGCGTCGGCGGCGGAGGCCTGTTCGGGGTGGGGGACGCCCATGTCGCGCAGGTCGGCCCGGTGGACGCCGATGTGCTCAGGCTCGGGGCCGGTCCACACCGGGCGCTCCGGGTCGTGGCCGCTCGCCTGCAGCAGCAGTGCGGAGAGCTGGTGCTGACGGGCTGCGCTCACCACGGCGGGGATGCCCCGGGCGGCCGGACCGGGCGCGGTCTGGGTGCCGGCGGCGTCGGTGCCGTGCTCGCCGGGGCGGCCGACCGCGGTGCGGTAGGCGTCCAGCACCTCGGTCAGGTGGCGGGCGCGGTGGTCGTCCCAGGCCTCGGTCACCCGCCGGTCGAAGGCCTCGCGGGCGATCCCGTCAGCCCGTCCGCCGCCGTCCAGTTCGACGGTGAGCGGTTGCAGTTGCCGCGGCAGCCGGTCGTGGACCGCCCGGCGCTCGCGGACGTCCCCGGTGAGGACGAGCAGCCTGGCGCCGCTGTCCGGCCAGACCCGGGCGAGGTGGTCGGCGATGATCCCGGCGGTGCGCTCCCAGGTGTCCTCGACCCGGTGCCGGTAGTGCCACTCGTAGCGGTCGGTGGGCGGGGCGCGGTGCCCCCGGCCCTGCCACTGCGGGCCCTCCACCGTGCCGGCCGGCGCGCTGCGGCCGAGCTCGTACCGCTCCAGCGCGGCGCCGGTGCGGTCAACGGCGGCGACCAGGCAGGCGGGCGCGGCGTCGTCGAGCAGGCCGACCAGCGGGCTGGTGTGCGGAAGCGGCGCCCAGGTGGCGGCGACGTCCGGCGGGGAGACGACGAGCGGGACGTCCAGGGCCACCTCGCCGTCCGCCGCGAACAGCGCCCGCCCTGGCGGGGAGCCCGCGGTGGGCTCGGCGGCCAGGTGGTCGCGGACGGCCTCGCAGCTCGACTCGTCGGCGCCGGCCTCGGCCAGCCGGTGCACGGCGGCGCGATCGATCAGAGCCCGGCGCCGGACGGCGTCCTCGGTGGCGCGGTCGGTGTCGAGGTAGACGCTGGCCCAGGGTCCGGGCCGGTCGAGCAGGGGGGTGAGGAACGCGAGGTCCATGGTGGCCTCCCGTGGTGGATGGGCTTTCGTCGTGAGTGGGCTTGCCGTGGCAGACGGGCGCGCCGCGGCGGCCTTCCCGGGCTGATCGAGCTCTCCCCGGCTACTCGGGCACCTACCCGGCTGGGCGCGGAGGACACCGCTGCGGGGACACCGCTACGTGGGCACCGCTACGGGGGCACCCGCAGCTCGCACCAGACCGCCTTGCCCGTTCCCAGGAGGCGCCAGCCCCAGCACCGGCTGAGCCGGCCCACCAGGAACAGTCCGAGGCCTCCCGAGGCTCCCGAGCCGCTCGAGCTGCCGGTTCCTCCGGTTCCGTCGGACCCGTTCGAGCCCTCCGACCCGTACGAGCCATCCGAGCCCTCCGGGCCGTTCGTCCGGTACGACCCGTACGGCGCCCGCGGTACCGGTGGGCGGCGGCTGGAGTCGCTGACCTCGATCCGCAGCACCCCCGCTCCCCGCACCAGCAGCAGCGCCCGGGGGCCGCTGGTGTGGCGCTGCGCGTTGCCGACGAGTTCCGAGACCAGCAGCACGGCGTCCCGGACCACCCCCCGGTCGGCCACATCGGCCAGGAACCGGGCGGTGCAGGCACGTGCCTCGGCCGCTCCCCCGGGCCGGTCCGCCAGCGGCAGCCGCAACGCCCGTGCCTCCCCGCGCACGGACGGTGCTCGGCGGGCGGACTGCGTCCGGGCCCCCGACATGCGATCGGCCCTCCTCCGTACCGGCGCGGCGGCCGGTGGCTAGCGTCCGAAGAGGTGCCGGATCCGGCCTCGGGGCGGTGGCGTCGTCTCCCGCCGGTCCGGCTCGGCGGCCGGCTCCGCGGTCCGCTCGGCGGTCCGCTGGGCGGTCCGCTCGGCGACCGGCTCTGCCGGCTCGGCGGCCCTCTCCTCAGGCTCCTCCGGCTCGAACTCCCGGTAGCCCGTCCAGTGGTGGCGCGCCCGGCGGTGCACCGGTCCCGTCGCTCCCACCGGACGCGCGGCCCGCCGGCTCGACCGCATCAGTGCGAGGCCGAGGCAGAAGATCAGCGCGAGCGCCACACCGGAGAGGAAGATGCCCAGACTGTTCATCGTCACGAGGTCGTTGCCCAGGATGGTCACCTGGTAGTCGGGCCCACCGGAGAGGTTGTCCGCGATCAGCAGCCCGACGAACGCGCCGGACGCCGACATCAGCAGAAGTCCCAGCAGCATCATGGGGATTCCTTCCCGTCCTGTAGTCGGACCCTCGGCCCCCGACAGGTCGCGCCTACCCGGGCCGCGCCGTTCGTAACGGCCCGCCGGGCAGGCCCTACTCGGTCTGGACGGCGATCAGGCAGGTGTCGTCGCCGGTGTCGGCGGGGCTGAGCTCGAGCAGCCGGTCCAGGTACTGCTCCAGGTCCGGGCCGGGGGCTCCGGCCGCGCGGATCAGTTGCTCGACGGACTCCTCGACCGGGCGGTCCCGGCGCTCGACCAGCCCGTCGGTGTAGAGCAGCAGGACGTCCCCGGGGTCGAGCCGGGCGGTGCGCTCCTCGTACCGGGCGTCGTCCAGCGCGCCGAGCAGCACCCCGTGCGGCAGCGGCAGCACCTGGGCGCCGTCCGCGCCGAGCCGGATCGGCGGCAGGTGACCGGCCCGGGCCCAGCGCAGCCCGCCGCCGACCGGGTCGAGCAGCACGCAGACCGCGGTCGCGGTGACCTGACCGGGTTCGCGCAGCGCGACGGTGTTGGCCCACTCCAGCAGCCGGGCCGGGCCGGCGCCGGTGACCGCGAGGCCACGCAGGGCGTGCCGCAGGGCGACCATCCCGGTGGCCGCGCCGACGCCGTGCCCGGCCACGTCGCCGACCGCGAGCAGGACGTGCTTGTCGGGCAGCGGCAGCACGTCGTACCAGTCGCCGCCGACCCGGTCGCGCTTGGCCGCAGGGCGGTAGCGGACGGCGGCGTGCACTCCGGTGACGCCGAGCGGGGGCGGCGCGGCCGGGAGGATCGCCTGCTGGAGGCGCAGCGCCAGCTGCTCGCGTTCGGCGGACTCCTGCTCGCTGTCGGCGAGCCGCTCCCGGGTGGCGCCGAGCGCGACCTCCGTCCAGTGCTGGGCGGAGACGTCGTGGTAGGCGCCGCGGATCGCGCTGAGGCGCCCGGCGTCGTCCAGGACGGGCTCGGCGATCACCCGGATGAAGCGGTGGGTGCCGTCCGGCCGGTTGAGTCGGACGACCGCGGAGGCGGTGCGGTGGCGGTGCCGGACGGTGTCCAGCAGACGCCGGATCGCGGCACGGTCGTCCGGGTGGGTGTGCCGGGCGAGCCGCGTCAGCGGCACCGGCGCCGCGTCCGGCGGCAGCCCGTAGAGCTCGCGCAGCCCGTCGCTCCAGCGGACCCGGCCCTCGGACGGACGCTCCTCGAACCCGGCCACCCGGGCCAACCGCTGGGCCTGGCGCAGCAGGTCCGTCCGCTCGTCGTCCCCGGCCCGTTCGTCGGCCGGCTCCCAGCAGACCAGCAGCCGGCCGCCGAGCGGGACGACCGTGAGCAGCACGGCGGCGGGGACGGCCGGTGGCACGGCGGCGGGGACGGGAGGCCCGGTGTCCCGGAACACCAGCCGGACGGGCTCGGCCGACAGCGGCGCCCCCGTCTCGTACACCCGGACCAGGCGGTCCAGCAGCCCGGCGGCGCAGGCGACCGGGTACGTCTCCAGCAGCGAGGCGCCCTCCACGGCCTCCCGGGGGCGGCCGAGCGGGTCACGGAACCGGGCGTTGACCCGGCGGACGGTGAAGTCGGCGACCCGGTCGTCCCGGAGGACGGGCTCCAGCAGCAGCGCCGGGGTGAGCAGGCCCGCCAGCAGGGCGGTGGCCTCCTCGGGCACTTCGGGCACCTCGGAGACCTCGGCCGCCGCGGACTCCGGGGAGGGGCCGACCAGGGTCGCGCAGAGGTCGGCGAGCGCGTACAGCCGGCGGCGCTGCGCCGGTCCGATCTCCGGGGCGGGGCCGGACCAGAGCAGTTCGAGCGCCCCCAGGCGGCGGCCCCGGTCGAGCAGCGGCAGGACGGCGCGGGCGGATGCGGATCCGGCACCCACCGAGGGCGCGTCGGTCCCCGGCTCGCCGGGCCACAGCTCCGCGCCGCCGTCGACCACCCGCTGCGCCGGGGTGGACACGCCGGGCGGCACCCGGTCCCAGGCGGCGGCCTCGTCGGCGGACAGCCCGGCGTGCGCGGCGAGCGCGAGCGCTCCGCCGGGCAGCCGCAGCCAGACGGCGACGGCCCGGGCGCCGAGCGCCGCGCCGGTCTGGTCCAGCACGGCCTCGGCGGCGCGCTGCAGGTCGGGCGCGGCGGCGAGGGCCGGCGCGACGGGCGGACCGGTGTCGAGCGGGTCCGGGGCGAGGGCACCACGGGCCCCCGCCTCCGGCTCCGGCAGCCCCGCGATCTCCGCCGCCAGCGCGACCACCGGCACCCCCGCCTCCCGGGCCAGCCGGGCGAGGTGCGCGGCGGCCTCGGTGATCGGCAGGCCGAGCCGCTCGGCCAGGATGCCGGTGGCGAGGTCGACGGCGGCCCTGGTCCGCGCCTCGGCGTGGGTGCGGACGACGGCGCCCTGCAGCCGCCGGACGGCCTCGGCCAGGGCCCGGGTGACGTGGGCGGCGTCCGCGGGCTGCCGTGCCGCGTCGTCCGCAGGCCCCTGCGCAGCGGTCACGGCGGGTCCGGGAGGTCGGTCGTCATGACGCGTCCAGCCAGGTCCGCATCCGGTCGAGCAGGTGGGCGGTGTCGACCGGCTTGGTGACGTGGTCGTCGGCGCCTGCGGCCAGGCTGCGGTCCCGGTCGCCGGGCATGGCCTTGGCGGTGACGGTGACGACCGGCAGCCGGTCGAAGCGGGCGTCGGCGCGGATCGCCTCGATGGCCGCGCGACCGTCCATACCGGGCATCATGACGTCCATCAGGACGAGGTCGGTCTCGGGGTGGGCGCGCAGCAGGTCGAGCCCGGCGCGGCCGTCGCCGGCTTGCAGGACGGTCAGTCCGTGCTGTTCCAGGGCGGCGGTGAGCGCGAAGACGTTGCGGACGTCGTCGTCGACGATCAGCACGGTCCGCCCGGTGAGCGGGTCGTCCGCGCTCGGGCCGTCCGCGCTCGGGCCGGCAGCGGACGGGGCCTCCGCAGCCGGTTCCTCCGGGACCCCTGGCGCGTCCTGCGGGTCCTCGCCCGACCGCTGCTCGGGCCGGCCGAGCGGCAGGTAGAGGGAGAAGCAGCTGCCCTGCCCGGCGGTGGACCGGACGCTGATGGCGCCGCCGAGCAGCCGGGCGAGCTCCCGGCTGATCGACAGGCCGAGGCCGGTGCCGCCGTAGCGCCGCGCGGTGGAGCCGTCGGCCTGCTGGAAGGCTCCGAAGATGGCGTCCAGGTGGGCGGGGTCGATGCCGATCCCGGTGTCCTCGACGTGGAAGGCAACCGCCTCCTGCTCCCGGCCGAGTTCGGGCGGCAGCTCCGCTCCTTCGGCGCGTTGGATCCGCAGCTCGACCCGGCCGCTGTCGGTGAACTTGACGGCGTTGGAGAGCAGGTTGCGCAGCACCTGGCGCAGCCGGGCCTGATCGGTGACGATCCGTTCCGGGACGTCCCGGTCGACGGTGACCTCGAAGGCGAGGCCCTTCTGGTCGGCGAGCGGCTCGAAGCCGGACTCGACGTACTCCAGCAGCTCTCGCACCGCGAAGGGTTCGGGGGTGAGCTCCATCTTCCCCGCCTCCACCTTGGAGAGGTCGAGGATGTCGTTGATGAGCTGGAGCAGGTCGGTGCCGGCCGAGTGGATCACGCCCGCGTACTCGGTCTGTTTGGGGGTGAGGTTGCCGCTCGCATTCTCGGCGAGCAGCTGGGCGAGGATGAGCAGGCTGTTGAGCGGGGTGCGCAGCTCGTGGCTCATGTTGGCCAGGAACTCGGACTTGTACAGCGAGGTCCGGGTCAGCTCCCGTGCGCGTTCCTCCAGTTCCTGGCGGGCCTGTTCGATCTCCAGGTTCTTCGCCTCGATGTCCCGGTTGCGCTGGGCGAGCAGGGCGGCCTTCTCCTCCAACTCAGCGTTGGAGCGCCGCAGTTCCTCCTGTCCTTCCTGCAACTCCCCGGAGCGGGACTGGAGTTCTGCGGTGAGCCGCTGGGATTCGCCGAGCAGTTCGTCGGTGCGGGCGTTGGCCAGCAAGGTGCCGATGTTGACGCCGCAGGCCTCGGCGAACTGGTCCAGGAAGTCGCGGTGGACCTGGGTGAAGGGGCGGACGGAGGCGAACTCCATGACGCCGATCAGCCATTCCTCCAGCGCGATCGGCAGCACGACGAGGGAGCAGGCGTCACCGGAGCCCGCGCCCGAGGCGACGGTGGCGTAGCCGGGCGGCAGGTCGTCCACCAGGATGCTGCGCCGGCTGCGGGCGGCCTGGCCGACCAGGGACTCCCCCAGCCGCAGCCGGCGGTGCTCCCCGGCGGGGCGGCCGTAGGCGCTGATCAGGACCAGCTCGGCGCCGGCCTCGCTCTCCTCGGCGAGGAAGAACGCGCCGTACTGGGCGCCGACCAGCGGGGTCAGCTCGTCGGTGATCATCTCGGCGACGGAGCGGATGTCCCGGCGGCCCTGGATGGCGGCGGAGAAGTGGGCCAGGTTGGTCTTCAGCCAGTCCTGCTCCTGGTTGGCGAGCGTGGTCTCGCGCAGCGATTCGACCATGGCGTTGATGTTGTCCTTGAGGTCGGCGACCTCGCCGGAGGCGTCCACGCTGATCGAGCGGGTCAGGTCGCCGGCCGCGACGGCGCTGGTGACCTCGGCGATCGCCCGGACCTGCCGGGTCAGGTTGCCGGCCAGCTCGTTGACGTTCTCGGTGAGCCGCTTCCAGGTGCCGGAGACGCCCTCCACCCGCGCCTGGCCGCCGAGCCGCCCTTCGCTGCCGACCTCGCGGGCCACCCTGGTCACCTCGGCGGCGAAGGAGGACAGCTGGTCGACCATGGTGTTGACGGTGGTCTTGAGCTCCAGGATCTCCCCGCGCGCGTCCACGTCGATCTTGCGGGTCAGGTCGCCCTCGGCGACGGCGGTGGTGACCGACGCGATGTTGCGCACCTGGCTGGTCAGGTTGTGCGCCATGAAGTTGACGTTGTCGGTGAGGTCCTTCCACGTCCCGGCGACGTTGGGCACCCGGGCCTGGCCGCCCAGGATGCCCTCGGTGCCGACCTCGCGGGCCACGCGGGTGACCTCGCCGGCGAAGGCGGACAGGGTGTCGACCATGGTGTTGATCGCGTCGGCGAGGGCGGCGACCTCGCCCTTGGCCTCCACGGTGATCTTCCGGGACAGGTCGCCGCGCGCCACGGCGGTCGCGACCTCGGACATCGAGCGGACCTGGCCGGTCAGGTTGGAGGCCATCACGTTGACGTTGTCGGTGAGGTCCTTCCAGGTGCCGGAGACGCCGCGCACGGTGGCCTGGCCGCCCAGGTTCCCGGCGGTGCCGACCTCGCGGGCGACCCGGGTGACCTCGTCGGCGAAGGACGACAGCTGGTCGACCATCGTGTTGATGGTCTCCTTCAGTTCCAGGATCTCGCCGCGCGCGTCGACCCGGATCTTCTGGGTGAGGTCGCCCTCGGCGACGGCGGTGGTCACCGAGGCGATGGCGCGGACCTGGGCGGTGAGGTTGTCGGCCATGACGTTGACGGACTCGGTGAGCGACTTCCAGGTACCGGAGACGTCCCGGACGTCCGCCTGACCACCCAGTCGGCCCTCGGTGCCGACCTCCCGGGCCACCCTGGTCACCTCGGCGGCGAAGGAGGACAGCTGGTCGACCATCGTGTTGATGGTGGTCTTGAGCTCCAGGATCTCGCCGCGCGCGGCCACCGAGATCTTCTGGGTGAGGTCGCCCTCGGCGACGGCCGTCGCGACCTGGGCGATGTTGCGCACCTGCCAGGTCAGGTTGCCGGCCATCGCGTTCACCGAGTCGGTCAGGTCCCGCCACGTCCCCGCGACGCCCGGCACCTGCGCCTGGCCGCCCAGCCGGCCCTCGGTACCGACCTCCCGGGCCACCCTGGTCACCTCGGCGGCGAAGGAGGAGAGCGTGTCCACCATGGTGTTGACGGTGTTCTTCAGCTCCAGGATCTCGCCGCGCGCGTCCACCTCGATCTTCTGGGTGAGGTCCCCGCGTGCCACCGCCGTGGTCACCTGGGCGATGTTCCGCACCTGCCAGGTCAGGTTGCCGGCCATCGCGTTCACCGAGTCGGTGAGCTCCAGCCACGTCCCGGCGACCCCCGGCACCTGCGCCTGACCGCCCAGCCGCCCGTCGGTGCCGACCTCCCGGGCCACCCTGGTCACCTCGGAGGTCACCCGGGCCAGCTGGTCCGTCATCCCGTTGAAGACCTCGGCGATCTCCCCGAGCACCCCTGGGCGGTCCGGGGTGAGCCGGGTGCGGAAGTCCCCGTCGCGTACCGCCGTCAGCCCGGCGAGCAGCTGCCGCAGCGCCTGCTCGGCCGGGTCGGCCGCGGCGCCGCCCTGCAGCGGGTGGCTGCCGGGTACGGGTTGGCTGGCGGGTACCGGGTGCTCGTCCATCCGTCCACCGTCCGGATCGCTCGCACGGCCGGGGTGCGCCGTCCGGGCACCCCGATTGCGGGGGCGGCAGGTCCGCCGCCCTGCTCCCACTGTGCCACCGCGGGCCCTGCGGCGGCGGCCGGGAGCCTCGCCGGGCGGGGTCGGCCCGGTGGGGTCAGCCCGGCACGGTCTCCCGGACCGGGAAGGCATCGGCGATCCCGGTGAGTTCGAGCATGCGCAGGATCAGCGGCCTGGGGCGGGCGAGCTCGATCCGGCTCCCCTCGGCCTCGGCCCGCCCCTGGGCCCGGAGCAGGGCGTTGAGCCCGGTGGAGTCGCAGAACTCCAGCCCGGCGCAGTCGATCACGATCACGCCTGCGGACCCGGCGAGGGCCCGGTCGACGGCGGCCCGCAGGTCGGCGGCCGAGTCGAGGTCCAGTTCGCCGTGGAGGACGAGCACGGTGCCCAGGGCCCACGACCGGTCGGTGACGGTGAGTCCCTCGAGCCGGTCGGCACCCGGGGCTCCGGACTTCGGCGGTCTCTGTGTCATGGCTGCGGGCTCCTCCCGCTCGGTCCGGGCCGTCTGCCGGTGGGAGCCCATGGTTCTCCCGCCCGCCGATGCCTCCGACCACGCGGCTATCCGGTACGGGCGGCCGGAAACGCCCCGGGGCGAGGAATCCCGCCATCGCCCCGCTGCTGTCACGCCCGCCCGGAGCCCGGCGGCGGCGGGGCCGGCACCTCCAGCCAGACCAGCTTCCCGCCGTCCTCGGGCTGCGAGCCCCAGGCCCGGGAGAGCCGGTCCACCACCCGCAACCCGTGCCCGCCCGGCCGCCCCGGGTCGGCGTACGGGCGCAGCCGCGGCGGCACCGGGCTGGCGTCCGCGACCTCCACCCTCAGCCGGTCCCCGTTCCACCGCAGCCGCAGCTCGCGCGGACCGCCGGGGGCGTGCAGACAGGCGTTGGTGACCAGCTCCGAGACCATCAGCAGGACGTCCTCGACCACCAGCCGCCGCTCCTCGTCGGCAGTCGGCAGCCAGTGCCAGGACAGCAGCGCCTGCCGGCTGAACTCACGGCTGCGCTGCACCGCGCCTGAGCTGCCCTCAAGCATCAGCCGCCTGGTCTGCTCGGGGCCGGGCAGCCCGTCGGCGCCGGGACGGTCCACGGCCGGCCGCCTCAGACCGGCCCGGGCGGGGCCGCGGCGCCGTCGGAAGGTCCCTGGGTGCCCGGCCCGGCTGCCTTGAGCGCCGAGCCGACGTCGGGGTGGATCCGGAAGACGCGGTCGGCGCCGGTGATCGCGAACAGCCGCGCCATCACGGGGCTCGGACCGACCAGCTCCAGCCGCACTCCGGCCGCCTCCGCGTCCAGACGGGCGCGGAGCAGCACGTTCAGTCCGGTCGAGTCGCAGAACCGCAGCTCCGCGAGGTCGACCACGATCAGCGCGAAGCCGTCCGCCATCGGCCTGGCGAGCACGGCGCGCAGCCCGTCCGCGGTGTCGTGGTCCAGTTCCCCGGCGGCGGTGACGATCCGCACCGGGCCGTCGTCGACCACCGAGACGCGCAAGGCGCCGGACGCCTCTCCCCCGGTGGGCTCCCGGGGTTCTTCGGATGGCCGTGGCATGGCTCGCTCCCGGTCCGGTCGGGACGGCGGGGCGCCGTCGGGACCATCATCGCGCGCGCCCTGCCGAGCCGCGCCTCCCGGTTCCCGCTTCCCGCTTCCTGCTTCCTGCTTCCTGCTTCCTGCTTCCTGCTTCCTGCGGACGTTAGAGCGGCGCGGGACGGGGAAGCCGCCCAGTGGGAGGCATAGGTGCCCTCCCGAGAACGTCCCGAGGAGGACGACGTGTCCGTGAGATTCCTCGACCGCAGCACCGCCGGGCACCAGCTCGCCCAGCGGCTCGTCCCGCTCCTCGACGTCCGGGAACGCCGCCGGGTGGTGGTCCTGGGCCTCGCCCCCGGCGGGCTTCCGGTGGCCGCCGAGGTCGCCGAGGCGCTGGACGCCCCGCTCGACGCCTCGGTGGTCCGGCCGCTGGTCGTCCCCGGCCACGACCAGCCGGTCGGCGCGATCGCCGACGGCGACCCGCCGCTGTTCGACCGGTACACCCTGAAGAGCCTCGGTGTCACCGCGGCGGAGCTCGGCGCGAGCGTCAAGCGCGAGCGCGTCGAGGTGCACCGCCGCGAGTCGCTCTACCGCCAGGGCAGGTCGCGGCACCCGCTGCGGGGGCGCACCGCCGTCCTGGTCTCCGACGGGCTGACCGACGCGCTCACCGTCCGCGCCGCGGTCCACGCCGTCGCCGCCGAACGCCCGGACCGGCTGGTCCTCGCGGCGCCGGTCTGCGACGCCCGCCTCGCCGCCGAGCTGCGCAACGAGGTCGACGAGCTGGTCTGCCTCCACCTGCCCCGCTACGCGCACGCCGCCGGGCCCTGGTACGGCGAGTTCCACGAGGTCACCGACCGCGAGGCCGCCGTCCTGCTGCGGCGGCACGCCACGTCCGTCCTGCCCGGCCCGGTCGGCGAGGGCGTCTGACCGAGGGAGCCCATGCCCGGGGGAAGCGACCCGAAGGGCACGGGGCGCCCGCACCGCCGCAAGGCCGGGCTGGCAGGATCTCCCCCCGTGACGCGAAGCGAGACCTCCGCCCCGGGCCTGCGGAAGCGGCGCGACCGGGACGGGAAGGACAACCCGCCCTGGCCGCGGCGTCCGCTGCTCACGGCCCTGTGGATCCCGGCCGCCGCCGTGCTGCTGCCGCTCGGCGGGGCACTGGGCGCGTGCGGGCCGTGGCTGCTGGTGCCCTCGCTGGTGCTGGTCCTGCTGGCGATGTTCGGCCTCGTCCACGCCCTGCTCAGCTTCTGCCAGGCGCGGCCGCTGCGGCTCCTGGCACTGGCGCTGGCGGCCGTCCCATTGATCGCGGTTCCGCTGGTGAGCCTGGACGCCACCCAGGCCACCGTGCTCGGCATGCGCGGCGTCGCGCACCCGGGCACGGTCACCGGCATCCGGGTCAGCCACGGCAAGACCACCACCTACCGGTGCGAGGTGCGCTACGAGGGCACCCCGCAGCGCGACGACTCGGTGGAGTGCGGCGCCCGGGACACCGTCGGCGAGCACGTCAGCGTCACCGAGGACCCGGGCGGCCTGGTCGATCCGGAGTTCACCGCCACCGCCGCCGCGGGCCGCTTCGACTTCTCCCTGGCGGGCTTCTTCGACGCCGCCCTGCTCGTCGTCGCGGGCACGGCGGCCGGCCTCGGCGCCCTGCTCCACCGCGCTCGCACCCGGCACACCCCCCGTGCCGCGAGCCGCCCGCCGGAGCCGCCCAAACCTGTTGCCGGATGAGACGGACCCGGACCATCCTCTCTCCATGGACCATCCGGAATACCCCCAGCCCGTCATCGCGCTGGGCGAGCTGACGCTGCGCCGCTTCGCCGGCGAGGCGGACCTCCCCGAGCTCTTCACCGTCATCGACGAGTCGCTGGAGCACCTGCGGCCGTGGATGGCGTGGGTCGCCGAGCACAGTCGCGCCCAGACCGCCGAGTACCTGGCTGCCCGGGCGGAGCGCTGGGCAAGCGGGCAGGACTTCGCCTACGCGATCGTGCTGGACGGCGCCGTCGTCGGCGCCTGCGGACTGCACCGGCGTGAGTCCACCCCGGACGACGTCCGCGAGATCGGCTACTGGCTGCACCCCGCCGCCACCGGCCGCGGCCTGGCCACCCGCGCCGCGGCGGCCCTGGTCGAGCAGGCCTTCCACCTGCCCGGGGTGGAGCACGTCGAGATCGTCCACGACCCGGCGAACCGCGCCAGCGGTGCCGTCCCGGCCCGCCTCGGCTTCACCGTCCGCCTGCGCCGCCCCTCCGAGGCGCTGGCCCCGGCCGAGAGCGGCGAGGAGCAGGTCTGGCGACTCAGCCGGCCGTAGGGCTCCGTCCTCGAACCCCCACCTCCGCGGGCCACTGTTTCGTGATCTTGTACGGATAGGCTGCCGTGCTGTCAGGTCCTCGCATTGAGGACGGATCGGATCGGATCGGTGGGTGTACGGACATGATGGGACCGGCGCATTCGTTGTCGGGCGCGGCGGCTTGGCTGGGGGTGGGCGCGGTCGCGGCCGGGATGGGGGAGCCGATGCCCTGGCCGGTCCTGGTGGCGGGGGCGCTGATCTGCGCGGGCGCCGCCCTGGCGCCCGACCTCGACCACAAGGCGGCCACGATATCCCGGGCGTTCGGGCCGGTGTCCCGGGCACTCTGCGAGGTGATCGACAACCTCTCGTACGCCGTCTACAAGGCCACCCGGGGCAAGGGTGACCCGCGCCGCTCGGGCGGCCACCGGACGCTGACGCACACCTGGCCCTGGGCGCTGCTGTGCGGGGCGGGCGCCGCGGCGGTGGCCGGGTTCGGCGGCCGCTGGGGCGTGCTGGCGGTGCTGTTCGTGCACATGGTGCTGGCGATCGAGGGGCTGCTGTGGCGTCATGCCCGGGTCTCCAGCGATGTCCTGGTGTGGCTGCTGGGGGCGACCAGCGCGTGGATGCTCGCCGAGGTCCTGGACCGGCCCGGCAACGGCTCGCAGTGGCTCTTCGACCAGCCCGGCCAGGAGTACCTGTGGATCGGGCTGCCGATCGCCCTCGGCGCCCTGGTGCACTGCCTCGGTGACGCGCTGACCGTCTCGGGCTGCCCGGTATTGTGGCCGATCCCGATCGGGCGCAAGCGCTGGCACCCGATCGGTCCGCCGAAGGGCATGCGCTTCCGCGCCGGCAGCTGGGTGGAACTCAAGGTGCTGACCCCGGTGTTCATGGGTGCGGGCGGCATCTGCGCGATCGGCGCCCTCGGTTTCTTCGGCAACGGCTGAGTTCTCCGGCAACGGCCGGGGCCGGACCGCACGAGTGCCGGCGGGTGAACCCGGCGGTCCGCCGTCGTGGGGGGAACGGGCGGACCGCCGGGCGCGCCCGGCCCGGACGGGACGATCCGGCGGCGCGGCGGGAACGGACGCGGTCGGAGGCCTGCACCTCCGCGCGGAGCGCCCCATCTCGAACTCCGTCGGCCCGCCGCGGACCCTCACCCGCGGCATCGCGCGTCCGTTCCCGCACCTGGGAGACCTCACCGGACCGCGCAGATAACACTTTCCTCTGATCGCTTTTCACATGCCAGAGTTGACGACTCGCCAGAGCGGTCGGAAGCTGTCCGCGCTCCTCTGGCTGGCGCTGTGCGCCCTCGGAGTGCTGTGCGCGCTCGCCCTGCGTGCCCTCCACCGCGGACGGCGGCTCGCCGAGCCGGAGCCGGTGCCCGCCTGCCCCCTCGACCGGCGGGGTACCGCCGAACGGCGGATCCGCGCGCTCGTCCGACCGCGCGCGGGTCCGCCGACACCCGGTCAGGAAGCTTGTACCGAAAGGTCCGGTTCCTGATACTTCCGGTCAGCGCCTGTCAGGGGCAGATCATCCGTCGTGCTTCCGGACAGCACGGCCGGGGTCCGCCCACCGTCTGACCGCGCCTCACGGCCCCCGACCCGCACGGGGCCCCTCACTCCCAGAGGAGATCGGTGAGGACCAAGCGCAGGACCCCCTCCCCCGGCACCACCCGGCGCCGCACCCGCCTGCTCGCCGTCGCCCTCGGCCTGCTGACCGCCACCGCGGTCGCCGTGCCGGGCGCCGCGGCCGCCCCCGCCCCCACACCCACCCCCACACCCGAACGGCTCGCGGCCGTCAGCGACACCGTCCTGCGCGCCGAGGTCGACGGCACCGCGTGGTACGTCGACCCGGCCGCCGGACGCGTCGTGCTGACCGCCGACAGCACCGTCTCCCCGGCGGCGCTCAACCGGATCACCAGGGCCGCCGGGGACGACGCCGCCATCCTGACCATCCAGCGCGTCCACGGCACCTTCACCCCGCTGCTCGCCGCCGGCGACGCCATCTACGGCGGCCAGTACCGCTGCTCGCTGGGCTTCAACGTGGCGGACGCCAACGCCCACTACGTCCTGACCGCCGGGCACTGCGGGAACGTCGCCGCGCAGTGGTACACCGACTCCGCCCACAAGACGTCGATCGGACCGACCGTCGCCTCCACCTTCCCCGGGCACGACTACGCGCTCGTCCGCTACGACAACTCGGCGCTCGCCCACCCCGGCGGCTTCACCTCCGCGCCGAACGCGTTCGTCGGCGAGCAGGTCAAGCGCACCGGCTCGACCACCGGCACCCGGGGCGGCAAGGTCACCGGGCTCAACGCCACCGTCCGCTACACCGACGCCGGCACGGTGAGCGGCCTGATCCAGACCAACGTCTGCGCCGAGCCCGGCGACTCGGGCGGCCCGCTGTACGACGGCACCAAGGCGCTCGGCCTCACCTCGGGCGGCAACGGCGACTGCACCCTCGGCGGGACGACCTTCTTCCAGCCGGTCAACGCGGCGCTCGCCGCGTACGGGGTCAACGTGTACTGACCCCGGGACTCCCGTCCCCCGGGACGCGGCCGTCGGCCCGCCGCCTCGCGCAGCGGGCCGACGGCCGCGTCAGGAGCCGGGCCTCAGCCCGCGTACACGTCCTCGACGTACCGCCCGGCCTCGATCAGCCCCTGCAGCCAGGCCTGCGCCCGCTGCTCGTCGGCCCCCGGCGTCCGCTCCCGGTACAGCTCCCGGAACGCCGCCCGGACACCCGGCGCCATCCGCGCGCCGTCGCCGCACACGTACACCTCGGCGCCCGCCTCGAGCAGCGCCCAGACCTCCTCCGCCTCCGCCGCGATACGGTCCTGGACGAAGCGCCGCCCGTCCTGCGGCCGCTCGCTGAAGGCGGGCCGCATCGAGACCGCGCCCTCCCGCTCGGCCGTCTCCAGCTCCAACCGGTGCAGGTAGTCCGCCTCCGCGGCGTCGCAGCCGAAGTACAGCAGCGCGGGGGCGAGTTCGGCGCCCGTGAAGCGCAGCGCGCGCCGGTCGGCGACGGCGCCGCGGAAGGGCGCCAGGCCGGTGCCGGCCGCGATCATGATCACCGGGGTGCGGTGCCCGATCCGGAACGCCTCCCGGCAGGGCTGGACCCGGGCCAGCACGGTGTCGCCCTCCGCCAGCCGCGCGAGGTGACCGGAGCCGGTGCCCCGGAAGGTGCCCCGGCCGGAGCGGGCGGGGGCGCTGAGCACGGAGACCATCAGGTCCACCTCGGTCGCGTCCCAGGCGGGCGAGGAGGAGATCGAGTAGTGCCGGGGCCGGATCGGCGGCAGCAGCTCCAGCAGCACCGGCCAGGTCAGGTTCCCCTGCAGGGCCGGGTGGTCCTCGATCAGGTCCAGCAGGGTGCGCGGGTCGTCCTCGGGCAGCGCGCGCAGCGCGGCCTGCTCGGGCGGGCAGGGGTTGAGGTCCGCCAGCGCGGCGCGCTGCCCGGCGGTCGGGCGGTCCTGCAACTCGACGTGGTGGGTGAGCAGTTCACGCACCGACAGCGGGCGGTCCACGGCCAGGCCGGTGCGCCGGTGGGCGACGATGTTGAGCACGGCCTCGGGGTCGGCGCCGAACAGCTTGGCGGCGCGCTCGACCAGGGCAGGGTCGTTGGCCGGGAGCACGGTGAGGTGGTCGGCGGTCCGGTAGCCGGCGCCCTCGGGCAGGGCGAGGCGGACCAGCCGCTTGACCCGGGGGTATCCGGGGTCGGTCAGGCTGTCGACGGCGGTGACGGTCAGCTCGGCCATGTCGTGCCGGGCGGCCAGCGCGGCCAGCGGTCCACCCGACACCTCGGTCACCGTGTACGCGGCCTCCCGCTGCGGCGCGGCGGGAGCGTCGGCGTCGCCGTACCGCTCCAGCAGGGCGAGGCGCAGCGCCTCGGTGAACTGCCGTACGGTGCCGGACAGGTCTCCGGAGGCGTCGGCCTCGGCGCGGTCGAGCAGCCGGGTGCCGCCGAGGGCGGCGAGCCGGTCGTCGATCAGGGCGGGGATGCGCTGGTAGGTGGCGGCGTAGGTGCGGTCGCCGATGCCGAGCACCGCGTACTCGACACCCGCCGCCGCAGCGTCCGCGGTGCCGTCCTGCGCGCCGTCCTCCTGGAGGCGGCGGACGAAGGCGGCGGCGTCGTCGGTCGGCTGCCCGTTGTACGAGGCGGCGGTGATCACCACCGGACGGTCGGTGGGCAGCCCTTCCGCGTACGCGTCCAGCGGGGCGATCGCGGTCTCGCAGCCGAGGTCGGCGGCCGCCTCGGCGAGCTGCCGGCTGAACTCGCGGCAGGCGCCGTAGTTGGAGCCGTGCAGGAGCAGCAGCCCGGTGCCCTGGCGGACCCGTCCGGGGCGCTCGGCGGCGGCGCCGGCCCGGGTGCCCGAGCCGGTTGCGGGCTCGGCGGTCGCGGGTGCGGGCGTGCGCCGGGCGAGGCCGAGGGTGAACTCGTCGGGCTTGATGGTGAGGGTCTGCTTGATGGTCAGCCGGTAGTCGGCGTGGTCGATGAGCCGGTAGCGGTGGACCAGCATGCCGAGCAGCATGGTCGCCTCGTGCAGCGCGAACTGCCGCCCGATGCAGGCGCGTTCGCCGGTGCCGAAGGGCTTGAAGGCGTGCGGGGAGCGGGCCGCCTCGGGCTCGGCGTCGAACCGGGACGGGTCGAACAGCTCGGGGTTGTCGCCCCACGCCGGGTCGCGGTGCAGCATCGGGGTCGAGACGAAGACGGTCTCCCCGGCGCGCAGCGGGATCCGCCCGCCGAGCAGGGTGTCCTCGCGCGCCTCGCGGCTGAAGGCCGGCGCCGTGGGCCACAGCCGCAGTGCCTCGTTGAGCACCTGCCGGGTGTACCGCAGCCGTCCGACGTCCTCGTAGGAGGGCTCCGGGTCGGCCTGGTCACCCCAGAGCGCGTCCACCTCCTGCTGCACCTGCCGCAGCACGGCCGGGTGCTTGACCAGGTAGTACATCGCGAAGGAGAGCGCACCCGAGGTGGTCTCGTGGCCGGCGATCAGGAAGGTGATCACCTGGTTGCGGATGTTCTCGGCGTCCAGCCGGGTGCCGTCCGAGGGGCGGACCGCGCCGAGCATCAGGCCCAGCAGGTCCTCGGCCGGGCCCTGTTCCTCCTCCCCGGCACGGGTGGCGATCACCTCGTCGACCACGTTGGCCAGGTAGTCGGCGTCGGACCGGAAGGCGGCGTCACGCTCGGCGTGGTCCAGCTCGGGGTCGCGGGTGAGCTTGGTCATCGCCCACTCCAGGCAGCGCACCATCGCGTCCACGAAGGGGTGCGGCTCGTCCCGCTCGAAGGAGCCGAAGTCGAAGCCGAAGCCGGCCAGCCCGATGGTGTCCAGGGTCATCCGGGTCATGTCGCCGGGCACGTCCACCGGCAGTGCGGCGCTCTCCCGGCGGTCCCAGGAGTCGATCAGCCGGCGGGCCACCCGCAGCATCACCGGGTGGTAGGTGCGCATCGAGCCGAGCGCGAAGGCGGGCATCAGGATGTCGTGCGCCCGCGCCCAGTTGGGCTCCTCGTTGTACGCGGTGAACAGGCCGTCGCCGGTGAACTGACGGACGTTCTCCAGGCCCGGTCCGATCGACTTGGTGAACCGGGTCTCGTCGGCCAGCTCCTCTACCAGCTCCAGGCCGCTGACGATCAGGGTGTCCCGGCCGTGCAGCCGCTGCATGAAGGCCGGGCCGTGCACTCTGGCCAGCTCCATGGTCCGCAGCATCGGGGCGGCGATCGGCGGCGCCGACGAGATGTCCACCAGGGGGACGGCCGGGGTCCCGCGGCCGGCTTCGCTCTCGGTTCCGGCCCCGGTTCCGGCCCTGGACTCGGTGATGGTGTCGGTCATGGTGGGT
Source organism: Kitasatospora sp. NPDC023120 (assembly GCF_055560835.1). Taxonomy (NCBI): domain Bacteria; kingdom Bacillati; phylum Actinomycetota; class Actinomycetes; order Kitasatosporales; family Streptomycetaceae; genus Kitasatospora; species Kitasatospora sp. NPDC023120. The sequence goes on along the minus strand of NZ_JBVHHY010000012.1, from coordinate 43,538 downwards.
CCCTCCCGCAGCAGAAAATTTCGGCTCCCCCCACTCTGTGCCCACCGGGAGGGAGGCCCGGCCGTGATCACTACATGATTGTGTAGTACCCGGAGCGTCCGCGGACTTGCCCATGGACCGCCGGCTCCGGCTGCGCGCGGACGCCACGGGGGAGGAGAGAGCACGGATGGGACCGACCGAGGGCTGCGGCCCGGCGCCGGGGCGCCGGCAGGATGCGGCAGTGATCTGGCGCAACCGGGCGCTGCGCCTGATGGACCACGTGCCGCTGCCGATCGCGGTGGTCGAGTTCGGCGGCCGGACCCTGATCGTCAACCGCGCGATGGCCGCCGAGTTCGGCCTCCTGCCGGGGCAGTTTCGCGACCGGAAGATCCTCGAGTTCTTCACCCTCCGGGACAGCGACACCCTGCAGGCGCTCGCCGAGGCCGTCCGGATGCACCGCCGCTCGCAGTACCCGGCCCGGGTCTCCTGGACGCCCGCCGTGGGCGGCGAACGGCACGGCGAGATGACCGTCGACCTGGTCAGCGACACCCCCGAGCAGACCCCGAACCTGCTGCTCTCGCTGCGCACCATCGAGGCGCCCCGCGAGGCACCGCCGCCGAGCCCGCGCACCGAGGTCAGCCCGGTGGAGGCCCGGATCCTCGCTGCGGCCGCCCGGGGCGCGACCACCGCGCAGATCGCCCGGGAGATCGGGCTCACCACGGACGGCGTCAACTACCACCTCGCCCGGCTCTCCCGCCGGTGGCGCGTCCCCAACCGCACCGCCCTGGTCGCCCGCGCCTACGCCACCGGCGTGCTCGCGGCCGACATCTGGCCGCCGAAGCCCGCCACCTGGTGACCTGACGTCAACAACGGTGGTGTGGAAAGCGGTTGGAACCACACTCCGGAGTGACGTGTGCATCGGCGCCCTCACCCCTGGGCAGCCTCCCCGCGCGGGGGCCGTATCGAGGAGGAGGACGGCATGCGTCAGGAGTCCCGCCGGCCGAGGCCGACGGGACTGACAGGAGACGCGGGCTCGGCCGACTTACGTCGACGGGTTGATCACCGCGAAGACGGCGCCCTGCGAGTCCTGGAGGACGGCCATCCGGCCCGCACTCATGTCGAACGGCGGGACGAGCACGTTGCCCTTCGCCTTCACCGCCGCGTCGACCGTACTGTCGGTGTCGTCCACCCGGAAGTAGGTCAGCCAGTGCGGGGGCGTCCCGGGAGGTGTGCCTTCCATGGTGGTCATACCGCCGACCGGGCGGTCGGCGACGTTGAGCGAGTGGTAGTCGTCCACGCCCTGCATCGGGGCGGAGGCGATGCCCAGGGCGTCCTTGTAGAAGGCCGCGGCGGCGGGGATGTCCGAGGTGTGCAGCTCGTTCCAGGTCAGTGCGCCCGGCTCGTTGACCACCACCGCGCCGTAGAAGTCGAGCGGCTGCCAGACGCCGAAGACGGCGCCGGTCGGGTCCGTCGCCACCAGCATCCGGCCGACGGTGCCCACGTCCATCACCGGGAACATCACCGTGCCGCCGGCCGCGCCGATCGCGGCCTGGGTGGCGTCCGCGTCGGCGCTGGCCAGGTAGGTGGTCCACACCGTCGGCGGGGTGGGGTCCCCCTCGTTCATCGGCTGGGCCCTCATGATTCCGGCCACCGGCTTGCCGTTCAGCGTGCACATCGCGTACCCGCCGAACTCGGGCGGGCCGATCTCGCCCTCCCAGCCGAGCAGGTCCTTGTAGAAGTCGATGGCCGCCTGCTGGTCAGGGGCCATCAGATCGACCCAGCACGGCGTGCCGGGCTGGTAGTGCTCAGCGGTCACTTCAGGCATCTGCGGTCTCTTCCGTGCGGTGCTGCCCCGTCGTCCCGGGGCATTCGGTGTGACCCCCTGTGACACCTTCGCCGCCGCCGGGCGGCCCCGCCACCCGGGCGCCGCCCCCGGCGGGGCCGGGTGCCCCGTCGGGCTTACCGGATCCGGACCGAGCGGCGATCCGCCCTGGACGGGGTTCAGCCGGTCGTCCGGCGCACCGCTTCGATGAAGCCCGAGCTGGTGGGGCGCGGCAGCGGACGACCGTAGGCCTCCCCGAGACGTTCCAGGGTGGTGAGTTCGGTGCTCCAGCCGTGCCGGTCGAGCCACTCGTGGGTGTCCGGGCCGAGTCCGCCGCGCCACAGGTCGGTGATGTGGGCGAGGGCGGGGTCGTGCGGTGTGGCGGCGACGTCCCGGCCCTTCTCCAGCAGCAGCCGGCTGCCCGGGGCGGCGAGACCGGCGACCGCGGTGAGCAGGGCGGCGGCCTCCTCGGGCGCGAGGTAGACCAGCAGGCCCTCGGCCAGCCAGGCCGAGCTGCGCGACGGGTCGAACCCGGCGTCGACCAGCCGGGCGGGCCAGTCCGGGTCCAGCAGGTCGGTGGGCAGGGTGGTGCGCCCGGTCCGCGGCTCGGCGCCGAGCCCGTCGAGGACCCGCTCCTTGAAGGCCAGCACCGGGCCCAGGTCGAGCTCGAACACCCGGGTGCCGGCCGGCCAGTCCAGCCGGTAGGCGCGGGTGTCGAGGCCGGCCGCGAGCAGCACCACCTGGTCGGCCGCGGCGGCGAGCAGGCGGTCGTCGTAGAAGCGGGTGCGCAGGATGCCGTGCGCGACCAGGCGCTTGGCGAAGCTGCTGTCCGGGCCGGCGGCGGGAGTCGGCACGTCGGCGGCGGTGACGAACGCGGCGGCGTACGGGTCGACGAAGAGCGGGTCGGGGCGCGAGCTCTCGTAGGCCCGCACCAGGGCGACGGACAGGGCGGTGCGGGAGACCGGGCTGAGCGGTTCGGAGGTCGTCATGCCCGGCAATCTACATCGCCACCGATGCATCTGTGAAGATGTATTCTGGTGGACATGGACGGCGTGCAACTCCTCAGACTCGGCAAGCGGTTGACCGAACTCAGCCGCGCGATGATCACCGACCCGGCCTCCGCGCACCTCACCGCCGGCGAGATCGCCGTGATCTCCGACGTCTACCGACATCCCGCCACCTCCGTCCAGGAGATCCGGGTCCGCACCGGCTTCGCCCAGAGCCATGTCTCCGTCTCCGTCGCCCGGCTGCGCGAGGCCGGCCTGCTCGACGCCGCCGCCGACCCGGCCGACGGGCGGCGCACCCTGCTGACCGTCTCCGACCGGGCCCGGAGCGCCATCCACGCCCGGGTCGCCCAGCCCGCCGAACCCGTCATCGCGAAGGCCATCCCGGATCCGGACCGGGCCCGCCGGGTCACCGAACTGCTCGACGAACTCGCCGCCCTCATGCTCCCCTGACCCACGCCACCCTGCCCCGCCCCGCGCCGCCCCGCGCGACGGAAGTTCCACAACTCCGTTACAAGAAGGGCAGGATGCTCCCCCGCCGGGAACGTCCCTGGGAGCATCCCTGCCAGGACACCGGGGAGGTGCCCGGGGACGCGGATCCAGGGGGTTTCGATGAGCGCACGGATCGAGGACGCGAGGCCGCCCGGCCCGGCCCGGATCGCCGAAGTGATCGGCCGTGTAGTGGCCCAGGCACTGCTCCTGGTGGCAGGCCTGGCCACCGTCGCCCTCGCATTCACCTGGTACGTGGACGCCTACCGCTCGGTGGACGCCTACCGCGACGCCCCGGACTGCGGAACGGCCGCCGCCGCGCCCGGCGCGCCCTGCGTCCGCCACGAGACGGGCAAGGTGACCGCGCGGAAGGTCGACACCAGCGGCGACTCCACCTCCTACGACCTGACCGTCTCCCGCGAGACGGCCTCCGCCCACACCATCAGCGTCGGCGAGGCCTTCTACGACGAGGCCAAGGTCGGCACGGACGTGGACCTGAAGATCTGGAACGGCCGGCTCGTGGAGGTCTCCTGGCACGGACACCGCGCCACGGTGCCCGACATCCCCTGGCTGAGCTCCCTCAAAGTGGCCCTCCTGATCGGCGCGGGCACGGCCCTGACCGCCTACGGCCTGGCCTGGCCGCGCGGGGATTCGATGTCGATCCCGGCCGTGGCCGCATCGTGGCTCATCCCCTTCACCTTCGTCGGCAGCTTCATCCTCTGCCTCGCCCAGTGGCCCTTCGCCCTCGCCCTGGGCATCCCCGTCCTGTGCTGGCTGCTCATGACCGCCTGCATCACGGCGGCGGCCCTCGAGGCCTGACCGTTCCGACCCGGACGCGATCGAGGGGGTCTCGATGGACGCACACATCAGGGACGCGGGGCCGCCCCGGGCCTTCGCGGCCGTCGCCCGCGTACTCGCCCGGGGACTGCTCCTGCTCGTGGGCCTGGCGACCGTCGCCGCCATGCTCGGGAGCTTCCTCTTCACCACCGTCCAGCCGCCGTTCGCCGTCACCCTGGGCATTCCCCTCCTCGGCTGGCTGGTCATCACGGCGGGCACCACGGTCGGCACCGTGACCGACAGCGCGGCCGACTGACGCCCGCGCATCGGGAGCATCGGCGTGGCGTGGCTGAGCGCCGCCCGGTGGTGCGCGCCGGGAGCATGGGCATGGCGTCGCCGTCCGCCCGGTCGGAGGCTTCGGCCGGCTCCCGTCCCCGAGGAAAGGCGCAGTGCCCGATGGACCTCGCAGCGAGGGGTGCCCGCCCGCTCGACGGCCCGTGGCCGCTCGTCACCGCCGCCGCGGCACTGCTGTTCACCGCGCTGGCCTTGCTGCTGGCCAGCCGTGGCTGGGCGCCGTTCCCGTTCGAGCAGGCGGTGAACGACTGGAGCGCCGCCCACCGGCCTTACGCCGCTCGCAGCGCCGCCGTCGCGCTCACCTGGCTCGGCACCGCCGTGGTGCCGTACCTGCTCGCCCTGGCCGCCGGGGCCGTCACCCTCCGGGCCGCGTCTGTGCCCCGGAATCCGCGCCGTGCCGTCCTGCTGCTGGCGGCACCGGTGCTGTGGCTGGTCGCGGGCCAGCTGGTGCGGCTGGGGGTGATGCACGCCTGCGGACGGCCCCGGCCGCCGCAGATGAACTGGGCGACGGACGCGTCCGGGTTCTCCTTCCCGTCCGGGCACTCCTTCACCGCCACGCTCAGCGCGGGCCTGCTCGCGCTGGCCCTCGCCCGGGCCCACTCGGCGGCGGCCGGGGAGGCGATCGCGGGCGCGGCGGTGTTCGCCCTCGTGATCGGCCTCAGCCGCGTCTACCTCGGGGTGCACTGGCCGCTGGACGTCCTCGGCGGCTGGCTCCTCGCCACCGGTTGGCTCGCCGCCGGCGCCGTGGTGCTCCGCCCGCTCCAGCGCACCGCGCCGCCGGCCGACGCCGATGAGCCGGACGCCCGCGAGCCGGAGACCCGCGAACCTGAGACCGGTGAGCCGGACGCCGGGGCACCGGGCAGCCCGTGAGCGCTCAGGCCGGTGGCTGCGGGCGGGTCAGCCCGCGGTCGTACGCGAAGATCACCGCCTGCACCCGGTCCCGGGCGCCGATCTTCGCCAGCACCCGGCTGACGTGCGTCTTGACGGTCGACTCGGCGAGCACCAGCCGCTGGGCGATCTCGCCGTTGGTCCAGCCGCGGGCGACGGCGACCAGGATCTCCCGTTCGCGGTCGGTCAGGGCGTCCAGCCGGGGGTCGGGGACGGGCTCGGCCCCGGGCGGGCGGGCCGGCAGGCGGTGGGCGTAGGCGTCCAGGAGGCGCCGGGTGATGGCGGGGGCGACGACGGCGTCCCCCTCGGCGACGGAGCGGATCCCGGAGAGCAGCTCCTCGGGGCGGGCGTCCTTGAGCAGGAAGCCGCTGGCACCGGCGCGCAGCGCGGCGTGGGCGTACTCGTCGAGGTCGAAGGTGGTGAGCACCAGGATGCGGGAGCGGCCGCCGCCGGCGACGATCTGCCGGGTGGCCTCGATGCCGTCCATGCCGGGCATCCGGATGTCCATCAGTACGACGTCGGGCCGCAGGTCGGCGGTGAGCCGGACGGCCTCGCCGCCGTGGGCGGCCTCGCCGACGACCTCGGTGTCGGGCTGGCTCTCCAGCAGCATGCGGAAGCCGTAGCGCTGCAGTGGCTGGTCGTCCACGATGAGGACGGTGGTCACGTCGGGCCGCCTGTCGGGTCGGGGGTGAGGTCGAGTACCGCGTCGACGGTCCATCCTGCCCCGGGGCCGGGGCCCGCGGTGACGGTGCCGCCGTACAGCGCCGCGCGCTCGCGGATGCCCGCGAGGCCGTGGCCCTCGCCGCCGGGCTGCGCGGGTGTGCGGGCACCGGGGGGCGGGCCGCTGTCCTGGACGCGGACCCGCAGCCGGTCGGCGTCAGCGGTCAGGGTGACGTGGGCCCGGGTGTCGGGTCCGGCGTGCTTGAGGGCGTTGGTCAGCGACTCCTGGACGATGCGGTACGCCATCAGCTGCATGCCGCGGTCCAGCCGGCCGAGGTCGCCGGCCGCTGTGTACACCACCTGCGGCCCGGCGGCGCGGATGCGCGTGCACAGCCCGTCGAGGTCGGCGATGCCCGGCTGCGGGGTGTACTCGGCGGCCTCCTCGCCCTGGTCGCGCAGCACGCCGAGCATGCGCCGCAGCTCGCCGAGCGCCTGGCGGCTGGTGTCGCCGATCAGCAGCAGCGCCTCCCGGCCGCGTTCGGGGGCGGCCTGGGCCGCGTACGCGCCGCCGTCGGCGAGGGTGACGATGACGGACAGGTTGTGGCCGATGATGTCGTGCATCTCGCGGGCCACCCGGGCGCGCTCGGTGGCGGCGGCGAGCCGGCTGCGCTGGTCGCGTTCGACCTCCAGTCGGGCCGCGCGTTCGCGCAGTCCGGCGAGCTGGGCGCGGCGGACGCGCACCGCGATGCCCAGGGCGACGGCCGCCGTCGCGGCGCTGAACAGGAAGAACAGCGCGTCCCCGACCGGCAGTCCGCCGCCGGACACCGCGACGGCGACCACGGTGACGGCGCCGACCATGGCCGCGCAGGACCAGGCCAGGTGCCGCAGCCGACCGTGCAGGGCCAGGCTGTAGAGGGCCACCAGCAGGGCGACGTCGGCGCGCAGGCCGACGTTCAGCGACCACTGCAGGACGAACACCGCCATGATCGCGACGAACGCCGCGGTGGGCCGACGGCGGCGCCACAGCAGCGGGACGACCACGCCCGCCTGCAGCGCCAGCGTCGCGGGCAGCGACAGCCGGGTGAGGACGATCCGGTGCTCGCGGTAGCCGCCCTCGGCGTGCCCGGGGAGCAGGTCGGGCAGGCAGAACAGCAGGAAGACGGCGGCGACCACGGCGGCGTCGAGCACCCAGGGGTGGTCACGGTCCGCCTGCCGCACCCGCTGGCCGATCCGGGCCAGGCGCCCGAACAGCGGGCCGGACAGGACCTCGGCTCCGGCGGACGGGTCGGCGGTGGTGGCGTGGTCGCTCACCGGTGGCACCTCCCTGGTGGCGTGTCGTCGTGATCGCGGAAAGCGGCGCCGGTCTGCTCCGGCGCCGCACTCCGAGTCTCTCAGGCTCCCCGAGCCGTCAGGCGTCGCTGCGCACCAGGCGCACCGCGGCCCCCGCCAGGGCGAGCACCGTCCAGCCGAGGAAGACGACCAGCCCGGCCGTCGGCGAGAGCATGGTGGTGTCGTGGTGGAGGGCGAACATCGACTGGCCGGCGTGGCTGGGCAGGTAGGGGCTGATGTGGTCCTGCCAGGAGCTGGGCAGCAGGGCGGTCAGCCCGGGGATCAGCATCAGTGTGGCCACCAGGACGGCGATGCCGCCGGCCACCGAGCGCAGCAGGGCACCGAGCGCGACGCCGATCACGCCGACCAGCGCGAGGTACAGCCCGGCGCCGAACAGGCCGCGCACCACCCCGGCATCGGAGAGGGTCATCGCCACGCGGGTGTCGGCGAGGATGCGGCTGTCGACGAGGAAGGTGGCGAACGCCCCGACGGTGCCGAGCAGCAGCGCGATCGCCCCGAACACGGCGGCCTTGGACCACAGCACCGGCAGCCGACGCGGCACCGCGGCCAGGGTGGAGCGGATCATGCCGGTGGAGTACTCGCCGGCGGCGACCAGGACGCCGAGGACGCCGAGCGCCAACTGGGCGAAGTTGGTGCCGAACAGCGACAGGCTCAGCGCGCTGGCCGCCGCGAAGTCCCGCTCCATCGGGCGGCCGTCGGTGAGCCGCGACTTGAACTGGGACCCGGCGATCAGACCGAAGGCGACCAGGAAGAGCAGCGCCAGGCCGAGGGTGATCCAGGTGGAGCGCAGCGACCACAGCTTGGCCCACTCGGAGCGCAGCACGCGCAGCGCCGTCACCTTGTAGACGGGGCGGGCGGACCGCGGGTCCGCGGGCGCGTCCGACGTCGGGCTCGGTGCGACGGTCGTACCGCGGTTCATGCCGCGCTCCTCGGGGTCTCGGTGCCGGTGACGGCAGTGGCCGTGGTGGTGCCGTGGTACTCGACGGCGTCGCGGGTCAGCTCCATGAACGCCTCCTCCAGGGAGACCGATCGTGCCGTGAGCTCGAAGAGGGCGATGCCCAGCTCCGCCGCGGCGAGGCCGATCTCACGGGCCGTGCGGCCGGTGACCAGGAGCTCCTCCGAGCCGGCCCGGCCGGTGATCTCCACGCCCGGTCCGCCCAGCGCGGCTCGCAGCGCGGCCGGGTCCGCACTGGCGACCTTGACCACGTCGCCGCCGGCCTGGCGGACCAGCTCCTGCACGGTGGTGTCGGCCAGCAACCGGCCCCGTCCGACGACGATCAGGTGGTCGGCGACCAGGGCCATCTCGCTCATCAGGTGCGAGGACACGAAGACGGTGCGCCCCTCGGCGGCGAGCCCGGTGAGGAGGTTGCGGATCCACAGCACGCCCTCGGGGTCGAGCCCGTTGACCGGCTCGTCCAGCATCACGGTGGCCGGGTCGCCCAGCAGGGCGGAGGCGATGCCGAGCCGCTGGCCCATGCCGAGCGAGAACGCCCCGGCGCGCTTGCGGGCGACCGACTGCAGCCCGGTCAGCTCGATGACCTCGTCGACCCGGCGGCGCGGGATGCCGTGGGTGTGGGCCTGGGCCATCAGGTGGTTGAAGGCGGAGCGGCCCGGGTGGATCGACTTGGCCTCCAGCAGCGCGCCGACCTCCTGCAGCGGCGCCGCGTGCTCGGCGTAGCGGCGGCCGTTGACCCGGACCGTCCCGCCGGTGGGGGCGTCGAGCCCGACGATCATCCGCATGGTGGTGGACTTGCCCGCGCCGTTGGGCCCGAGGAAGCCCGTCACCGTACCCGGCCGGACCGTGAAGTCCAGCCGGTCCACGGCGGTCTTCTCGCCGTACCGCTTCGTGAGCTGGTGCGCCTCGATCATCGGTCATCCCTGTGCTCCGGGGCCGGGCCGTCCCGGCCGCCCTCGCCTCCCACGCTAGGGGCAGGGGCGGCCGGATCCGTGGTACCGGGGACCGATCATCGACTCGCGCGTAGTACCGCGGTACCACGGGCTGCCGCGACGCCCGGGAGGTCCGCCGGTCCGCGGTCAGTCGCCGTCGCCGCGCCGTTCGAGCCGGGTGCCGGTGCGCAGGGTGATCGACATCAGGTCGCTGGGCTCGTCCAGCTCCAGGCGGTGCCAGCGGCCGCGCGGGACGACCACGGCGGTGCCGGCCGCCAGCCGCACCGTCTCCTCGGTGTCGCCGGGAGCGGTGGGGCGGAAGTGGACACGGACGCCGCCGGCCAGGCAGCAGACCGCCTCCTCGGCCTCGGGGTGCATCTCCCAGTGGTCGGCGTGGACGTCGGCGTCGGTCTCCACGTGGAAGGTGGCGATCTGCCAGGCGCCGGGGTCGCCGCCGGTCATCCGGCGTTCGGTGGCCCGGACGTCGCCGTCGGGGTGGATGTGCAGGGCCGAGGCGAACAGGTCGACCGAGGCGATCGGAGTCGTCGTCATGAGGGTGTTCCCTTCCCGGTGCCGCTCCGCCGGACCGGCGGGCGTCAGCGCGTTTTCGTACATGTAAGAAAACTACCCCGAAGGATCACCGCTGTCGAGCCCCGGGGGATGATGGGGGCATGCAGCAGCCCTCCGCACCGCGCAAGGCCACCGGTCGACCTCCCCGCATCTCCCGGGAGGAGGTCGTCGCCACGGCCCGCCGGATCGTGACCGAGGAGGGGGTCGGGAAGCTGACCATGCGTCGCCTGGCCACCGAGGTCGGCAGCACGCCGATGGCGCTCTACCACCACGTCCGCAACAAGGAGGAGCTGCTCGTCCTGCTGCTGGACGACTACGCCGCCCGCGCCCTGCGGCCCGTCGAGCTGCCGGGCGAGCCGCGCGAGCGGGTCGTCGCCGCCGCGGCCGCGATCCACGAGGCGCTCGCCGACTGCCCCTGGATCGTCGAGGTGCTGACCGCCGACGACCTGATGTCCACCCACGCCCTGTGGTTCGTCGAGCAGATCGTCGACGGCCTGGTCGGCTGCGGGCTGTCGATCGAGCGGGCCGTCCAGGGCTACCGGGCGATCTGGTACTACACCGCCGGCGAGATCGTGGTCCGGGCGACGGCTGCCCGCCGGCGCAGCGCGGACGACCGCCCGACCTACCGCGAGCAGGTCTTCGCCGGGATCGACCCGAACGAGCTGCCCCGGCTGGCACGGGTCGCCGGACGCTGGGAGCCGCTGACCGCCGAGGACACCTACCGGGACGGGCTGCGCTCCCTGGTGGACGGGCTGCTCGGCGGCTGAGCGACGGCTGCCCGCCCGCCGGCCCGACGATCGTCTCCGCCTCCGGGAAGCAGGAGCCCGACCGATCGGTTGACCCCGTTATTGCGCGGCGGTCGAGTGCCGTCGTGACGCAGACTCGGAACGAGCACGTCCCGAGCACGTGCAGACCGGAGGATGGTTTACATGGTTGACCGGCCGTTGACGCTGATGGCAGTGCACGCCCACCCTGACGACGAGGCCAGCGGAACCGGGGGTGTCCTCGCCCGCTACGCGGCGGAGGGCATCCGCACGGTCCTCGTGACGTGTACCGACGGCGGCTGCGGTGACGGCCCGGGAGGTGTCAAGCCGGGCGACCCCGGGCACGACCCCGCGGCCGTCGCCGCGATGCGCCGGCAGGAACTCGAGGCGAGCTGCGAGGTCCTGAAGGTGAGCCACCTGGAGCTGCTGGAGTTCGCCGACTCCGGGATGATGGGCTGGCCGACCAACGACGCACCCGGCTCGTTCTGGCAGACGCCGGTTCCGGAGGGCGCCGCCCGGCTCGCCGAACTGATGCACCGGTACCAGCCCGACGTGGTCGTCACCTACGACGAGAACGGGTTCTACGGCCACCCCGACCACATCCAGGCACACCGGATCACGATGGCGGCGCTGGAGCTGACCGGGCTGACGCCCAAGGTCTACTGGACGACGGCGCCGCACTCGATGGTGAAGCGCTTCGGGGAGCTCATGCGCGAGTTCGGCGCGGACTTCGAGGAGCCGGACCCGACCGAGGCCGGCGAACTGCCCGGGATCGGACTCCCCGACGAGGAGATCACCACCTGGGTGGACACCACCGAGTTCGCCGACCAGAAGTTCGACGCCCTCGCCGCGCACGCCAGCCAGGGCGAGAACATCTTCTTCCTGCGGATGGGCAAGGAGCGGTTCAACGAACTGTGGGGCGTGGAGACCTTCGTCCGGGTCCAGGACTCCACCGGCACGTCCGTGCCCGAGACCGACCTCTTCGCCGGACTGCGCTGACCGCCGTCACCCTCGCGAGGCACTCCGCCCGGGCGCGCCGGACCGCACCCGGGCGGGGGTGCCTCGCCCGCACCGTCGAGAGCAGCGAGCTCCCCTGCCGGTCACTTGAGTTCGCGCTTGAGGATCTTCCCGGTGGCGGTCATCGGCAGGTCGTCGACGATCTCCACGATCCGCGGGTACTTGTGGCCGGCCATCTGCTCCCTGCCCCAGGCGATCAGCTCCTCGGGGGTGGCCTCGGCGCCGGGGTGGAGGATCACGTACGCCTTGACCTCCTCGCCGTGGCTCTCGTGGGGCACGCCGGCGACCGCGGCGAGGCTGATCGCCGGGTGCGTCATCAGCACCTCCTCGATCTCGCGCGGGTACACATTGAAGCCACCCCGGATGATCATGTCCTTCGCCCGGTCGACGATGTAGTAGAAGCCGTCCTCGTCCCGGCGGGCCAGGTCCCCGGTGCGGAACCAGCCGTCCCTGATCACCTCCGCGGTGGCCTCGGGCCGGTTGTAGTAGCCCTTCATCACGGCGTGGCCCTTGACCGCGATCTCGCCGACGGCACCGGGCCCGGTGACCTCCGACCAGTCGGCGTCGACCAGCTTGAGCTCGACGCCCCAGATCGGCACGCCGACGGAGCCCGGGCGCGGCTCGCGGTCCGGGTCGGAGAAGGTCACCACCGGCGAGGTCTCGGAGAGGCCGTACCCCTCCAGGATCCGGATGTGCAGCCGCTCCTGGATCCGGTTGAGGAGCTCCACCGGCAGCGGGGCACCGCCGGAGACGCCGATGCGCAGGTTGCGGGCGATCCGGTCCACGTCGACGGCGTCGGTGAGGGCGCCCAGCAGGGCCCACCACATGGTCGGGACACCGGCGAAGAAGGTGATCTCCTCAGTGTCCATCAGCCGCACGACCAGTTCCGGGTCGAAGCGCGGCACGAGGTGGAGGGTCGCGGCCGTCGAGAAGCCGGTGTGCATCTGGACGGTGGAGCCGAAGGTGTGGAACAGCGGCAGGCAGAGCAGGTGGCTGTCGGTGGCCGGTGCGCCGCGGAACAGCCGGTTGCACGCCAGCACGTTCAACACCGTGTTCACGTGGGAGAGTTCGGCGCCCTTGGCCTGCCCGGTGGTGCCCGAGGTGTAGAGGATGATCGCGGTGTCGGTCGCCTCGGTGGCCACCGGGTCGAAGACGGGCGACCGACCGGCAAGAGCCGCGTCCAGGGTCTCCGCGCCCTCGGACGGCGAGGGCGCGGCCGGGTCGGCGGTGATCAGGAAGAACTGCTCGCAGCCCTCGACCTCCTCGAACGCCTTCCGGCCCTCCGTCCCGATGGCGAGGTCCGGCGTCCCCTCGAAGCAGAAGTACGCCCGCACCTCGGCGTCGCGCAGGTGGTAGGCCACCTCGCGCGCCTTGAGCAGGATGTTCAGCGGGACGACCACCCCGCCGGCCTTGAGGATGCCGTAGTAGACGATCGGGAACTGCGGCAGGTTCGGGCAGCTCAGCGCCACCCGGTCGCCGGGCCGGATCCCGCGCTCCACCAGCAGGTTGGCGACCCGGTTCGCGGCGGCGTCGACCTGGGCGTAGGTGAGCCGCGTCGCGCCGAGGACCACCGCGTCCCGGTCCGGGTGCGTACGGGCGGAATCCTCGAGCAGGACCGACAGGTTCAGCATGGCGCCTCCGAAGGCACGGTTCCGGGTCGCGCCGCAGACTACTCGCGGCGCGACCCGCGGCCAAGGCATCCCACACGCGGGTTCGCCCGGTGACGTCCGGGGTCAGTGCTCGCAGCGGCCCCGGCTGTAGTCGACGGTCGCGGCAGCCTGCGAGTACTGCCACTGCGGGGTGAGCAGCCGCTCGTCGAGCTGCGCCGCGGCGGCGCGGCTCTCGACCACGTAGCCGAAGTCCTGCAGCCAGGCCGGGTAGAGGTTCTTGGAGCCGAGGAAGAAGGCGGATCCGTCGACCGAGACCAGCTTGTGGTGCAGCGCGTAGGCGTGGCCGTCGGCCCAGGTCGGGGTGGCGGCGGCGCGGAACGGGGCGAGCTGGAGGTTGCGGCACATCGTCGCCTCGGCCTGCGCCGGGTCGCCGAGGCGGGCGGTGAGGCGGGCGAGGAGGGTGTCGCTGATCTCGTCCACGGACTTGATCTGCGAGTAGCCGGCGCTGCCGGCCGTGCCCCGGGTGCCCGGGTCGCTGACCACGATGCGCACCTTCACGCCCTCGGCCATCTTGGCCGCGAGCAGGTCGAAGGTCCTCACGTCGTAGCGGGGCAGCGGCGGGCAGGGGCCGGTGACGTCCTGCTGGGAGATGTCGATGCGGCTGCTCGCGCTCGCGATGAGCGCGCGCAGCGCGGGCTCCTCCGGGTTGACGGTCTCGTAGTCGCGGTCGGCGTTGGTGTTGTCGTGCAGGCCGATCGGACCGCACTTGAGGTCGTTCGGGGTGGGCACCGGGCCCGGGCGGTGGGCGGAGGCGGTGTCCTTGTCGCGGATCCCGACGCCGAGGCCGCCGACGGCGATCACGGACTGGTCGCCGGTGGCGGGCGCCCGGTCGGCCGGCGGGTTGAGCCGCTTCTCCAGGTCGGGGGTGCAGGCGGCGCCGTCGGTGGAGGCGAACCAGGCGGCGGAGAACACCCCGGTGTTGCGGCAGGTCCAGTCCCAGAGGGTGTCCAGGTAGGCGCCGGCGGAGGCGGCGGCCGGGCCGTTCAGCGCGAGGTCGACGTCGGTGACCGGGTGGGCGGTGTCGAGGTAGTCGTTCTTCCAGTTGTTGATCCCGCCGGTGATGACGCTCTGTCCGTCGACGACCAGCAGCTTGGAATGGTTCCAGGAGAACGCGGTCTTGGCGGTGGTCATCGAGGCGACCTCGATCGTGACCCGGCCGGCGGCGCCGCCGAGCTTGGCCACCAGCTCGTCCCGGTACTTCGACGGGAGCGTGGTGATGTTGTACAGCGGCACGGCCCCGGCGAGGATCCGGACGTGCGGCGAGTTCCCGGCGGCGACCGAGGCCTTGAGGCCGTCCACGATGGCGTCCTGGAAGGCGCCGTCCGGGAAGGGCGCCAGGGTCGATATGTCGACGGTCCGGGTGGCGTGGGAGATGTTCTCGCGCATCTTGTCGAGCAGGCGGCGGGTGCCGGTGCGCTCGGTGCAGGAGGGGTCGCCCCAGCAGCCGGGGGTCTGCAGCAGCCAACCGCCCGGGTCGTCGGCCGGCGCGTCGAGCCGGTTGCCCGCCGTGCGCTGCCACACCGTCCCCTCCAGGCCGGGGGACACCTGACGCAGTGTCCGTTCCACCGCGTCCAGGTGCGGGGTGGCGTCGGCCTGCGTGGTCGGGGCCGGCGCGGGGGCCTGGTCGGCGACCGCGGGGGCGACGGGCAGCACGCAGACGGCGGTGGCGAGGGCCAGCGCCGAACCGGCGAGACGGCGGCCGGAACGGCGGGACTGGTGATCGAGCACGTACAGGTCCTTCATGGCAGGCCAGGGGTGTTCACCGGGGAACATCCGTTGATTACCCAAGGGTAACCTGACTCGGTGTCAGGCTCCTGCCAAGGCCCGCTCCGGGCTCCTCGACGGCAGCGCCGCTCACGGCGGGGGACGGCCGCGACGGTGACGGGAACGGCGGCGGCGCGCGCGGAGGAACTCCCCCGACCCAAAAGGGAACCCCCGTGCGCGTACTGGTCCCCAACGACGACGGAGTGGAGGCGGAGGGACTGCGCCGGCCGGCCGCCTTGACGGGACACCGGGCCGGGCCTTCCATGGTGACGGCGCACCCGCCGGGCGGACAACGCCCCGTTCCGGGACTTCCGACCACGCCGTCCGCCGTTCGGTCCACCATCTTCACCCTGCCCAACCCTATGGTGAGTGCATGGTTATGGCACCTGCCGAGGACGTCGGACCGTTCGGGAACGGTCCGTGCACCGTGAACCAGGCTTCCGGAACCGGCCGCGGGATCGAGCACCACCTGGACCGGCTCTGCCCGCCCGCCCCGGGCGGACTGGCCGTGTGGCTCGCGGGCGGGCACGGCAGCGGCCTGTCCGCCGACACGGCGTACGCCCTCGACCGCCGACTGCACCGGGCCCTGGCCCAACCCGTGCGGCACATGGTGGACGCGGGCGGGCAGCGGTTTCGTCCGATGCTGCTGATGCAGATCGTCGACCTGCTCGGCGGCGACGGCGACCGCTTCGGCGTCCTGGCGGCCGCCATGGAACTCGCCCACACCGGCTCGCTGATCGTGGACGACGTCCAGGACGGCTCCACGATGCGCCGCGCGAAGCCCGCCGCACACGAGGTGTACGGCCTGCCCGCGGCCCTGACCGCGGGCACCTGCGCCTACTTCGCCTTCGACCGCGCCATCGCCCTGAGCGCTCCCGACGACCCCGCGCTGCAGGGCCGGATGCGCGAAGCCCTGCTCGCGGCACTGCGGGCGGCCCACGCCGGGCAGGCGCTCGACATCCAGGGCCACCACCGCGAGATGGACCGGGCCCTCGCCACCGGCGACAACGCCCCGCTCCTGGAACTGGTCCTCGCCACCCACCGCCTGAAGTCCGGTGCCCTGGTGGGGGCGTGCTGCCAGATCGCCGCGATCGCCGCCGGCGCCGACGCCGCATTGAGCCGCGCACTGCTGGACTGGGGGGCCGCGATCGGCACCGCCTACCAGATCACCGACGACGTCGCCGACCTCCACGGCGTCACCGGCGCGGACGGCGCCCTCACCAAGCAGGTCGCCGAGGACCTGCGCAACGGCAAGGTCACCCTGCCGCTGGCGCACGCCGTCACGCTCCTCCCCCGCCCCACCGCCGAAGCCCTGTGGACGACGATCCGCACCGGCGACGCGACCGAAGCCGACATCCACGCGGCCCGCCACGCCCTCCTCGACTGCGGGGCCGCCGCCGCGAGCGAACGCGACGCCGACCGGCTCTGCACCGCCGCCTGGCAGGCACTCGAACCCCTGCTGCCCCCCACCCCGGACACCGCCCGCCTGCACGCCGTAGGCCGCGCCGCCGGCCGCGCCCGCAGGCGCGCGTGACGTCGCTCGTGTTCTCCGAAGGTGGGGTGGAACGCTTTCACTGCGCCTCCTGCTGGTCGGGTTCGGTGGTGGTCTGGCGCGGCAGGTGGTCGCCGATGCCGTACTGGGCGGCCTGGAGCCGGTAGGCCTCGCGGTAGTCGGTGGGTTCGGCCATCAGCTCCTCGTGGGTGCCCGCTTCGGGGTGCGGTCATGGCACTCCTGTCGGGCACGGGCACCGCGGAGGTGCCGGGATGCCCAGTGTCCGCGCTCCGCCCGTACGCCCGGGCCGGGCCTCGATCGGATCACCCGACTGGGTGACGGTCGGAGGGCGTGGGCCGCGGCCGGTTCGATCGCGGTCCGGGGGTATCCTGCCCGGTTCGCCTCCGGCGGGCGCCGGCCGGCCTCGGCCGGGTGGGGAGCGGGCGGGAGGGCGACGATGGTCGAGGAACTGTGGGAGCGGGTGCTGCACCAGCGGGGCGCGTACTCGAAGTTCGCGGTCGCGGGTGAGCGGGTGGTGGTGCACGAGCGGGGCACCCGCCTGGTGTGCCTGGGGGCGGCGGACGGCGCACCGGAGTGGGACGTCCCGGTGGGGGCCTGGCCGCGGTCGCTGGTCGTCACGGGGCAGCGGGTGCTCGTCCTGCCGCAGGACCGGCCGGTGCTGTCGTGCCTCGGCCTCACCACCGGGGAGGTGCTCTGGCAGGCCCCGGTGGCGCGGTGGACCGGCCAGGTCGCCGTCGCGGACGGCGTGGTGCTGGTCGGCGGGTGGCGCGGGTACACGCCGCCGGCGGCCTTCGACCTGACGGACGGTCGCCCGTTGTGGCGGACGGCGGGGCCGTGGGGACGGGAGTGGTCGGCGACGGAGTTGCCGGTCGCCTGGGCCGGCGGGCTCCTGCTGGGCGACGGCGCACGGGCCTGGCTGCTCGATCCGCGGGACGGACGGGAGTTGGCGTCCTGGCAGCTCCCCCAGCCGTTGACGGGTGCCGACGGGCGTGCCGTGTTCACGGTGGTGGACGCCGATCGCTGCGCGGTGAGCTGTGCCGGCGGCACGGTGGTGGTGCTCTGGCACGCTCGGCGGCGGTGCGAGCGGCTGCTGACCCACCGGGGCCCGCTACTTGGTGAGGCGCCGCTGCTCGTGAACGGGATGCTGTGGTTCCGCGAGGTGCGGTCCGGGGGCGGGTACGTGGCGGTCGATCCGCTGGACGGGACGCGGCGGTGGCGGGCCGAGGTGGCGACACCGGTGGCCCACGGGGTGGTCCGCACGGCGCGGGGCGCGGTGGTCGCCTCCGAGGGCGGCGCGCTGTTCCGCCTGGGCGCCGGGGGTGAGGTGCTCGGGCGGGAGCGGATCGGCGGCGGGATCGCGGCCGTGCGCGGGCTGGGGCCCGTCGCCGGACAGGCCCCAGGGGCCGGTCGGCTGCTGACCGTCACCCGGAACAGCCTGCGGGCGTGGCGGCTGTGACGACGCCCGGTGGATCCGGGGCTGCCACCCGTCGGCGGCAGCCCCGGTGTGCGGACGTCTACGGGTAGGCCACCACCGTCGACGGGGTGGTCGAGGTGCCGGAGGTGGCGGCGCCGGTGCCGTCGATGACGTGGTTGTACTGGCCCTTGCCGCCGAGCGAGACGACCAGCAGGTCGTGGAACCGCACGCCCGCCCGGGTCGGCGCCTCGAAGCCGTGGTCCATCCGGATGCTCGGGTCCACGTTGAAGTAGCAGTAGCTCCCGAGGCCCCAGCCCTCGTGGGCGGTGACCGTGTCGTCGACCTTGTAGGCGGCGAAGCCCAGCGTGGAGCCGTTCTGGATCGACGCCTGGTCGGGGGCGTCGTACGCCTTCTCGTTCTGGAAGAAGACCGTGCGGCCGCGCTCGCCGGACCACTCGACGTCGTACTTCTTGAAGTGCTCGACGAACAGTCCGGTGCCGAGCACGTCGGCGCCGCGCACCACGAGCCCGTAGTCGGCCGGGTTGACGTCCCAGCCGACGCCGGTGCCGTGGTCGGCCCGCCAGATCCAGGTGTGGTCGACGGTTCGCCTTCCCATCCGCCGGGTCATGGGGCCCGAGTTGACGGTGTTCGAGCAGCAGACGGGGATCAAGGTCAAGCTCGAAATCATCCCCTGGTCTGATCGCCGCCCACCGGAGCCGGGACCCCGGGGCCCCCGCCCATGAGCTACGAGGGGCCCGTCACTCGGGGCCGCTCCAGTCGAACGGGAAGTGCTTGCTCGACCGGCCCCTGCTCGTCCCCGTCACATCGGCATGTCACCGGGTGTCAGCCCCGGCAGCAGCCAGCCCTGGAAGGGAGCCAGCACCGCCAGCACCAGGAAGGCCACCCCGGCTACCCGGGCCAGCTGCGGGCCGCGCCGCCACAGCTTCTCCAGGAAGATCACCACCGCGATCGCGGCCATCGCCGCCACGTTCATCACCCCGAGCGGCACCAGCACCACCATCAGCGCCCAGCAGCAGCCCACGCAGAACGCCCCGTGGCGCGCCCCCACCCGCAGGTCCCGTGCGGGGGCCCGCCAGGCCGCGTAGCGCATCAGCTGCGCCATGGGGCTGCGGCAGTGCCGCAGGCAGACGTACTTCAGCGGCCCCAGCTGGTACAGCCCGGCGAGTGCGAAGGCCGCCGCGCCGATCCACTTCCCGGCGTCCGGATTCCGGCCCACCAGGTCGCCGGTGATCGCCAGACCTCCGTACGCCAGCAGCCCGAAGGCCGTCCACGCCAGCAGGTAGCCGCCGAGGAACTCGGTGGTGCGCAGCGCGCAGGCCCATCCGGTCGACTGCCGGCCGATGCCGCGCGCCCAGGTCACCGCCACCGGCGCGACCGAGGGCAGCATCATCGCCGCCATCATCGCGAGCCACAGCAGCAGGAACAGCGGCAGCGCCATGCCCATCGTGCCCGGCCCGATCCCCATGTCCCGGGCCTGTCCGACGGTGATCGCCCAGGCCAGCACGGCGATCAGCACGATCAGGCCCCAGGCCACCGCCAGGTCCCTCGCGGGCATCAGCACCCCGGTCCGCAGCGGCTGCTTCTCCACGGTGACGGTATGCATCGCGCTCTCCTGCCTGGTCTTTCCAGGACAGCACACATCCCCCGGCCGCGGTACCCGTCCGCCGGGATCCTGACCAGCGGTACTCGCCGGCGCCGGGCCTGCCGGAGCCGGCGGGCGCGGCGGGACGGTCCGGTCAACGGCGGTCACCGGCCGTGTCCGGGCGCGACGCCGCCGCTCACCGAGCAGGGTCGTCCGGGGCGCCGTCGTCGCCCGCCCACGAGCGGTACGCGGCCACCGCCGTCGGCAGGGTGGGGAAGATCCGGTCGGCACCGACGGACTCGCTCAGGCCGTACGCGTCGAGCTCGTCGCGCAGGTCCTGCTTGACCCGGGCGAGGGCGAGGACGATGCCGCGGGCGTCCAGTTCGAGGCGCAGGGCGTCCAGCGAGTCCAGCGCGGTGATGTCCACTTCCACGTTCGCCTCGGTGTTGAGGACGAACCACCGCACCGGCTCCGGCTGTTCGGCCAGGGCGGCCAGCGCGCGGCGCCGGAGGTTCTCCGCGTTGGCGAAGAACAGCGGGGAGTCGTACCGGTAGACCAGCAGACCGGGAATGGTCCGCGCCTCGGGGTAGTCGTCGACGTCGTGCATGCCGGCCACTCCCGGTACCAGGCCGAGCACGGCGTCGTGCGGCCGCGCGACCCGGCTGAGCAGCTCGATCACGGACAGGCCCACCGCGACCAGCACGCCGTAGAGGATGTCCAGGCTCAGCACTCCGATCATGCAGCCGAGTGACAGCAGCAGTTCGCGGCGCCGGAAGGAGGCCAGCCTGCGGAAGCCGGCGAGGTCGATCATCCGGAGCGCCGCGAACACCACGAGTGCGCCCAGCACGGCGTCCGGTGTGTCGTGCAGCAACGGGCTGAGGAACAGCAGCACGGCGACCACGCCGACGCCGGCCGTGAGCGCGTACAGCTGGCTGCGTCCGCCGGCCGACTGGGCCAGCGCGGTACGGCTGGCACTGCTGCTCACCGGGAACCCCTGGAAGAAGCCGGCGCCGAGGTTGACCGCACCGAGGCCCAGCAGTTCCTGGTTGGCGTCCAACCGCCGCTCCTCACCGGCTCCCTCGAAGGCGCGCGCGGTGAGGATGAAGTCGGTGTAGCCGACCAGCAGGATGCCCAGCGCGGGCATCACCAGCCGGTTCAGCTGGGTGAGGTCCGGCAGCGCGGGGCGGGGCAGACCGGCCGGGATCTCGCCGATCACCGCGAGGCCGTGATCCTCGAGAGAGAACGCCGCCGAGATCGCGGTGCCGAGCACGACGGCCAGCAACGGGCCGGGCAGCCGGGGGAGGAGACGGGCCACCAGGAGGAGGAAGAGCAGGGTGGCGGCGCTGAAGGCGACCGTCGGCAGGTTGGCCTCGGTGACGTTCGACGCGAACGACTTCAGCTGCGGGAAGAACCCCTCCCCCCGCACGTCGACCCCGGTGAGCTTGGACAGCTGGTCCACGATCATGATCAGTGCCACGCCCGCCAGATAGCCGATCAGCACCGGGCGCGAGAGCAGGTCGGCGACGAAGCCCAGCCTGGCCAGCCAGGCCAGCACGCACAGCACGCCGACCACCACGGCCAGGCTCGCGGCCAGGACGGCGTACCGGGCGGTGTCGCCGCCGGCCAGCGGCCCGATCACGGTGGCGGTCATCAGCGCCGTGGTCGACTCCGGCCCGACCGACAGCAGGCGGGACGAGCCGACGAGGGCGTACAGCACGATCGCGGGCAGGATGGCCCACAGCCCGGTGACCGGCGGCAGGCCCGCCACGCTCCCGTACGCCATCACCTGGGGCACCAGGTAGGCCACCACCGTGGCCCCGGCCACCAGGTCGCCCCGCAGCCAGTCCCGCCGGTAGCCGCGGAGCACCGCGAGTCCCGGCAGGGTGGGCACGACGCGGCGCCACCCGTCGTCGGGGGCACCGGCGGACCGGGGACTCCCCGGGAGCTGCGGGGGCGCCGTCATGGACCGGCGGCGAGCAGTTCCGCCGCCCGGGCCGCGCTGAGCCCGCGCGCCGGGTCCACCCCGAGCGCGGCCGCGACCTCCTGGGGAGGACGCGCGTACCAGGGGGCCGGGGACTCCTGCGGTCCGGGCAGGTCGGACTGCTCCGTCATGCTCACTCCTCGCGGTCCGGGAAGGCGCCGATGGGATCCGCCGGTGGGATCCGCCGGTGGGATCGGGGAAGGCCGCGGTGCGTCAGTCCGTCCGGTGCTTCTCGCCGTCCGTTTGTCCGACATCGCCCCTACCATGTCCTCTCCCGGAGAGTGCTACGTGCCACGCTGTGGCCCCCGGGTGCTCGCGGCAATCCGACCGCCTCCGTCCGGGTCGGCCGACCCGCGGCTGCCGGTCGTCCGGGCCGCGGATCGCTCCACCGGTGGCCGTGTGGCGGGTCCCCGGCACCGGGCCGAGGATGGGGCTGCCGTGCATCCCCTGTGATCGGAGGCCGAGATGGCGACCCTGACGGTATGGCGCTTCCCCACCGCGACCGGGGCCGACGACGCCCTCGACACCCTGAGGAAGCTGCAGCGCCAGGAACTGATCAAGGTCCAGGACGGAGCCGTGGTCAGCTGGCCGGGCGATGCCAGGAAGCCCAGGACCCGCCATCTGAGCGACATGACCGGTATGGGAGCCGTGGGCGGTGCGTTCTGGGGCTTCTTCCTCGGGCTGATCTTCTTCGTCCCGGTTCTCGGCGCGGCAGTGGGCGCGGCCGGCGGCGCGTTGGGGGGCCACCTCGCGCACGTGGGCATCGACGAGGACTTCGTCAAGCGACTGCGGAAGAAGGTGACGCCCGGTACCTCCGCGCTGTTCGTCCTCAGCTCGGACGCCGTGATCGACGGGGTCAGGTCCGCGTTCGAGGGCCTGCACGCCGAACTCCTGGAGACGAACCTCTCGGCGGAGGAGGAGGCCCGGCTGCGCGAGGCCTTCACCGAGGGCGAGTGAGACCCCGGCGCCCCCGCGACCGGCACCCCGGGCCCTGCCCGCAGGCCCGCCGCTCCCCCACGCGGCGGGCCTGTCACCCGGGTCGGCCGGCCCTGCGGACATGCGGCCTTACGGCGCGATCTCGAACGCGGGCGGCTGGAGACCCGCGAGGCAGCCCGTGTCCGGCGTGATCGGAGTCTCGAAGAACGACCGCGTGATCGACTGCGCGCACGCCGAGTCGGCGAAGACCACGTGGGCGACGTAGGGGACCGTCACCTCGGTGGACCGGCTCAGCGTGCGGGCGGCGTACGGCCCGCTGCTCGGTGCGGTCTGGGCGTCGAACCCGCCCGACAGCACGAGGGTCGGGATGTCGCTGCGGGTCACGTCCCGGATCGAGGACGCTGCCGGCGGCACGTCCCAGGCGTCGCAGTCCGCGTGCAGCCAGGCGAGCAGCGGGGCGTTGACCAGCACCGAGTCGGGGAACGACGGGAACTCGCGCCGCCCCGCCTCGGTCACGTCCGCCTGGCTCTCGAACGGTGTCCACTCGCGGCAGAAGACGCCGTAGGCGAGCCCGTGGGAGACCCTGCCGATGGCCTGCGGGCTGAGCTTGCCGCCCGCCCACTGTTCGGCGATCCGCCGCGGGTTGCCGTGGGCCAGCTCGTCGATGGAGCGGGGCACGCCGGCCGCCAGGTGGGTGGCGGAGACCAGCCAGTTCACCAGGACTCCGCCGTCCAGCACGACCTCCACCGGCGCCGGTTGCCCCGGCACGGTGACGGTGGTGGTGAGCGGTCGGGCTTCGAGCTCACCGACGAGGCGCTCGAAGGTGCCCTTCAGACCCGGGTAGCGGTCGTTGCAGGCGGGCTGCCGCGCGCAGGCATCGAACAGGCCGTCGAAGCCCTCTCGGGCGGCCTTCCAGGTCACGGCCCCTCCGGCCAGCGACGGCGGCAGGACGCCGTCGATGCCGACCGACCGGATCCCCTTCGGGTGCAGGCGCATGTAGAGCAGGGCCAGGTCGGTGCCGTAGGAGATGCCGAACACGTTCCACTGCTCGATGCAGAGCGCTTCGCGCAGGTCGGCGTAGTCGGCGGCGCTCTCGGTGCCGTTGTACGCGCTGAGGTCGGCCCCTCGGCTCGCCAGCTCGTCGCGGCAGGCCCGGGTCGCGTCGACGTGCAGGCGCCCGGTGGAGGGCGCGCCGTAGACCAGGTTCAGCGCACGGGCGTTGAACTCGTCGATGTTCGGGCAGGTGAGCGCCGGGTCGGCCGAGTAGGTGCCCCGCTGGGACATGAAGATCACGTCCCGGTCGCGGTTCAGGCCGCCGTTGAGCGCCAGCTGGATCTCGGAGACCGCGTCGTCGCCGGGGCCGCCGGCGAGCCACACGATCGGGTCGGGCGCCGGTCTGCCGTTGGCGGCCGGCACGATCTCGACCGCGAGGGTGATCGTCCGCCCGTCGTGCCGGGAGCGGTTCTCGGGCACGGTGAGCGTTCCGCAGCGGGGGTTCTCGATCGGGGGTGCCGGGTCCGCGGTCCGGGGGCAGGGGCCAGGCTCGAAGTGGGCGTGGCCCACCGTGTGGGCGACGGTGCCGAGCCGCTCCCTGGCGCCGGACTCGGCCCGGGCCGGCAGTGCGGCGAGGCCGACGACGAGGAGCCCGGCGGCGGCCCCGGACAGGGTGGCGCGCAGCCCTCGCGCGGTGCGGCGGCGGGGCGGGGGGACGGGCATCATGCGGTTTCCGTTTCGGGGGTGACGGGGGTGATGGTGAAGGGTGCGGGAGCGAGATCCGCCACGCAGGCGGTGTCGGGCGCGGTCGGGTTGCGGAGGAAGGAGGCCAGGACGCTCTGCGCGCAGCACGACTGGGGAACCACCCAGTGGCCGATGCCCGGGATCCGCACGACGGTCGAGCGGGACAGCGTCCGGGCCGCGTACTGGCCCCAGCTCGCCCCGGTCTTGGAGTCGAAGGTGCCGGAGACGACGAGCGACGGCACGTCGCTGACGGTGGTCACCCGCTGGACGGACGTGCGGTCCGGGACGTCCCAGATCCGGCACACGTCGTACTGGAAGGGCAGCTGCGGCGCCTGGGCCAGGACGGCATCCGGCCAGTCGGGGTAGTTCCGGCGCCCCGCCGCCAGCACGTCGGACTGCGAGTAGCCCGGCGCCCACTCGCTGCAGGCGATCGACTCCTTCATCCCGGTGGCGAACTCGCCGATGACGGGCGTCGCGGCCGCGGCGCGGGCCCGCGCGAAGCGGTCCGGATTTCCGTGGGCGAGTTCGTCGAGTGCCGCGGGGAGGTCGACGAACGGGACGGCCTTGGCCACCACCAGGTCCACCAGCGTGCCCCCGTCGAGGACGACCTTCACCGGGCTTCCGCCGCCCGGTGGCGGCACCGTCAGCGTCAGGGGGTGTTCCTCCAGCCGCTGGACCTGCTCCGTCAGCGTCCGCTGGAGGTCCGGGTAGCGGCTCCGGCAGGCGGGTTGGGCCTCGCACGCCGCGAAGACCGCGTCGACCCCCTCCCGGAAGCTGTCCCAGGTCCACGGCAGCGTCACCACCGGCGGGGGTGCGACCGAGTCGATCGCCAGCGAGCGGATCCCCTCGGGGTGCAGGCGCAGGTAGGTGAGGCCGAGGTTGGTGCCGTAGGAGTACCCGTAGACGTTCCACCGGTCGATCTCCAGCGCCCTGCGGAGGTCGGCGAAGTCGGCGGCGTTCTCGGTGGTGTTGTAGGCGCTCAGGTCGACGCCCTCGGCGGTCAGACGGTCCCGGCACTCCTTCGACGCCCGCACCCGGAGCTCCCCGGTCGACGGCGCGGTGAAGGGCAGCCCCACGGCCTGCGCCTCGAACCGGTCGACCTCCGGGCACGCGAGGTTCGGCTCCGAGTGGAGGGTCCCGCGCTGGGCCATGACGATCAGGTCGTGGTCCCGGTTCACGCCGGCGTCGATCAGGAACGGGATGTTCCCGAACGCGTCTCCGCCCGGTCCCCCCTCCATGAACACCACCGGCTCCCCGGCCGGCGTCGCGGAGGCCGCGGGGATGAGCGCGACGGCCAGCCGGATGGTCCGCCCGTGGCGCAGGGAGCGGTTCTCGGGCACCTCCAGCATCCCGCACCGCCCGGGGACCGGCTCGGCGGTCTGGGGGCAGGGGCCAGGCACGAAGTGTGCCCGCGTTCCTGACCCGGACTCATGGACGGATGGTGAGGCCGCGCTGCTCGGTGTCGGCCCGATCGCCCCCAGGAAGGCCAGTCCGGCCGCGGCGAGCGCCGCCCCGCTGCGTGCTCCCCGGGAGCGCCCCCGTGGGGGCCGGTGTCTCGCCCGTCTCCGTGCGGATCTGCCGTTTCCGCGAACGGACGGCGGGCGGCTCGGACTGATGCCCTGTTCGACCATGTGCTACCGACTCCCGGTGTTCCCGGCCGCCCCGGTTCGGGACGACGCCGTGCGGCGCCCGCCCGCCGCCCCTGTGGTTCGGGTGGGCATCACCGGGAGCCAGCCTGCGTTCGTGGGCCGTCGTCCACCACTCGTGAACGCCACTTGGAGCACGGGGGCGAGGACCGGGCCGTGCAGGGTGAGCCTGGGGACGCGAACGTGGAGCGCCCGGTGGCTGGTGCCACCGGGCGGTCCGCGTCGGGGTCAGGCGCTCGGGGCGAGGGTGCCGTCGAAGGTGGCGGCCGCGAGCCCGAAGGACAGTGTCATGCCGATGCCCGAGGTCACGGAGATCGCGCGCACTCCCGGTGCCAGGTCGCGCACCAGCAGGGGACCGCGGGGGCTGCTGGCGTAGACGCCCTGCCAGCGTTCGAGGATCCGCAGGCGCTCCCCACCCAGGACGCGGGCGACGGCGTCGGTCAGCAGCTCGTGGGTGCGCTCCTCCACGAACGGCGGGGTGGTGGCGTCGTAGTGGTGCGAGTCGCCGACCAGCAGGGTGCCGTCCGGGAGCCGGGTGAACATCACATTGGCGCCGATCCCGAGCAGTTCGGGGCTGTGGCCCTCGACCTCCTCCCGTAGCCGGGCGGCCGACGGGCGGGTGGTGAAGGCGTCGTAGCGGAGCATCGAGGTGGCCGTCAGCACGGCGGAGTCGGTGCGGAAGCCGGCCGGGGCCTCGGCGCGGGCCATGGTGAGCCGGCAGCGCTGGATCTCGTGGTCCTCGGCGATGTCGGGGAACAGGTAGTCCAGGTCGTGGCCGACGCAGACCAGGATCCGGTCGCCGTGGACCGGGCCGCGGGTGGTGTGGACGGTGCCGGGCTCGACGCCGGTGACGGCGGTGCCCCACCGGACCAGGCCCCCCGGCTGCTGGTCCACCCAGCGGGCCAGGGCGGGCGCCGCCTCGCGCGGGTTCACCCGCAGGTCGGCGGGCAGCAGCGCGCCGCCCACCAGATCACCGGCTTCGCCGTCCGCGCGGCCGAGGAGCCGTGCCGTCTCGGCGGCGGTGCGCAGCCTGACCTCGTCGCCGCCGCGCTCGGCGCGCAGTTCCTCCAGGACGGCCACCTCGGTCGCCGACCGGGCCACCACCAGCGTGCCGGCCTCCTCGGCCCAGATGCCGGCGGCCTCGGCGGCGCGCAGCCAGCCGGGCCGGGACCGCTGGGCGAGGGCGAGCAGTTCGCCGTCCTGGGCGCTGATGCAGCAGTGGCCGAAGTTGCGGACCGAGGCACCGACGGGCTGCCGGTCGCGTTCGAGGACGGTGACGGACAGTCCGCGGCTCAGCGCCTCGAAGGCGTGGGCGAGGCCGATGATGCCGGCGCCGACGATCACCACGTCGCTGCGGCCGGGTGTGCCGGGCGCGGACGGACGGGAGGCGGCGGAGGCGGTCGTGAGTTCGGGGCTGCTGCTCATGGCTCCAGATTCCGGGCTCGTCGGCCTCAACGTCAAGGGGTGTCTATACAAGTTACCGTGCGTTCATCCACCTGACGACCGGCGGTCGGGGACGGTTGTCCGGGTGAACAGCCGGGTGAACGACCAGGTGACGGGCCCGGCAGCCGACCGGTGGAGCCGCCTTGAGAAGTTCCGCCCTCGGGTGTCATAGTCCACTTGTGCAGACAAGTGAGGAGCTCCCGCTCCACCAACGGCTCGGCGCCGAGTTCCAGCGCCGCATCGAGTCCGGCGAGTGGCCCGAGGGCCGGCCGGTGCCCAGCGAGGCGCAGCTCTGCGCCGAGTTCGGCACCTCCCGCGGCCCGGTCCGCCAGGCCCTGGCCCTGCTGCGCCACGAGGGCAGCCTGGTCGGCGGCCGCGGGAAGCCGCCCGTCGCCCGCCGCACGACCCCCTCCCAGCCGTTCGGCACCTTCCTGTCCTTCACCCAGTGGGCCCGCGGCATCGGCCGCGAACCCGGGCAGACCACCATCGAGGTGGCCCGCCGCCGGGCGACCCCTGAGTCGGCGGCCCGGCTCGGCCTCGCCGAGGGCGCACCGGTGGTCGAACTCGTCCGGCTGCGGCTGCTGGACGGCGTCCCGGCGATGCTGGAGCGCTCCACCTTCGTCCACGAGGTCGGCCGCATCCTGTTCGACTTCGACCCGGACACCGGTTCCGTCTACGAGGAACTGCTGCGCCGCGAGGTCGACCTGCACCGCGCCCGGCACACCATCGACGCCGTCGCCGCCGAGCCGCAGGACGCCGAGCTGCTCCGGGTCCCCGTCGGCGACCCGCTGCTGCGGGTACGGCGGCTGACCACGTCGAGCCTCGGCGTGCCGCTGGAGGACGCGGACGACCGCTACCTGCCCGCCATGGCCACCTTCACCATCGAGAACACCATCGAAGGCCGTACCGTCATCGGCCGCTACCGCACCGAAGAGGACTGACACCGTGATCGAGCTCGTCGCCCTGGACATGGCCGGGACCACCGTCAACGAAGCCGGTGCCGTCTACCGGGCGCTGCGCACCGCCGTCGAGCGGACCGGAGTGGGCGTCACCGAGGCCGACCTCCAGACCTGGATGGGCACCGACAAGCGCGAGGCCATCACCGCCCTGGTCCGCCTCGGCGGCGGCACCCCGACCCCGGAGCTCGTCGAGGAGAGCTACGCGGCCTTCGCGGAGTTCCTGCGCGAGGCGTACCGGACCACTCCCCCGCAGGCCATCCCCGGGGTGGAGGCGGCCCTCGCCGAGCTGCGCCGGCGGGGCATCAAGGTGGCCTTGACCACCGGCTTCAGCGACGACGTCGCGTACCCGCTGCTGGAGTCGCTCGGCTGGTCCACCGGCGAGGGCGGCAACCTCGACGCGGTCGTCACCTCGGACGAGGTCCCGCGCGGGCGCCCGGCGCCGCACATGATCCACCGGACGATGGAGAAGACCGGCGTCGTCGACGTCCGCCGGGTCCTGGCCGCCGGGGACACCGTCGTGGACGTCGAGGCCGCCGCCAACGCCGGGGCGGGCGTGGTCATCGGTGTGCTGACCGGCGAACTCGGCCGCGGCGACTTCGAGGGGCACCCGCACACCTACGTGCTGGACAGCGTCGCCGATATCCCGTCCCTCCCGGAGGTCCGGCCCACGGCCTGATTCCGTCACACGGGCCCTCACCCGAGCCGCCGGGGCGTGCGCCGCCCCGGCGGCTCGGATGCTTCCCGACCGAGCTCCGCGGAAAGGGGTGTGACAACACACCGCGAGTCGGCGCTGAACAGGTACGACCATCGCACCGCCGGTCCCGCAGTGACCGGCGGGTACGGCCGTGGCAACCCTGTGAACCGACAACACCTGGACTCGATACCGTGCCCGTCACGTCGTACGGCCCGTGGCCGACCGCCGAGGAGCAGCCCCAGCCTCCGCTGGTCCCGCGGTACTTCCCCGCTCCCTCGCCCGGCGACGCGGCTGCCGGGGCGCCGACCGAGCAGTTCGCCCCCGCGGCCGACCCCGCCCCCGCGGCCGACCCCGCCCCCGTGGTCGACCCCGCCGTCGCGGTCGATCCCACCGGGCACCTCCCGTGGTCCGGCCACCCGGAGGGCCCGGCCACCGCGGAGTACCCGGTCATCGCGGAGGGTCCGGCCACCGCCGAGCTGCCCGCCGTCACCGACACCACGGAGGAGCAGGCCGCGCCCCCGCCCGTGTTCGTCGACTCCTCCGGCCGCCGCCAGCGCCGGATGCGCCGGCTCGGCGCGGTGCTGGCCGTGCCGGCGGGCGGGTACCTCATGCTCCTGGGCAGCACCCTGCTCGGCGGCCCGACCGTGAACGCGCCGTTCCTCCCGCTGCCCCAGCCACCCGCGCCGAGCATGCCCGCGTCGGCTCCCACACCGTCCGACACATCGTCCGACACGCCGTCCGACACCCCCGAGGCCGCAGCCGAGGCCGCGCCCGGCGCGCCGCACACGACGACGCCGACCCGCCAGGGCGGCACCACTCCGGTCGGCCTCCAGCGCCCGACCACGCCCGGCGGGGCGGCACCGACCGAGCCCGGCACCGGCCAGCCGAGTGCGCCGGCGCCGGCCGCCACCCCCACGACACCGCCGAAGCCCACGCCCACCCCCGGACACGGCCGCCCGAGCATCCCGCCGGGTAACTCGGGAAACAAGCCCGCCAAACCCTGACACCCGACCGGGCACACTCCCCCGCACCGCCCACACCCCCCGCACCCCCGAAAGCAGCACCATGAGCACAACCCGACGACGAACCCCCGCCCCCGGCCGCAACCGCAGAGGCCGACGCGGCGTGGTCCGGCAGGGCCCGCTGCGCACCCACTGGCTGCTGCTGACCGCCCTGATGCTCACCCTCTCCGGCGCCCTGCTGCTCCAGGGCTACACCCAGCACACCTTCGACGACCGCCCGGACCAGTCGGCCACGCACGCGGGCGCGGGCACCGTCCCGGCGGCGATCCGCGACGGCGGTCCGGTGATCGACGCCGCCGGTCCGCAGCCGCGCAGCGCCACCCCCGGGCCCGGCACCATCGCCCTCACCTTCGACGACGGCCCGGACCCGACCTGGACCCCGCAGATCCTCGACGTCCTGCGGCGGGAGGGGGTGCACGCGACCTTCTTCGTGGTCGGCACCCAGGCCGCCGCACACCCGGACCTGGTCCGGCGGATGGTCGCCGAGGGCCACCAGATCGGCGTACACACCTTCACCCACACCGACCTCGGCCCGGCACCCGGCTGGCGCCGCTCGCTGGAGCTGCGCGAGACCCAGCTCGCGCTGGCCGGTTCGGCCGGGGTGACCAGCTCGCTGCTCCGACCGCCGTACTCCTCCGGCGCGGACGCCCTGGACGACCGCGAGTGGGACGCCGTGCGGCAGGCCGGGCAGGCGGGATACCTGACCGTGCTCACCACCCAGGACAGCGAGGACTGGCGCCGCCCGGGCACCGCGCAGATCGTCAAGACCCTGGACGACGCCCCGGGCGGCCCGGGGCGGATCGTGCTCATGCACGACGCGGGCGGGGACCGCTCGCAGACCGTCGCGGCGCTCTCGACCCTGCTGCCGCAGCTGAAGGCGCGCGGCCTGCACGTCACCACCGTCAGCGACGCCGTCGGCCTCGCCGACCCGGTGCACCCGGCCGGGACCGCCGACCGGCTCCAGGGGACCGCGTTCATCTGGCTCCTCCGGGGCGGCGACTGGACGCTCACCGCCCTGGGCTGGCTGCTGTGGGCGGCGGGCGCGATCAGCGTGCTGCGCGCCGTCGCCGTCCTGGTCGCCGCCCGCAGGCACAAGCGGCTGCGCCGCCGCCCCTGGGGACCGCCGGTCACCGAGCCGGTCAGCGTGATCGTGCCCGCGTACAACGAGTCCGCCGGGATCGAGGCCGCGCTGCGCTCGCTGCTCGCCTCCGACCACCCGGTGGAGCTGATCGTGGTCGACGACGGCTCCACCGACGGCACCGCCGACCTGGTCGAATCGCTCCACCTGCCGTACACCCGGGTGATCCGGCAGGAGAACGCGGGCAAGCCGGCCGCCCTCAACACCGGCATCGCCGCCGCCCGCGCGGAGCTGCTGGTGATGGTCGACGGCGACACCGTGTTCGAGCCGGACGCCGTCCGCCGACTGGTGCAGCCGTTCGCCGACCCGACGGTGGGGGCGGTCTCCGGCAACGCCAAGGTGATCAACCGCGGCGGCCTGCTCGGCCGTTGGCAGCACATCGAGTACGTGGTCGGCTTCAACCTGGACCGCCGGCTCTTCGACCTCGCCGAGTGCATGCCCACCGTGCCGGGCGCGGTCGGCGCCTTCCGCCGCTCGGCGCTGCTGGCCGTCGGCGGTGTGGGCGAGGAGACCCTCGCCGAGGACACCGACCTCACCATGGCGTTCTGCCGGGCCGGCTGGCGGGTCGTCTACGAGGAGCGGGCCAAGGCGTGGACCGAGGCCCCCGCCTCGCTGGGCGCCCTGTGGCGCCAGCGCTACCGCTGGTGCTACGGCACCCTGCAGGCGATGTGGAAGCACCGCGGCGCGCTCGTCCAGGGCGGGCAGGCCGGCAAGCTCGGCCGACGCGGGCTGCTCTACCTGCTGACGTTCCAGGTGCTGCTGCCCCTGCTCGCCCCGGTGGTCGACGTGTTCGCGCTGTACGGGCTGGTCTTCCTCGACCCGGTGCGGATCATCGGGCTCTGGGCGGGGTTCCTGCTGGTCCAGATGCTGATGGGCGCCTACGCGTTCCGGCTCGACAAGGAACGCCTCGGACCGCTGTGGAGCCTGCCGCTGCAGCAGTTCGTCTACCGGCAGCTGATGTACCTGGTGGTGATCCAGTCGGTCTTCACCGCGCTCGCGGGATCCCGGCTGCGCTGGCAGCGGATGCAGCGGTACGGCACCCTGCGGGTCCCGGCGGGTGGCTGAGTCCTGAGCCCTGCTGCCCTGAGCCCTGCTGCCCTGAGCTGTGCTGCCCTGAGCCGTGCTGCCCGTCCGGGCGGGGACCGGGTCTCCGTCCGGGCGGGGACCGGCTCTCCACCCGGGCGGGCTCGGGAAATACTTGACAGGTTCAACCTTTCAGGCCTAGCGTCACCCCGATTGCTTCATGTGCTGAAACATTGGGCGCCCGCCAGACCCGCACCCCTGGGAGAACCGTTCATGACCCCGCTCGACCACGGCACCGCCGTCGCCGCCGAGACCGCCCGCTTCGTCGCCGCCGTGGAGCACGCCGACCCGTCGCTCCCGGTGCCCGGCTGCCCGGGCTGGACCCTCGCCGACCTCGTCCGCCACACCGGCAGCGTGCACCGCTGGTTCACCGTCCTGCTCCGGCAGCGGATCCAGGAGCCGCCGCGCAGCCGCGACGTCGACCTGCAGCTGCCCGAACGGCCGGAGGACTACCCCGCCTGGCTCGCCGAGTCCGCCGAGCAGGCCGCGAAGGCGTTCGCCGAGACCGACCTCGACGCCCCGATGTGGGCCTGGGGTGCCGACCAGCACGCCCGCTTCTGGGTGCGCCGGATGCTGTTCGAGACCCTCGTCCACCGCGTCGACGCCGAACTCGCGCTCGGCCTGACCCCGGACCTCGACCCGGCCCTCGCCGCCGACGGCGTGGCCGAGTTCCTCACCAACCTGCCCTTCGCCGCCCTCTTCGCCCCCAGGACCGCCGAGCTGCGCGCCGACCACCGGACCATCCGCTTCACCCGCACCGACGGAGCCGGCGACTGGCTGGTCCGGCTGCGCCCCGACGGCTTCGCCCTCGACGAGGACGCCACGGACACGCCCGCCGACGCCACCCTCCGGGCCACCGCCGCCGACCTGCTGCTCGTCCTCTACGGCCGCCTCGACCGCACCGCCGACCGCGTCGAGGTGACCGGCGACGAGGACCTGCTGGCCCACTGGTTCGCCAACTCCGCCTTCTGACCCGGCCGTACGGGCACCGAAAGCCCGAGGGCCCGTCCGCGCGTGGCGGACGGGCCCTCGGGCCGCGGTACGGGCGGGGCCGGCGGGTCAGGCCTTCTTGACCACGCTGGACTTCAGCTGCATCGCGCCGAAGCCCTCGATGCGGCAGTCGATGTCGTGCCCGTCCACACCGTCGACCAGGCGGATGTTGCGGACCTTGGTGCCCGCCTTGATACCGGAGGCGCTGCCCTTGACCTTGAGCGCCTTGACGACCGTCACCGTGTCGCCGTCGCTCAGCACGTTGCCGACCGAGTCCTTGATCACCCGCTCGCCCGCCCCGGCCGGAGCCGCGGCGTCACCCGGCGCCCACTCGTGGCCACACTCCGGACAGACCATCAGCGCGTCCATCTCGTAGGTGTACTCGCCGCCGCACTTCGGGCAGGCGGGGAGATTGTCGCTCATGCTCACAGGATCCAGTCGCTCGGGGTTTTCCGTGGTCAGCGGGACTGGGCCGGCCGCTCGCACCGTTCCCCGTCGAACACCGCGGTCACGTCAGGATCTATGGATATGAATAATTTTTCAAATCGCTTGTTCGTCATGTGGCGGATGCCGACACGGATGCCCGGGTCCCGACGGCGTTCGGGCAGGCTGCGGTCGCCGGCGCCTACCGCGATGCCGGGCGGCCGGGGTCAGGGCCGACCGCCCGGGGTGTCGGCGGACAGCCGTTGGGCCAGGTACACCGGGAGGACGGAGAGCAGCACCAGGACCGCCGCCACCACGTTGACCACCGGGGCCTGGTTGGGCCGTGCCAGGTGGGCGTAGATCCAGACCGGCAGTGTCTGCACGCCGGGCCCGGCGGTGAAGGTGGTCACCACGATCTCGTCGAAGGAGAGCGCGAAGGCCAGCAGCCCGCCCGCCAGCAGTGCCGACCGCACGGCCGGGAAGGTGACGTACCGGAAGGTCTGGAAGGTGTGCGCGCCGAGGTCGGCGGAGGCCTCCTCCGCCGAGGGCGACATCCGGCGCAGCCGGGCGATGACGTTGTTGAAGACCACGACGATGCAGAACGTGGCGTGCCCGATGACGACGGTGAGCATGCCGAAGCCGATGCCCGCCGGGCCCAGCACGGTGCGGAACGCGGCGTTGAGGGCGATGCCGGTGACGATGCCGGGCAGCGCGATCGGCAGGATCACCAGGAACGACACCGTCTGCCGGCCGAAGAACCGGTAGCGCTGGACCGCGAAGGCGGTCATGGTGCCCAGGACCAGCGCCACCAGCGTCGCCCCCGCCCCCGCCCGCAGCGAGGCGAGCAGCGCGCTGCGGGCGCCGTCGGACTGCCACGCCCGGACCCACCACTCGGTGGTGAGCCCGGTCGGCGGCCAGGCGAAGGAGCGGTCCCGGTTGAGCGAGTTGAGGAGGACCAGCAGCAGCGGTAGGTAGACGACGGCGAGGCCGACGACGGTGGCCGCGCGCAGCGCGATGCGGGTCCGGCGGGAGAAGACCACGGTGCTCCCCTACAGCGAGTCCAGGGCGCCGGTCCGGCGCACGGCGAGCAGGTAGCCGACGATCAGGGCCACCGGTACGCAGGACAGCGCGGCGGCCAGCGGCAGGTTGAGCGTCACGTTGTCGGCGATCGCGGTGCCCAGCATCTGGGTCTTCCCGCCGACGATCCGCACGGCGATGTAGTCGCCCAGGCTCAGCGAGAAGGTGAGGACGGACCCGGCGAACACCGAGGGCAGGACGTGCGGGAGGACCACCGAGCGGAAGGTCCGTCCGGCGGAGGCGCCCAGGTCGGCCGAGGCGTCGAGGAGGTTGGCCGGCAGGTTCTCCAGCCCCGCGTGGATCGGCAGGATCATGTACGGCAGCCACAGGTAGGCGAGGACGACGATGACCGCCGTCGTGCCGTACCCGGGGCTGCCCACCCCGACCGGGCCGCCGAGCCAGTCGAGCACCCCGCCCTGGCTGAAGATGGTCCGCCAGGCGTACGCCTTGACCAGGTAGCTCGCCCAGAGCGGGGTCAGCACCGCGACCACCAGGAGCTTGCGGGTGCGCGGGCGAGCGATCCGGGCCATGTAGAAGGCCATCGGGAACGCCACCACGGCGTCGATCACCGTGACCGCGGCGGCGATGCCGAGGGTGCGCAGGGCGATCGACCGGTACACCGGCTCGGTGAGGACGGTGTGGAAGTTGGCGGTGTTCCAGACCCGGACGACGTCGAAGGTGAAGTCGTCGACCGCCCAGAAGGCCGAGAGGAGCAGGACCGCGAGCGAGCCCAGGTAGGCGAGCACCAGCCAGGCCATTGGCGCGGCCAGCAGCAGCGCCAGCCGCAGCCGGGTGTGCCGGTGCAGGACGGAGGCCGCCTGCCGCACGGCGCCCCGCCGCACGCCGCCGCGCCGTGTGCCGCCGTGCCCCGTGCCGACCTGCCGCTGGGCGTTGATCGCCATCGGTCAGCCCTTGATCTCGGTCCAGGCGGCGGTCCAGGCGGCGTAGTCGGTGCAGGACGCGCCGCGGCCGTCCAGGCAGTTCTTGACCGGGGTGGTCCAGTAGTGGACGTCCTTCCAGTACGGCTCGTCGGTGGCGTGGAAGGTGGTGCAGAAGTTCTTGTCCGAGGTCTGGTCGCAGGCCTTGGCGTTGGCCGGGGCCTCGCCGAACCACTCGGCGACCTGGGCGTTGGCCTTCGGCGAGACGATCCAGTTCATCCACTGGTAGGCGCAGTTGGGGTGCGCGGCCTTCGCCGACACCATCCAGGTGTCCGACCAGCCGGTGGCGCCCTCCTTCGGCAGCACCGCCTGCACCGGCGCCTTGTCGGCCTGCGCCATGTTGGCGATCACCTGCCAGGTGGTGCCGACCACGGTGTCACCGGTCTTGAAGGAGTTCTCGGCCTTCTGGTAATCGCTCCAGTACTCGCCGACCGCCTGGTGCTGGGCCTTCAACAGGTCGACGGCGGCCTTGAGTTGGGTGTCGTCCAGGGCGTAGGGGTTCTTGATGCCCAGGTCCGGCTTGGCCTGCATCAGGTACAGCGCCGCGTCGGCGATGTAGATCGGGGAGTCGTAGGCGGTGACGTGCCCGGCAAAGGACGAGGAGCCGTCGAAGACCACGCGCCAGGAGTCCGGCGCCGGCGAGACCTTGTCGGTGCGGTACATCAGCAGGTTGGCGCCGCGGCCGTGCGGGATGCCGTACATCTGGCCGTTCACCGAGTTCCACGGCTGGTTCTTCAGGCCCTCGAAGACGTCGGCGTAGTTCGGCACCAGGCCCGTGTTGACGGGTGCGACGTCGCCGGCCGCGATCAGCCGCAGCGTCGCGTCGCCGGACGCCGAGACGGCGTCGTACTGGCCGGTCTTCATCAGCGAGACCATCTCGTCCGAGGTGCCGGCGATCTTCGTGTTGACCTTGCAGCCGGTCTGCTGCTCGAAGGGGTGGACCCAGTCGACGTTCTTGTCGTCCGAGCCGTCCTCGGCGTAGCCCGCCCAGGCGACCAGGTTCACCTGGCCCTCACCGGCGCCCAGGGACTGCGGCATCGGAAGCTTCGGCGGGTTCAGACCGTGGGCGGTGCTGCTCGTCCCGGCGGAGCTGCCGCACCCTGCGGCCAGCAGGACGACGGCCGCGGCGGCGGCCGCGGTACGGGCGGTGGCGGGGATGCGCATGGCGGTGTGTTCCGATCTTCGAGGAGGCGATGGGGGGGTTCAGGCGCCGACGCGGACGGTGTGCCTGCGCTGCCAGGCCAGCACGACGTCGGTGCCGCGGTGGCGGAGGACGTCGGCCGAGCCCTCGTCGAGGTTCTGCCGGACGGCGGTCAGCCGCCCGCCGGCCTCCAGGTCGACCAGGAGCCGGGTGTGCCCGCCCGCGTAGACCACCTCGGCCACCCGCCCGACCGCCGACAGCTCGTCGGGCCCGGCGGGATCGTCCGGGTGCGCTATCCGGATCTTCTCCGGCCGCACGCTGAACAGCCCGGCCTCGCCCACGACCTGCTCCGCCGCCGCACCGTCCAGCAGGTTGGAGGTGCCGACGAAACCGGCGACGAAGGCGGTGGCCGGGTGCTCGTACACCTCGGCGGGCGAGCCGACCTGCTCGATCCGCCCCGCGTTGAACACCGCGACGCGGTCGCTCATCGTCAGCGCCTCGTCCTGGTCGTGGGTGACGAACACGAAGGTGATCCCCACCTCGCGCTGGATCCGCTTGAGCTCCGCCTGCATCTCGTGGCGGAGCTTCAGGTCGAGGGCGCCGAGCGGCTCGTCGAGAAGCAGCACCTTCGGGCGGTTCACCAACGCCCGTGCCAGCGCCACCCGCTGGCGCTGTCCACCGGAGAGCTGGGCGGGCCGACGCCGCTCGAAGCCCTCGAGCCGGACCATCGCGAGCGCCGCGCGCACCCGCTCCGCCCGCTCGGCCCTGGGCACCCGGCGGACCATCAGGCCGTAGCCGACGTTGCGCTCCACCGTCATGTGCGGGAAGAGCGCGTAGTCCTGGAACACCGTGTTGACGTCCCGGTCGAACGGGGCGAGACCGGTGACATCGGCTCCGCCCAGCAGCACCCGGCCCGAGGTCGGCGCCTCGAAGCCCGCGATCATGCGCAGCACCGTGGTCTTCCCGGACCCGGACGGGCCGAGCATCGCGAAGAACTCGCCCTCGCCGATCTCCAGGTCCACGCCGTCGACCGCGCGGACCTGGCCGTCGAAGGTCTTCGCCAGCGCTTCGAGCCGGACCGCGCCCGGGGCCGGGGCCGGGGCCGGTCGCGGCGAGCGCTCGCTGTCGTCCATCACGTCCTGCGTCAACTCGTACGGCCCTTCCGGTCGGTGTCGCATGGTCGGTCTCGCCACGGTCGGTGTCGCGGGGACGGTGCCGCGGGGCTGGTGGTGCGAGAGGGGCGTACGAAAACGTAGGGAGATTCCCTCGATCCGGCCATGGACGCCTGCACGGTCTTCCCTCCCCGAGTTGTGCGGCACTACAGTCCGGCGCATGTCGGTGACGCTGCGCGAACTGCTTCGGGAACAGGACCTCGGCCTGCGGCTGTGTACCGGCGCGGCCGGGGTCGAACGGGTCGTCCGCTGGGTCGCGGTGACGGAACTCGCCGATCCGACACCGTGGATGACGGGCGGGGAGCTCCTCCTCACCACCGGACTGCGGCAGCGGACCACCGCCGCGCAGACCGCCTTCGTCCAGCGGGTGGCGGCCGCCGGTGCGTCGGGGATCGGCTTCGGCACCGGGCTGAGCCACACCACCGTGCCGCGGGCGACGGTGGCCGAGGCGGAGCGGCTGGGTCTGGCGGTGCTGGAGGTCCCGTACGAGACGCCGTTCATCGCGGTGAACCGCCTGGTCGCCGAGCGGATCGCGACCGAGGACCACAGCGCGCAGCGGCGGTTGGTCGACCAGCACGACCTGCTGGTCCAGGCCCTGCTGACCGGCGAGGGGCTGCCCGCGCTGCTGCGGGTGCTGCGGCGCGCCTGCGGGTCCGAGGTCGCCGTGGTCGACCGCCACGGCACGGTCCTCGCCGCCGCCCCGGAGCGGTCCGGCGCGCTGCTCGCGGAGGTACGGGCGGCCGGGCCGCTGTCCTCGGATCACGCCGTGGGACCGGACGGCGCCGAGGGCCCGGACCGGCCCGGTCGCGCCGGACCGCTGCGGCTGCCGGTGCAGGTCGACGGGGTGGTCCTGGCGTTCCTCTGCCTGCGCTCGCCCGGCCGGGCGGCGGACGTGCTCCCGTACGCGGTACGGCTGGTCGGGCTGGAGCTGGCCCGCCGTCAGGCCCACCTGGCCGGGCGGCGGGAACTGGTCGGCCAGGTCCTCGAGGACATCGTGCGGGACGTGCTCGCACCGGCGGCCGCCGAGCGCCGGCTCGCCGCGTTCGGGCTCGACGCCAAGGCCGCCCACCGGGTCGTCCTGGGCCGCCTGGCGCCGGAGGAGGAGGGGCCGGCGGCGGACCGGCGGCTGGCGCGGCTGCCCTGGCTGACCGCCGACCGCCCCGACTCCCCCGAGCCGGCGCTCACCGCCGTCGTCAACCGGTACCTGGTGGCGGTGCTCCCGCAGTCCGCGCCCGCGGAGGAGCCGGCCCGGCGGCTCGGCACCGCCCTGTCCGGTCTGGACACCCGCGCCTCGGTCGGGATCGGCGGCTGCTACCGGGGCGTCGACGGTCTGCGCTGGAGCTGGTTCGAGGCGCAGGCGGCCCTCACCAGGGGCCCCGGCGTCCACGCCGGCGACCCGCTCAACCTGCCGTGCCTGCTGCTGTCCAGCCCCGATCTGCCGTTGAAGCAGCTCGCCGCCGAGGTGCTGCGCCCGCTCACCCGCTTCGACCGGGCCAACCAGGCCGAGCTCGTCTCGACCCTGCACGCCTACCTGGCCGCGGACTGCTCCGTCCAGACCGTCGCGGACCGGCTGTTCGTCCACCGGAACACCGTCCGCTACCGCCTGGACCAGATCGAGCGCCTCACCGGCCGGTCCCTGCAGTCCATGCAGGACCGCTTCCAGCTCTGGCTCGCCCTCCTCGCCGCCTACCCCGACCGGGAGTCGGCGGTCTCCCGGCAGGACTGACCGCCCCAAGATCCGGCTACCGGCTCGCGGCGGCTAGAGGGCGTCCAGCCAGCCGTGCCCCGGGTGCACCCGGGCGAGCAGCGTGGCGAGGGTCCGCCGCTGGGCCTCGTCCATCAGGGCGACCGCGCCGGTGAAGTCGTGCCGGTCCTTGGGGCGGAGGGCCTTGGCCTTGAACAGCAGCGCCAACTCCGGCGCCAGATAGGGGATCCCGTCGGAGGTGCGGCGGACGACGGCGCCGTACGGCAGGCGGATCGACGGGTCGCGCCGGCAGATCCAGGTGTCGCCCTCGTGCGGCTCGCGGAACACGTCCACCAGGAAGTCCCCGGTGGACGGGTCGCGCAGCCACGTCTGGTGGGTCAGCTCCCAGACCTCCGGTGCGGGCGTCTCCCAGATGTGCCCGGACGCCACGATGTCGAACGCGAACCCGGGGAACCGCGCCCGGATCTCGGGGAAGCCCTCGGCGGGGACGGCGATCTCGAGGTCACCGTGCGGACGGGTCCGCCCGCCCCTGAACAGGTCGACCGCCCAGCCCCCGGCCACGCACCAGGGGACGGACACCCCGGCCAGCCGGGCCGCCACCTGGGTGGGTGTCCAGGCGTTCGTCCACCTGGCCTCGGCGGCCGATTCGCTGAGCTCGACGCCTCCCGGAGGGAGTCCTTCGGTCATCCCGTCAGCCTACCCAACTCGCCGGAGGCCCTCCCGTGGTTTGCGGGCGAACGCCGTCACACTGGGTGCCGACTCGATCACGAGAGGCACCCGCCACATGTCACCCGCCACGGACTTCCTCGCGCTCTCCGAGCACCTCACCGGTGAGCCCGCCCTCGACGAGCAGCTCGCCGAGGCCTTCCGGCTGCGACTCGAAGCGGCCTATCCCGCCGACCTCGACCGCCTGTTGGACGCCTGGCGCGCCGCCACCGCGACCGGCGACACCGACAAGGCGCTGAAGACCGCGCTCGACGGCGACACCGCGCTCGCGCTCGCCGCCCGGGCGACCGTCACCGTCTGGTTCACCGGGCAGTTCGCCCGGCCGGACGAGACGACGGACCCGCCCGGCTCCTCCGCGCAGTGGCGCTCCGGCCTGATCTGGAAGGTGATCCAGGCCCACCCCGGCTCCGCCGCCCCCGTCCCGCCCGAACCCAGCGGC
This sequence comes from Kitasatospora sp. NPDC023120, assembly GCF_055560835.1. Lineage (NCBI taxonomy): Bacteria > Bacillati > Actinomycetota > Actinomycetes > Kitasatosporales > Streptomycetaceae > Kitasatospora > Kitasatospora sp. NPDC023120. The sequence continues at coordinate 2,763 of NZ_JBVHHY010000012.1, read as the reverse complement.
TACGGCTACTGGACCCAGCACCCCTGAGCGGGAGAGGAACCGACCACCATGGACTTCGACTTCGACCTCGTCATCGTGGGCGCCGGCGTCGCCGGCGCGCTCACCGCCTGCACGGTCAAGACCGCCAAGCCCGACGCCAGGATCCTGATCCTGGACGCCGGCAACAACGACACGGGCCCGGCGGAACGGGCCGCGTTCGTCGAGGCCTACCAGCTCTCCCCCACCAAGGCCGTTCCGACGCCGTACGCCGACCTGCTCAACAACAAGGACGGCTTCGCGCCCTCCCAGGACGGCGTCGGCGACAGGACCGTCATGAACCTCTACTACGACCAGGTCGGCCCCGACCTGTTCAAGAGCGGCTTCCAGCGGATGACCGGCGGCAGCACCTGGGTCTGGCGGGGCAACTGCCCGCGCTGGCTGCCGAACGACTTCCGGCTCGCCACGGTCTACGGCCGCGGGGTGGACTGGCCGTTCGACTACGACGAGTTGGAGCCCTTCTTCGCCCGGGCCGAGCAGGAGCTGGGCGTCTCCGGCAACGACGCCGAGTGGGCGGGCCTGACCCGGCGCAGCAGCCGGTTCCCGATGCCCGGCATCGCACCGAGCTACGGCGATCTGCGGGTGCGGGCGGCGCTGGCGGACATGCCGCCCGTCGACAACGTCGAGGTGGTCCCGATCACCACGCCGCAGGCCCGCAACTCCCGGGAGTACCAGGGGTACAGCTCCTGCCAGGGCAACTCCAGCTGTCTGCCGATCTGCCCGTCCGGCGCGAAGTACGACGCCGGGCGGCACGTGCGGAAGGCGCTGGGCCTCGGGGTCGAGCTGCGCGGCGCCCGCGTGGTCACGAAGGTGGCCCAGCAGCAGGACGAGGCGTCGACGGTCACCTTCAAGAACTGGTCCGTGCCCGACCTCGCCGAGGAGAGCGTCACCGCCCGGCACGTGGTGCTGGCCGTCAACGCCGTCGAGACGCCGAAGCTCTGGCTGATCTCGGGCCTGAAGAACACCAGCGACCAGGTCGGCCGGAACCTGATGGACCATCTGACCGACGAGGTCGTCGGCCTGCTCGGCGAACCGGTCTTCCCCTTCCGCGGCCCGCAGAGCACGCTCGGCATCGAGAACTTCCGGGACGGCGCGTTCCGCAGGGACACCGGCGGCTTCCGGATGACCGTCGGCAACGACGGCTGGGGGCGGACCGAATCGCCCGAGACCGCGCTCGACCACCTGCTGTTCGACACCGCCACCAAGAAGATCCGCACGACCGGCACCGAGCTCAGGGACGCCCTCAACCACCGGGTGAGCCGGATGCTGCGCTTCAGCTACTCCACCGAGCAGCTGCCGAACCCGGACAACCGGGTCACGCTGTCCGACAAGCTCGACGCACTCGGACTGCCCCGCCCGAGGCTCGACTACCGGATCGACGCCTACTCCAAGGCCGCGCTGGCGTACGGCCACAGCGTCGCCCACCGGATCTGGCAGTACCTGGAGGGCACCATCGGCGCGGAGGAGATCTCCCCGGCGGCCCCGACCGGGAAGTACAAGGGCTCGGGCCACCTGATGGGGACGATGCGGATGGGGACGACGGGCGCGGACTCGGTGGTGGACGAGTTCGGCCAGTCCCACGACCACCCCGGCATCTGGGTCGTCGGCTCCTCGGTCTTCCCGACCGGCGGCACCGCCAACCCGACCATCACCCTGGCCGCCGTCACCCTCCGCGCCGCCGACAAGCTGGCCGCCGCGCTGTAGCGCACCGAGCCGGGCCTGACTCCTGGCGTCAGGCCCGGTGGATCCGCACGCCGGAGTCGGCGATGGCCTTCTCCTGGGCGTCGGACAGCCCGCTGTCGGTGACCAGGTCGTGCACGTCGGAGAGCGGGCAGATCGACGCGAAGGTGACCTGGCCGACCTTGGTCCGGTCGGCGAGGACGACCGCCCGGGCGCTGCGGCGCACGAAGGTACGGTCGGTCTGGGCCTCCATCTCGTCGTGGGTGGTGCAGCCCTCCCGGGCGGTCAGGCCGTCCACGCCGATGAAGGCGAGGTCGAGGTGGTAGCGCTGGAGCATGGCGTCCGCGGCCGGGCCGACCAGTTCGTAGCTGGCCGAGCGGGCGATGCCGCCGATCACGACCAGCCGGACCTCGGGGCGCACGATCAGCTCGGCCGCGATGTTGACGGCGTTGGTGACGACGGTGACGTTGCCCCGCTCGCCGAGGATCCGGGCCAGTTCGGTGGTGGTCGTGCCGCCGGACAGGCCGACCACGGCGCCCTCCGGCACGAGTTCGGCCGCCGCGCGGGCGATGGCGCGCTTCTCCTCCTGCTGCTTGCCGCTGCGGTGCCGGAGCGGGAGCTCGAGGTTCACCGACCCCGTCACCGCTCCGCCGTGGGTGCGGTGGAGCAGGCCCTGGTCGTGCAGTTCCTGGAGGTCGCGGCGCACGGTCGCGCCCGACACCCCGAGCAGTTCGGAGAGCGCGTGCACATCCGCGCTCCCCACCTCGGTGATGTGGGACAGGATCCGGGCGGCGCGATCAGCTTTGAGCATGAACGGAGTGTAGGTCAGGCAACAGGTGGGGTGGATTCCGGAAGCAGTCGGGCAGCCGCGATCCGACCGTCGATTCCTGCTTATACTTGCGCAGATTCGAGCAACTGTGAGCACAGGCCGAGGAGATCGCGATCATCACGAACCGTGACCGTACCGCCCTGGCCGGAGCCCGCCTGGTCCTGCCCGACGGCGTCGTCGCCGAGGGCGGCCGCCTGGCCGTCGAGGGCGACCGGATC